>NZ_JBFREA010000085.1:0-327 GCF_052114065.1 Specibacter sp. RAF43 | reverse complement strand
GCGGCCATGAAAAACTGTGAGTCTTGTAGTGGCTGGTCTGGGATCAGCTGGCAAGGTAAGTACTAGGCCCACCCGCCACCAAGAACATGACTCAATGAAAAACTGACCCTCAGGTGTCATTGGGCAGAATTGTCTGTTCCTGCTGGTGGGCGGCTGGCACTTACCCGGCCCACTAACGGTAGCTTGATCAGAAGACTGTCCACCCTAACTGGGGTGTGACCCATCACAGTTCTGCTCCGACAGTGACTTCTCCCCGGACTGGTACCGGCCGCATACGGCCGAATGCACCTGTTCCGATCAGAGAAAGAGCATCAAGCCGCATGACTA
>NZ_JBFREA010000084.1:0-342 GCF_052114065.1 Specibacter sp. RAF43 | reverse complement strand
AAAGGTGTGTATTGTTTTTCGAGTTGCCCCGGTTCGTTGGGGTGCCGATTCTCCGGTGTGGGTTGCCTGTTGTGGGTGGTTTGTGTCGGTGGTTTGGTGGTGTGGGTCACGGTTTGTGGTTTGCGTTGCCGGGCGGGGTCGGGTATATTTGAGAAGTTGCTCCGGCGCTGATCGCCACGGAATTGTGTGTTGGGTTTCGGGTGTGTTGGTCGGGTGTGGTTGTTGTTTGAGAACTCAATAGTGTGCCAAGTTTTATTGATACCAATTGTTTGTTGATTGGTTATTGGATCGTCTGCTGCCGCCCCTGTGGTGGTGGATGGTTTTTTAGCTGGTTTCGAATTT
>NZ_JBFREA010000083.1:0-349 GCF_052114065.1 Specibacter sp. RAF43 | reverse complement strand
ATTAAAGGTTGTAAAAGATATGGAAAATGAAGAATAGCACATGCGCTTATGCCGAGAAAATTTATTGAGSATTGAGAAGAACCCTTAAYTAAACTGTKKMGACGAATGTCGGSATAGYGTGAGCTATKAARCCGACGAKTCGACAAKTTTAGGGATTGTTAAGGGTTCCGAGGCTCAAYGTCAATAAAGCAATTGGAATAAWGCATTAAAGTTATATCACTTATTACTTTTTTAAATAATAAAAACCCACCACAAATGTGGTGGGTTTCCTTTTTGTCTTTTGAATTTGTGAGGGGCAAATTGCCCCGAACTTTTTAATATCGCAAATTGCCCCGAACTTTTTAATATC
>NZ_JBFREA010000082.1:0-356 GCF_052114065.1 Specibacter sp. RAF43 | reverse complement strand
GGAGTGAGCGACTTCTTTTTTATTTTGTTATTAATATAACACTATCAAAAAGCTTGGTCTATTATGACCAAGCTTTTTGGTATTTATAAACCTATGTCAAAATACTTATATTATCAAGACAAGAAGAAACTCGTTTCAAAAAAGCCAAAAAATCTCATCGTTAAATACTTTTGAATGCACTATGATTAAATAAATGTTAAAGTGAAAATATAATTCTCAAACATCATTAATTCTTTTAACATGAAATAGTTCTTCTACCAACCCATAGTCACTCAATAATTGAGTGACTATTTTTAATGGTTTTGGATGAGATGAAAATAAATAAGTGTTAAAGTAAAAATATAGCATTATCCTCA
>NZ_JBFREA010000081.1:0-361 GCF_052114065.1 Specibacter sp. RAF43 | reverse complement strand
CATTTCTGATAGGGTCTATCGTTGCTGCTATTGCACCTAATTTTGGCGTGCTCATGATTGCACGGGTAATTCAAGCTGTCGGTGCAGGTATACTCATGCCATTAATGCAATTTACATTGTTTACATTGTTCTCCAAAGAACACCGTGGATTTGCAATGGGACTTGCAGGATTAGTTATACAATTTGCACCTGCAATTGGACCTACATTTACTGGTTTAATCATTGACAATGCAAGTTGGAGAGTGCCATTTATTGTTATTGTCGGTATAGCATTAGTTACATTTATATTTGGTTTTGTATCGATTTCAAGTTATAACACGACGAAAGAAACAAAACTGGATAAAAGATCCGTTATATACTC
>NZ_JBFREA010000080.1:0-365 GCF_052114065.1 Specibacter sp. RAF43 | reverse complement strand
TATATAGACGAAAATCAAGATACTGAAACATTGAAAGATATGTCTAAAAATGGGAAACGACGCCCATGGAGAGAGAAGAAAATCGACAATGTAAGTTATGCTGATATACTAGAAATTTTAAAAATTAAAAAGGCTTTTAACGTAAAACAATGTGGTAACGTCTTAGAATTTAAGCCGACTGATGAAGGGTATTTAAAACTTTATAAAACATGGTTTTGTAAGTCTAAATTATGTCCAGAAATTTTAAAAATTAAAAAGGCTTTTAACGTAAAACAATGTGGTAACGTCTTAGAATTTAAGCCGACTGATGAAGGGTATTTAAAACTTTATAAAACATGGTTTTGTAAGTCTAAATTATGTCCGGT
>NZ_JBFREA010000079.1:0-372 GCF_052114065.1 Specibacter sp. RAF43 | reverse complement strand
TCTCTTTTCGACGCTTTCAAGTTTTTCTAGTCTGGTTTCTAGAGATTTTATAGTTTTTCGTAACTTCTTCTGCTTACCTGCAAAGTATGGCTTTGTTCCTTTTATTCTGCTTTCAGATGAACTTAAGTTTTTCGGTTTTTTAGTTGCTCGTTGAGCTTTCTGTTCTTTTATATTTATAGCTTTTTCCAATCGCTTCTTTTCTTTTTCATATTTTTCATATTCTAATTCTTCTCGATGTCTTTCTAATTCTTTTTGTTCAACATAGTTACTATAATTCCCCTTATATTCAGTTATTCTTCCTTCTTCAATTTCCCATATAGTAGTACACAAGTTATCTAAAAAAGCGCGATCATGTGAAACTATAATAAATGC
>NZ_JBFREA010000078.1:0-383 GCF_052114065.1 Specibacter sp. RAF43 | reverse complement strand
ACGGCGGGCTGTTCACCGGCATCCTGTGCCGGTACCTGGCCGGGGCCGCGCGGGACGCCCGGCTGCCCGGCCCGGCGCGCGCCACGGCGGCCCGGCTGGTGCGCGAGACCGCGGCCGAACTCGAAGGGCCGGAGCCCCGACTCCTGTCCGCCGCCGTGCAGCGCTGGACCGTCCTCGAGGCCGCCGCCACCCTCCCGTCGGAAGCTGACCCGCAATAGATGTCGAAAATGGGGCGATTTGAGCCTGTTGCTTTTTGGGTGTGGCGGTGCCGGTTTTGTTGTGGGTGGTGTTTAAGAATGGAGCATGGCCCGAGATTATCGCCGTGTTGATCGTGAGACGCCGTTCCTTTTGCCCCCGGATATCCGGGATTGGTTGCCGGCTGA
>NZ_JBFREA010000077.1:0-386 GCF_052114065.1 Specibacter sp. RAF43 | reverse complement strand
GTGCCACCGGCCACGATCGTCCCTGTRGCGGGGGCGAGCACCAGGTGGTGCAGGGCGCCGGCGGTGACGGTGAGGGTCGCGGTACCGGTGGCGGTGCCGTTCGTGCCGGTCACGGTGTAGCTGCCCGGGGTTGTTGTCGTGCAGRCGGCGTCCTCGCAGGTGATRCCGGYGGGACCGGTGAACTCGGTGRCGGCGGTGACATCGCCCAAAGAGTTGCCGAAGGAGTCGAAGCCCTCCGCTGTGAACGCCCGRGTGCCACCGGCCACGATCGTCCCTGTRGCGGGGGCGAGCACCAGGTGGTGCAGGGCGCCGGCGGTGACGGTGAGGGTCGCGGTACCGGTGGCGGTGCCGTTCGTGCCGGTCACGGTGTAGCTGCCCGGGGTTGT
>NZ_JBFREA010000076.1:0-387 GCF_052114065.1 Specibacter sp. RAF43 | reverse complement strand
CGCCTGGATCGTGCAAACCAACCCGGACCTCGCCCGCGCCTACTACCTCAAGGAAGGCCTGCGCACCATCTTCAAACTGCCCCCCGAGGACGCCGGCGAAGCCCTCGATACCTGGGTCGCCTGGGCCCGGCGCTGCAGGCTCCCGTCCTTCGTCAAACTCCAACGAACCATCACCGCCCAGCGCACCAACATCCTGGCAGCCATCGAGCACGGACTCTCCAACGGCCTCATCGAATCCATGAACACCAAGATCAGACTCATCACCCGCGTCGCCTTCGGCTTCAAGAAACCCGAAGCCCTCATCGCCCTAGCCATGCTCAGCCTGGGAGGCCACAAACCCGCCCTCCCAGGCCGAAACTAACCCACGGATACGTCAGAAGAAGAGCC
>NZ_JBFREA010000075.1:0-421 GCF_052114065.1 Specibacter sp. RAF43 | reverse complement strand
GGCGCTTCAGCGAGGCCGGGATCACGCACCCGGCCGGGGTGCTCACCGGGTCCCTGCTGCTTAGCGGCGCCGAGGCGAACCGGCGCCTGCGCCTGGCCGAGGCCCTGCTGCCGGTCACCGACCCGCTCAGCGCCCGCACCGCCGCCCCCACCCGGCCCGTGCTCGGCGCGGCGTTCTTTGCCGGGGAGCTGTCCGCGGAGCGGGCCCTGCTGGTGGCCGGCTTCGCCGCCGACGCCGGCCACCTGGTGCGGGCCGGGCGCGTTCCGGCCGAGACCGCCGGGGAGCTGGAGCGGACCCTGACCGGGTACGCGCGGGAGGAATCCCCGGACTTCCTGCGCCGCCTGGGCACCCGGGCCCTGGCGCTGCTGGATCCCGACGGGCAGCAACCCACGCACGGGGAACTGCTCGCCAGGCAGGGCCT
>NZ_JBFREA010000074.1:0-421 GCF_052114065.1 Specibacter sp. RAF43 | reverse complement strand
GCCCTGCCTGGCGAGCAGTTCCCCGTGCGTGGGTTGCTGCCCGTCGGGATCCAGCAGCGCCAGGGCCCGGGTGCCCAGGCGGCGCAGGAAGTCCGGGGATTCCTCCCGCGCGTACCCGGTCAGGGTCCGCTCCAGCTCCCSGGCGGTAGCGGCCGACACGCGCCCGGCCCGCACCAGGTGGCCGGCATCGGCGGTGAAGCCGGCCACCAGCAGGGCCCGCTCCGCGGACAGCTCCCCGGCAAAGAACGCCGCACCGAGCACCGGGCGGGCGGGGGCGGCGGTGCGGGCGCTGAGCGGGTCGGTGACCGGCAGCAGGGCCTCGGCCAGGCGCAGGCGCCGGTTCGCCTCGGCGCCGCTAAGCAGCAGGGACCCGGTGAGCACCCCGGCCGGGTGCGTGATCCCGGCCTCGCTGAAGCGCCCC
>NZ_JBFREA010000073.1:0-434 GCF_052114065.1 Specibacter sp. RAF43 | reverse complement strand
GGATAATTAAAATAAAAAAACATATTTTTTTCTGAAAGTGTTGAGAAATAAATTTTAAAATGATTTATAGCCTCTCTGTTGAACAAAAAAAGTTTTTAGTCATTTTTATACGTGGAATGATTAAATGTCCTAGAAAGGGCTTAAAATGCAAAATAAAAAGACTACTCATTTTTTGAGTAGTCTATCTGTAGGATAGTTTTTGATATWYTAAATGAAAAGGAGTAATACATWAATCATTTTGTATACATGGGATAATACAAGGTTTAATGCATGGGATAAAAAAGGATATGATTTCACTTTTAAAAAGGGTATTTGAATAATAGAATTGTATTGTAGACATTGATTATTTAGGAGGAATAGAAAATGAGCGAAGAAAAATTCGAACAAGCAAAAGGAAATATCAAAGAGACTATTGGAGATGCTACTGATAATAA
>NZ_JBFREA010000072.1:0-434 GCF_052114065.1 Specibacter sp. RAF43 | reverse complement strand
ACAGGATCGTCCACGGGAATGACGCCCGCATCCATGGCCCTGCCGACCACCCCGATCCACACCCGCTCGTAGTCCCTCGTCCAGGCACGCCATCTCGCATACATCTCGGGAGACAGGCCCGCACCGCCAAAGAAGACGTTCATATACTGGCGCAGCTGGACAGCCGTGCCGATCTGCAACCGGATCAGGGCCAGCAGCGTCGATTCCGGATCCCGGTCCTGGGCCACAAGCGCCGTCGCAGACAGATTCAGCTCCTCCGTGGCCCGCTCGAAAAGTATGCCCATCAGATGCGACTTGGTGGGAACCGTGCGGTACAGCGTCGCCCGGGAAATATCGAGCTTTTCGGCCACCGCGTCAATGGAGACGCCCTCATAGCCGTTCTCCGCAAACACCGCCGCGGCGGCCTCCGCAACGGCATTAAAGTCAATCTCCAG
>NZ_JBFREA010000071.1:0-436 GCF_052114065.1 Specibacter sp. RAF43 | reverse complement strand
GGTGGTGGCGGTGCTGGGGGTGCCCTGGTGTTGGGCGGTGCGGGCCCAGAGGTCCAGGGAGTCGTAGAGGGATTTGGCGATCACGGCGTCCAGGGTGGCGCCGAGTTGGGCCATGCCGTCGGGCAGAGGGGTGAACCAGACGGTGCGGTTCTTGCGGGCGCGTCCGTGGCGGGTGGTGAGGGATTCGGGGTTGTGGTCCTGGGCCAGGCGACGGATTGTGCGGGTCAGGGCGGCGGGGTTCATGCGGGCGGCGTGGGGCAGGAAGAGGGGTTCGAGGGTGGGCAGGAGCGTTGGGGGGACGTTTTCCAGGCCGCGGTGGATGGCGTGGAGGCGGAGTTCATCGAGTAGGCCCTGGTTGTGTAGGGCGGCGGTGGCGGGCAGTTGCGTGGCCAGGGTGGTGGCCTGATCCAGGAGGGTGTGGGCGCGGCCGCGGCCG
>NZ_JBFREA010000070.1:0-476 GCF_052114065.1 Specibacter sp. RAF43 | reverse complement strand
GCCCCTCCCGGGTCAGGGAGGCGTTCTTGCAGTCCTCCATGACGTCGCGGATGTGCAGCAGCCCGGCACGGACCTGCGCCTCGGTGCGGGTGGCCAGTTCATTGGCGAGCATCACCGAGCTAAAGGAGCCCCCGGTCGCCGCGCAGTGCCCGAGCAGCTGCGCGGCCGTGGTGAAGGGGTACGGCCGCGCATCCGCCTCCTCCGTTCCTGCCGGGGCCGTCCCGGCCGGGGCCGCGGTGTCCGTCCCGGTGTCTGTCGCGGGGTCTGCGTCGTCGCGGACGATGAAGCCGCCGCCGACGGAGTAAAACGTCGCCGTGTGCAGGACCGCCCCGGCGTCGTCGCTGACGGTGAACGTCACGGCGTTGGTGTGGCGGGGCAGGATCGTGCGCGGGTGCAGGAGGATGTCCTCGGCCCCGTACGCCAGGGGCACCTGCCTGCCCGGCCAGGCGCAGCGGTTCCCCGGCGGCGAAGGCGGC
>NZ_JBFREA010000069.1:0-505 GCF_052114065.1 Specibacter sp. RAF43 | reverse complement strand
GAATGTCTATCGACAYTAGGATAGCTTTCTTGAGCAATCACCCTTAATTGAAGTGCATATTTTGTAGCTTTATCCATTGACATTCCCTTATCTGTAGAATTGAATATATGTGTAATCAGTACCTCCTTGTCGATATCAAGAACCATGTCTGGATGAGTAAAGATTTCTGCGATGTTGAGTGCAATGATTGAATATCGACTACTAAACAATCTTTCTAAACCAGGGAATGTTTGATGGAGTAATTCAAGGATCTGAAATTTAAGTCGATTTTGTTCATTCTCGATTTCTAGATGAAAACGGACGCGTTCTCTTAATTCAAAGAATATTAACTCATGTATAGGTAAGCTGTCTGTTTGTTTAAGCGTCGGTCCTAAACAAGCAAGCTTATGAGCATCTGCCTGATCAGTTTTCCATGATCTTAGAGCGCTCGTTTTAAATTTGGCTTCTAACGGATTCATTTGAATATAGTTAATTTGATTTACACAACAAAATCGTTCCATACCTC
>NZ_JBFREA010000068.1:0-527 GCF_052114065.1 Specibacter sp. RAF43 | reverse complement strand
CATCTTGACTACCTGTGTCAGTTTGCGGTACGGGCACCTGTTATCTATCTAGAGGCTTTTCTCGGCAGTGTGAAATCAACGACTCGAGGAAACAATTTCCTCTCCCCATCACAGCTCAGCCTTATGAGTGCCGGATTTGCCTAACACTCAGCCTTACTGCTTGGACGTGCACTCCAACAGCACGCTTCGCCTATCCTACTGCGTCCCCCCATCGATTAAAACGATACTAGGTGGTACAGGAATATCAACCTGTTATCCATCGCCTACGCCTGTCGGCCTCAGCTTAGGACCCGACTAACCCWGAGCGGACGAGCCTTCCTCWGGAAACCTTAGKCAWTCGGTGGAMGGGATTCTCACCCTTCTTTCGCTACTCAYACCGGCATTCTCACTTCTAAGCGCTCCACMWGTCCTTRCGRTCWWGCTTCRACGCCCTTAGAACGCTCTCCTACCATTGTCCAAAGGACAATCCACAGCTTCGGTAATATGTTTAGCCCCGGTACATTTTCGGCGCAGTGTCACTCGACTAG
>NZ_JBFREA010000067.1:0-556 GCF_052114065.1 Specibacter sp. RAF43 | reverse complement strand
TTTTGTAACAGTAAAAGGGACATTTTGTAACGGTAAAAGGGACATTTTGTAACGGTAATAGGGACATTTTGTAAATTAAGTCACTTATATTCTTTATTATCTATATAATAGGTGTTATAATTCGTTTAATCATTATTATAGAGGGACATTTTGTAAATTAAGTCACTTATATATTTAGAGAGGAGTTTTTTATGTCTGGTGAAACAGTAGTATATAGAAATGAGATGAATTTAGTCCCATTAAGACGTTTTGAGATGACTGAAGTAGATTTATTTTTTACATTATGCAATAAACTTAAAGAACAGGATACGAGAAAAGTAATTATTCCTTTTGAAGAATTAAAATATTTAAGTAACTACTATACACGTTCTCAAGAACGTTTTATTAATGATTTAGAGCACGTATACGATAAAATGTTGAATCTAACATATGTGGAGCGTAATGATAGGTCTTTTGAAAAATTTGTTTTATTTACTTCATACAAAGTAGATTTAGACGAAGAATGTTTATCTATTAGTGTTAATCCCGAAGAATGTTTATCTATTAGTGTTAATCC
>NZ_JBFREA010000066.1:0-557 GCF_052114065.1 Specibacter sp. RAF43 | reverse complement strand
CCGCCCTGGCCGTCTTCGCCACCCGCCGCCCGCCCCTGGCCGGGGAAGACCCCGCCACCGACCCCGCCTACCGCTCCCGCTACGCGGACGCGGAAATCATGGCCCTGTACGCGATCGGCCGCGGCCGCGCCCACACCCTCCTGGACCAGGCCACCACCCTGGCCACGCAACTGCCCGCCACCGCCGCCCTACACAACCAGGGCCTACTCGATGAACTCCGCCTCCACGCCATCCACCGCGGCCTGGAAAACGTCCCCCCGACGCTCCTGCCCACCCTCGAACCCCTCTTCCTGCCCCACGCCGCCCGCATGAACCTCGCCGCCCTGACCCGCAAGATCCGTCGCCTGGCCCAGGACCACAACCCCGAATCCCTCACCACCCGCCACGGACGCGCCCGCCAGAACCGCACCGTCTGGTTCACCCCCCTGCCCGACGGCATGGCCCAACTCGGCGCCACCCTGGACGCCGTGATCGCCAAATCCCTCTACGACTCCCTGGACCTCTGGGCCCGCACCGCCCAACACCAGGGCACCCCCAGCACCGCCACCACCCCCACC
>NZ_JBFREA010000065.1:0-597 GCF_052114065.1 Specibacter sp. RAF43 | reverse complement strand
CGTCGGGGCGATTATCACCCGGGTCTGGGAGGACACCGCAGCCTCCTTCGACCCGTTCGCGAACCTCAGCAGGATCGGCATCGATGAGATCTCCTACAAGCGCGGACACAAGTATTTGACCGTCGTCGTTGACCACGACTCGGGCCGGCTGGTGTGGGCGGCCCCGGGCCGGGACATCGCCACGCTGAGCAGGTTCTTCGACGCCCTCGGCGCGCAACGATCCGCCGCGATCACGCATGTTTCCGCCGACGGGGCCGACTGGATTGCCCACGTCGTGGCCAAGAAATGCCCCAACGCCGTCCGCTGCGCCGACCCGTTCCACGTCGTCTCATGGGCCACCGACGCCCTGGACGAGGTCCGCCGCGGCGCGTGGAACCAGGCCCGCAAGGCCGCCCGGGCCAACGAACCCTACCGGGGCCGCGGCCGCCCGCCCAAGGACGCCCCGCCACGGCCCGACAGCACCCACGCCGCAGGGCTAAAGAACTCCCGCTTCGCGCTCTGGAAGAACCCCGAGGACCTCACCGAAAAACAACAAGCCAAGCTCGCCTGGATCGTGCAAACCAACCCGGACCTCGCCCGCGCCTACTACCTCAAGGA
>NZ_JBFREA010000064.1:0-698 GCF_052114065.1 Specibacter sp. RAF43 | reverse complement strand
GGTTTGGCCCTTGGGTTCGAGGGTGCCGTCGGGGCGGTAGCGGTTCATGTAGAAGGGGGTGGTGTGGTCTAGTTCGCAGCTGGCGGCGGGGTGGTCGCAGCCGATGCCGGTGCAGACGGGGTCGCGGTGGCGAACGGCGGCGGCGATCGCGGCGGTGGGGTGGTAGCTGGTCCGGGCGAGGTTGAGGGGGATGTGGGTGGCGGGGTCGGTGAGGATCCGGGTCCAGGTGTGGGCTCCGGCGGCTAGTTCCCTTGCCTGCTCGGGTGGGATGGGGCCGTAGCCGGTGAGGTGGCCGGGGTCCTCGGAGCGGCCCAGCAGGGTCAGGGCCGGGACCTGGATTTCGATCCGGGCCGGGGGCCAGCTCCGGAACCGGGTGGCCGGGGCCGGGGTCCCGGCGGCCGTCCCGGTGGCGCCGGTGGTGGTGGTGGCGCCGGAGGTGGTGCAGGTGCCGGCGGGGTGGAGGATGGCGTGGTGGAGGAGGTCGGTGAGGGCGTCGGCGCGGTAGTTGTTTAGGGAGCGGGAGGGCTGCCCTGTGGGGGTGGTGGCGGTGCTGGGGGTGCCCTGGTGTTGGGCGGTGCGGGCCCAGAGGTCCAGGGAGTCGTAGAGGGATTTGGCGATCACGGCGTCCAGGGTGGCGCCGAGTTGGGCCATGCCGTCGGGCAGGGGGGTGAACCAGACGGTGGGGTGAACCAGACGGT
>NZ_JBFREA010000063.1:0-716 GCF_052114065.1 Specibacter sp. RAF43 | reverse complement strand
GGTTCACCCCCCTGCCCGACGGCATGGCCCAACTCGGCGCCACCCTGGACGCCGTGATCGCCAAATCCCTCTACGACTCCCTGGACCTCTGGGCCCGCACCGCCCAACACCAGGGCACCCCCAGCACCGCCACCACCCCCACCGGGCAGCCCTCCCGCTCCCTGAACAACTACCGCGCCGACGCCCACACCGACATCCTCCACCACGCCATCCTCCACCCCGCCGGCACCTGCACCACCTGCACCTGCCCCCACCCCACCGGCGCCGCCGCCACCAATGGTGATCCCGGGACGGCCGCCGGGACCCCGGCCCCGAACATCCGGTTCCGGAGCTGGCCCCCGGCCCGGATCGAAATCCAGGTCCCGGCCCTGACCATGCTGGGCCGCTCCGAGGACCCCGGCCACCTCACCGGCTACGGCCCCATCCCACCCGGGCAGGCCAGAGAATTCGCCGCCGGAGCCCACACCTGGACCCGAATCCTCACCGACCCTGCCACCGACACGCCCCTCAACCTCGCCCGGACCAGCTACCACCCCACCGCTGCGATCGCCGCCACCGTCCGCCACCGCGACCCCGTCTGCACCGGCATCGGCTGCGACCACCCCGCCGCCAGCTGCGAACTAGACCACACCACCCCCTTCTACATGAACCGCTACCGCCCCGACGGCACCCTCGAACCCAAGGGCCAAACCAGCCTCGAAAACCGAAAACCTCCG
>NZ_JBFREA010000062.1:0-734 GCF_052114065.1 Specibacter sp. RAF43 | reverse complement strand
GGTCGGTGGCCACGCGCAGGAAGGTTGCGGCGTTGGCCAGGAGCGTGCGGGCGAGGGTTTCCGGGATGGGCCCGTAGCCGGCCAGTTCGGCGGGCTGGTTCGTGGCCCCGACCAGGCCCAGCAGCGGGACGGTGACCAGGATTTGCGCGGTGGGCAGCGGCGGCTCGGTGACGGCCATCCCGGTCCGGACCTTCTCCAGCTGCTCCAGGTACTCGCGCAGGGGCTCTTCCGGGATCCCGTCCACGAGCCCGTCAACATAACCTGACCCGTCCCCGCAGAGCACACCGGCGATCGGCGCCCCCGCCCGGTCATCACCGCCGGACCGGTCAGCTTCAGCAGCACCAACAGCACCTGCAGCCGCACCCCCGGACCGGTCGGCACGGGCGGCACTGGCGGCAGCGGCGGGACCGGCCGTGGCGACGGTGGCGGGGGTATCCTCGCCGGGAACGGCGCGGCGGGCACCGGTGTGGGCCCACGGCGGCTCCCCGTCCACCACGGTGACCGTCCCGCCGGCGGTTCCCGCCAGCACGGTGACCGTCCCGCCGGCGGTTCCGGCCGTGGGGACGGTCCTGCCGCCGCCGGCATTACCGGTGGTGCCGGACCGGTCATCGGCCGCGTCACCGGCGGGCGTGGTCGCGGTCGTGCTGAGGGGGTGGTGGCCGAGCAGGAGGGTGGTGGCGGTGTCGAGGCGCAGTTGGGTCAGGGTGCGGTTTTCGTGGGCGCCCTGCAGGCTG
>NZ_JBFREA010000061.1:0-1106 GCF_052114065.1 Specibacter sp. RAF43 | reverse complement strand
GGCCAAAACTTCCTGCTCTGCGACCACAGATACCAGCTCGTTGGAGAGACCAAGGTCGCGCCGCGTAAGCCAGTACGCCCAACACTTTCCGGTTCCGTACTTTGAGAGGAACTGGACGCCGTTGGCATAGTTGCCGTCGTCCAGGACCTGTTCTCGAATCCAATCGGCAATCGCCGTTGTAGCCAGGCGGTTGCCTCCCGTGAAAGTACCCAAGGTAATTTCAGACTCACCCAGAGCTTCTAACTCGGCTCCGAGTTCCTTGTTGAGCACGGCGACGGATACATCATCAGTGAGATCCACCCATTGGGCGCTGTCGGAAACCCGCAGCGTATACATGAGCCGGCCGTCGCGCCAGACGGCCGGCAACCAACCGGGAACCATGTTGCCGTTGGCAACCCAGTCCTTCTCCACCATTTGCTGTGCATCGTCTACCGGAATACCAAAGGTGTTGGCCGCAAAAGCGACGGCGGAACGGAACTCGGAACCGATGGCGCGAGGGTCTCCAAATAGGCGGTGCGTTTCGTGTCGGCAATATAGATCGTCGATCCGATGGAGTCGAAGCGTGACCAACCGGCTCGTTCAGCCGAATCCTGCGGCAGCGCCGGACGCTCGCGGGGCGACAGCGGCCCGTAGGAACTCTTGGCGATGCGGAACCCCTTCAGCGACCCACTCAGGACAGCCAAGCCTGTGGCCGTGCAGACACGCCTCATCCGTTGAAGCGATCCTCGATCATGGCCTGTGCGGCGTTCATGACCTTCTTGGACTCCAAGTTGCTGATGGCTTCGATCGGCGAGATCTCATCAAGCCAGGGGTTCGCGCCGATGAACCACAGGCGGGCTACGTGCTCGCCCTCGTTGGTCGATACGGCGATCCAGGCCCGGTGGGCGAGCAAGAGGCGCTGCACAGCGGCGGGCTTGGGCTCAGGGCCGTTCTCACGGGCCCACYTRTAGCTGATGCGCGGGTCTTTGCTGCTTGTAAGGGCCGCCACCAGCGTGGCCCCCAGTGCGGCGTTGAGCTGGCGCACGACCTCGCGGATGCCCAGGCGTGCGGTGCCCGCGAACCCGGCGTTCTGGATGGTTGAGATGCTCATGACATTCCTTGATTAA
>NZ_JBFREA010000060.1:0-1358 GCF_052114065.1 Specibacter sp. RAF43 | reverse complement strand
AGGGTCCAGGCGCCGTGGTGGAGGAGGTGGTGGTGGCGGCTGCAGAGCAGGGCGGCGTTGTTGATGTCGGTTTCCCCGCCCAGCTGCCAGGGGGTGAGGTGGTGGGCCTCGGTCCACCAGGCGGGGGCGGTGCAGTCGGGGAAGGTGCAGCCCAGGTCGCGGGCGAGCAGGATTTTGCGTTGGGCGGCGGTGAAGAGGCGTTGGGTGCGTCCGATGTTGAGGATGCTCCCGTCCCCGGCGTAGGTGAGGCGGGTGGTGTCGGCGTCGCAGAGGGCTTCGGTGAAGGCGGCCAGGGGTTGCGGGCCGGTGTAGGGGGCGGTGGCGATCCCGGCGGGGCGGCCGGTGGCGGTGGTGCGGTGCAG
The DNA here is from genome assembly GCF_052114065.1 of Specibacter sp. RAF43. NCBI lineage: Bacteria > Bacillati > Actinomycetota > Actinomycetes > Micrococcales > Micrococcaceae > Specibacter > Specibacter sp. RAF43. The sequence goes on along the minus strand of NZ_JBFREA010000060.1, from coordinate 996 downwards.
CTCGGCCTCGGTGGTGGTGATGAACAGTTGGGGTTTCAGGCCGCCGTTCACGGGCAGGGCGGCGGTGCGGGCGGCGAGTTTGAGGCAGTCGATGAGTCCGTCCAGGAGGCGTTGGGCGTGGGTGCGCCGGTCCTGGACGGCCGGGTCGGTGGAGGCCGGGTCGGTGGTGTCCAGGCCGGGCAGCTCCTCCGCGGYGCCGGGTGCGGGCACCCGGATCCCGTCGATCAGCCGCGGCCACGGCGGCGCCGCCGCCGTGCCGGCAGCACCGTCATCTGACGTGTTAGGTCCGGGCGTGCCGTCCGTGCCGGGTCCGGGCGCGGTTGTGCCGTCGGTGCGGTCCGTGCCGTTGGCGGGCGCGGGCGTGCCGGGCGCGGTGGTGTCGTTGGTGGGTTGCGGGGGCGGGTCGAACCAGAACCAGGACTCRCCCGGRTAKACGGGCGGCAGCGCGTTCGGGGGCGCCTGCGGGGGCCGGGGCGGGATGTCTGCCGGGGCCAGGGGTTGGCGCCACCCGGTGCCGCGGGGCCCGGACACCGGCGGCGGTGGYGCCGGCCAGGCCGGGGGCGCCGCGYSGCCGGWTCCGGCCGGGCCCGCGACGGKGGCGGCCGGTTCACCGGCAACCGTGACGGATGCGGTGCGGAAGAKSTCCARCAGCTCGCCCTGCCCGGCCGGCACCGTCCCGRCCGYGGCATTGGYGYCGTTGTCGGGGTGTGGGGGGTTGATGTCGTTGAAGGCGGTGTGGGGGCGGGGGTTGGTGGCGGAGCCGATGGCGGTCATGAGGTGTTCGTATTGCAGGATGGTCAGGTGKCCCTCGAAGTGGATCAGCCCGCGGCGGGGGTGGCGGAAGAACAGGCCCTGCYTGGCGAGCAGTTCCCCGTGCGTGGGTTGCTGCCCGTCGGGATCCAGCAGCGCCAGGGCCCGGGTGCCCAGGCGGCGCAGGAAGTCCGGGGATTCCTCCCGCGCGTACCCGGTCAGGGTCCGCTCCAGCTCCCCGGCGGT
>NZ_JBFREA010000059.1:0-1517 GCF_052114065.1 Specibacter sp. RAF43 | reverse complement strand
GCGTGGGGGAAACGCCCGGTCCCATCCCGAACCCGGAAGCTAAGACCCACAGCGCCGATGGTACTGCATTCGTGAGGATGTGGGAGAGTAGGACACCGCCGGACAACACCCCAGGGTCGAGGCCCCCACCACCGTGGGGGCCTCCCCACCTTTAACAACCCAAACACACCCCAAGCCAGTGAGCCTTGAAGGCTCGGAGTGCCGCTCAGCGGAGCTCCTCGACCAGCCCGATGATGATGCCATCGGGGCCGCGGACGTAGCAGTACCGGTAGATCTCCCTGTACTGCGTCACTTCGCCGACCAGTACGGCGCCGTGGGCGCGCAGGCGGTCAAGAACGTCGACGACGGCGTCGACGACGAACGTGAGGCGAGGGATGCCCGGAGTGTTCATCGGCGCCCTCGGCGCGCTGCTGGTGGCCGCCGGCGTGTGGAACGTCGAAAGCTCGACCCTGCCGTGGCCGTCTGGTGTCCGCACGACGGCGATGTCCGCTCGGACGCCGTCCAGGCCGATGAGCTGGTCCACCCATTCACCCTCGACTGCTGCCTCGCCTTCCAGTTCCAGGCCCAATTCAAGGAAGAACGCGATGGCAGCGGCAAGATCCTCGACCACCACGCCGACGTGATCCATCCGGTAGATCGTCATGTCACCCAGTGTAGGAGGACCGAGGATTCTTGTCGTTGGCGAACACCACGCCCGCCTGGACCAACGCTGCGAGCTGGGACGCGTTGACCACCAGGGGCGACTTTCCCGCTGCGACCGATCGGACGAGCGGCGATTACGTTGAATTCGATACCACCACGGTCTCCGGGTACACCCTGCCAGCTGGATTAGCCGAGGCTATGCGTAGTATTCGTTTTGGGCTGAAGCAGGGACTCTCTCTGGCTACGGCGCAGGTAGCTGGGGTGGAACGCGCCCACCAGGGGCACCCATCGAATTTGGGGGACGCGAGATCCCGCTATCAGCACGCCGAGGCAAGCCCCGACAATAGCGATCAAAATCAACATTGCCTCCCCAATCATTTTCGGTCTATTGGTGCTCGCCTCAACACTATGCGCATTCAGGCGCGAGCCATCGGATCGCAATGAGCGCGGGACGACTGTGATCCCTGCCTCAGCCTGAGTGCCCAGCCTCACCTGTGTGTCTGGCCCGGGCTGGACAGGTGCGAGGGGTTGGCCGCGTTACACATCCGGGGCTGGCAGGCTGCCCCGGTCGGCCCATCGAAGGATGCTCTCGAGGGCCGTGGACAGGTGCAACCGGTCCGCAAGACGCGGCCGTATCCCTCATGCCGGCGACCGACATTTCGCAGGGAACTTGGGTGGTCCACGGCGTCGGACACCTAGGTCCTTGGTGGATTTGCGTGGGGGGTGAAAGGTGTGTATTGTTTTTCGAGTTGCCCCGGTTCGTTGGGGTGCCGATTCTCCGGTGTGGGTTGCCTGTTGTGGGTGGTTTGTGTCGGTGGTTTGGTGGTGTGGGTCACGGTTTGTGGTTTGCGTTGCCGGGCGGGGTCGGGTATATT
>NZ_JBFREA010000058.1:0-1687 GCF_052114065.1 Specibacter sp. RAF43 | reverse complement strand
AAGACCCACAGCGCCGATGGTACTGCATTCGTGAGGATGTGGGAGAGTAGGACACCGCCGGACAACACCCCAGGGTCGAGGCCCCCACCACCGTGGGGGCCTCCCCACATTTAACCCCCCAAACACAAACGCCCACGAGACCGGGCCCGCGAGGCCCGGCGCCCGGTCACGCCCGGTGCGGGCCTACCGGAAGGCCGGCAGGCCCGTGATGTGCTGGCCAACAATGAGCGTGTGCACCTCATCGGTGCCCTCATAGGTGCGCACCGACTCCAAGTTGTTCGCATGCCGCATGGGGGAGTAGTCCAAGGTGATGCCATTGCCGCCAAGGATTGCGCGCGCGTCACGGCAAATCTTGATCGCTTCGCGGCAGTTGTTGAGTTTGCCCACGGACAGCTGGTGCGGCTGCACCAGGCCGTGCTGCTTGAGCCGTCCAATCTGCAGCGCCAGCAGAACCCCCTTGTTGATCTCCACCGCCATGTTCACCAGTTTCTCCTGGGTCAGCTGGTAGCCGGCCAGGGGCTTGCCGAACTGAAGCCGCGCGCGCGAATAGTCCAGGGCACATTGGTAGGAGTCCCGGGCGGCGCCCATGGCACCCCAGATGATTCCGTAGCGGGCCTCATTGAGGCACTCGAATGGCGCCCGCAAACCGATCGCACCCGGGAGCTGTGCGCTGGCGGGCAGCTGGACGTTTTCCATCAGGATCTCGCACTGGATGGAGGCTCGCATGGACAGCTTGGGTTCTATGGCCGTGGCGGTAAAGCCCGGGGTGTCGGTGGGAACGATGAAGCCGCGGACGCCATCGGCGGTCATTGCCCAAATAATGGCGATGTCGGCGATGGAGGCCAGGCCGATCCAACGCTTCTTGCCATTGATGATCCATCCGGCGTCCGGCCCGGTGCCGTCCCTGCGGGCGTGTGTTGTCATGGAGGACGGATCGGAACCCGCCGTCGGCTCGGTCAGCCCAAAGCATCCCACCACGTCTCCGGCGGCCATGCGTGGCAGCCAGTGCTCCTTCTGCTTTTCGGAGCCGTGCTTGTGGATGGCGCCCATGGCAAGGGACCCCTGGACGCTCACGAACGTGCGCAGGCCCGAGTCGCCGGCCTCCAGCTCCATCATGGCCAGTCCGTACTCCACGGGGCCGCGTCCGGGGCAGCCATAGCCCTCTAGGTGCATCCCTAGCAGGTCCAGTGCCGCGAGCTCGCGGATGAGCTCGCGGGGAAACACGGCTTGTTCGTACCAGGCTGCGATGTTGGGCTTGATCCGTGAGTCCACGAATGCCCGCACCCGGCTTTGCACCTGCGCTTCCGCAGGGTCCAGCAGTGCCGCAATGCCCAGTAAATCGGATGCATCTGTCATGACAAGTCTCCGTCGAGTCGTTTACTACCGTTGTCTTGAATGCTAGCGGAGGGTCCTTGGCATGTTAATACGACTGTGTTTCGGCAGGAATTAGCGGGGCCGCGGCATTGTGCGCAGCGTCACGCTGTTTCAATTGGTAATGGCATAAAAAGGTGTGTATTGTTTTTCGAGTTGCCCCGGTTCGTTGGGGTGCCGATTCTCCGGTGTGGGTTGCCTGTTGTGGGTGGTTTGTGTCGGTGGTTTGGTGGTGTGGGTCACGGTTTGTGGTTTGCGTTGCCGGGCGGGGTCGGGTATTTTGTGGTTTGCGTTGCCGGGCGGGGTCGGGTATATT
>NZ_JBFREA010000057.1:0-1751 GCF_052114065.1 Specibacter sp. RAF43 | reverse complement strand
GAGCCTGTTGCGTTTTGATTTTGGGTGGGCGCGGGATTGGTGCTGCTGCTGGGGGCGGGATCGCTGGCCTCGCGTTGGAATCGGTGCTGGATCGTGAGTTGGGGCCGCACCACGGCTTGTGGTTGTGGGGTGGCCCCTTTTTGGGGTTTGGGGCCCTTCTCCTGCCGGTCGCCGGTCAGGTCGCCGGGAGAGGGATGGCCTTGTTGTGGAGGCGGATGAGGTTGGTGACCATGGCGGCCATGAGTAGTTCGGCCTGGGCGGCGAGTTTGCCGCGGCAGGCGAAACGGCGCAGGCCGCGCCCGTCCTTGAGGTGGGCGTTGAGTGTTTCCACGGTCGCGCTGCGCCGGTTGTAGAGCGCCCTGTTCTTCGGGTCCTTGAGTCGCTGGGCCATCGTCTGGGCGGCAGTCTTGGCCCCGCTGTGGGTGCCGGCCCAGCCGTTGTCATCGAGTCCGCCCCGGCCTGGGGCGATCAACCGGTGCGGGCCCTGGGCGTTCACGGCCTCGGTGGTGAGGTAGCCGTTGTCGGCGGTGAGTGTTCCGAGCATCAGGTCATCGCGCCCGGTCCTGGCGCGCATGTCTTCCAGCGCTGTTTCGGCCCGGCGCATCATGGGCACGAACCACCTCGCGTCGGTCGGGTCATCGGTGGCCTCGGCGGCCATGACCAGGTGGTCATCGGTGACTGCCAGCTGGGCGTTGTAGCCCTGGATGAACCCGTTGCGGGTCTTCATCACCCGCGAGTCGGGGTCGGTCGTGTTGCGCCGTGCGAGCTTCAGGTCCTTGACCTGTCTGCCCTTGATCGATTCCTCGCGCTTGTGCTCATACCGTGCGGCCCGGCGCGTGAGCGTGTCGAGGGACTTTCGTGCCTGTTCAAGGGCCCTGCCGCCGTCCGGGATCGGCGGATGCCCCCTCGGGGTGTGTCCGGCCGCTTTCCCGCCCTGGTAGGCCACAACGCGTTTCGCCTGTGCTTCTTCCTCCCGCTTGACCCGCTCGGTCGCGTCCTCGATCCGCTTTTTCACCGCTTCCAGCGGCACCCCGATCTCGGCCTGGATTTGTTCCTCCACGCTGGCAATCGCGGCCCGAAGCCGGGCGGCGCGGTCCGTGCCGGTGAGATCGGGCGGGACCTGCCCGTCGCCGTCCTCGCCAGCCTCGTCTTCGGCCCGGTCCGTGTCCTCGGCCTTTTGCAGCTCGGCCGCGGCCAATTTCCGCAAAGTCGCCAGCGACTTCGTCCGCGCCCTGGAGGCATTCGCGCTGATCTTCGTCCCGTCAATGGAAACCTGCCCGAACCGGCCCATCCCCACCGTCAGACACAAAGCAAAAACCTGCGCGAACAACTCCGTCATGCCCGCCCGGTGGTGCTGGCGAAACCGTGCCAGTACCGTGTGGTCCGGCACATCCTGGGCACACAACATACGAAACGCGACATCCTCCACGCACGCCCGCTCGATCTGCCGCGAGGACGAAATACCGCGGGCCGTCGCATACAACCACAACACCAACAACATGTCCGGGTCATAGCCCTGCCGGCCGGTCCCGCCGCGGCGGGACCGGCCATGCAGAACCGTCGTATCCAACCGCTCCACAACATCCAACAAGAACCGGGCCAGGTGATCAGCCGGCAACCAATCCCGGATATCCGGGGGCAAAAGGAACGGCGTCTCACGATCAACACGGCGATAATCTCGGGCCATGCTCCATTCTTAAACACCACCCACAACAAAACCGGCACCGCCACACCCAAAAAGCAACAGGCTC
>NZ_JBFREA010000056.1:0-2696 GCF_052114065.1 Specibacter sp. RAF43 | reverse complement strand
GACGAACAGCCAAGGAAATCCGCCGCTGCCTCAAACGCTACCTCGCCCGCCGCGTCTACCGAACCTTCAACTCACAATCAGCAACCCTCAACACCGCTTGACAAACATAGAAGGGTCCCGCATTAGATGTCGAAAAACCCCGACTTTTCGGGCTTTTTCGACATCTACTGCGGGTCAGTTTTGCTTATGCACGACGGCGTCAGGTGACGGCATTGCGCGCCTTGAACTCCGGCGCGTCCCAGGCGCCGGAGTCCAGGATGTCACGGAGGATTTCCACGGCGTCCCACACGTCCGCGTAGCCCAGGAACAGCGGGGTGACGCCAAAGCGCAGCACTTCCGGTTCCCGGTAGTCGCCGATGACGCCGCGGGCGATCAGCGCGCTCATGACGGCGTAGCCCTCGGGGTGGCGGAAGCTGACGTGGCTGCCGCGGACCGCGTGCTCACGCGGGGTGATCAGTTCCAGCCCGTGCACGCCGCAGCGCTGCTCGACGAGTGCCACAAACAGGTCGGTCAGCGCCAGCGACTTGGCCCGCACGGCCGCAGGGTCGGCGTCGAGCATGATGTCCAGGCCGGTTTCCACCAGGGCCAGCGCCGTGACCGGCTGGGTGCCGCACAGGAAGCGGTTGATGGTGGAGGCCGGGGCGTAGCGCTCCGCCATCTCGAACGGCCTGGCATGCGACCACCACCCGGCCAGCGGCTGCCAGAAGCGGTCCTGGTGCCGGGCGTTGACCCAGATGAAGGCCGGGGAACCGGGGCCGCCGTTGAGGTACTTGTAGGTGCAGCCCACGGCGTAGTCGGCGTCAGCGCCGTTGAGGTCAACCGGCACCGCGCCGGCCGAGTGGGCCAGGTCCCAGACCGTCAGGGCCCCGCGCCCATGCGCCGCGGCCGTGACCTCCCGCATGTCCCACATGGCGCCGGTGCGGTAGTTGACGTGGGACAGGGCGACGACGGCCACCTCGCCGTCGAGTGCCTCCTCCAACGGCAGCTGCTCGTCGACGAGTCGAATCTCATAGCGGCGGCCGGTGGCCTCCACGACGGAGTTGAGGAAGTCCGCCAGGCCCTCGGCGATGTAGATGTCGGTGGGGAAGTTATCCCTTTCGGTCACGATGACCCGCTTGTCCGGGTGGTCCACCTGCTGGATCCGGATCGCCGAGGCCAGAGCCTTGAACAGGTTCAAGCTGGTGGTGTCGGTGACGACGGCTTCACCCCCCTGTCCGCCGATCAGCCGGGCCAGCTTGTCGCCCAGACGGCCGGGCAGCTCGAACCAGCCGGCGGTGTTCCAGCTGCGGATCAGGCCCTCGCCCCACTCGTTGGCGACGACCTCCTGCACCCGTTCCAGGGCCCCCACCGGGCGGGGGCCCAACGAATTGCCGTCCAGGTAGATGACGCCCTCCGGCAGGATGAAGCGCTGCCGGAACGCCGCCAGGGAATCGGCCCGGTCGGCCGCGACGCAGGCGTCCCGGCTCACGGTGGCAAGGGTGTTGATGGCGGACATGTGAACTCCTTCGGTGGCGGCCCCGTGCGGGCATCGGGTCACGACCCGACCGGTGGTCTCTGCCCCAGCCTAGGATATCCACCGGCGGCCCTATTGGCCGTGCTTGACGGTCAGGATGGTCAGCACGGCCGCATTGACCTTGGCCAGGAAGGCCGGATTCTGCTGCGCCAGCGCCAGCACGCCCCGGTACATGTACGGGATGGCGTTGGGATTGGCGCACAGCACCATGGTGCCGCCGGCGTTGACAAAGTTCGCCGCCCGGACCGCCCAGCTCCACGGCTGCAGCTGGACGGCGTTGCAGAGGTCGTCGGAGAGGACAATCCCGGTGAAGTGGTCGTCCCCTCGCAGGACGTCCGCCATGAGCACCGAGGAGAACGCCCCGAGCTTGCCCGGCCGGTTGTCGATCCGCTCGTAGTAGGCGCTGGAGACCATGACCCACCGGGCGCCGTTGGTGATGGCGGTCTTGTACGGGAGCATGTAGGGGTCGGTGCGGGTGGTCACGGTGTCATGCACATTGGCCGTGGTATCCGTGTTGGCCGTGACCCGGCCCAACCCGGGGAAGTGCTTCACGGCCGGCATGACATACCCGGCCCGCATGCCGGCGGCAAAGGCGTTGCCTTCCTCGGACACCTTTTGCGGGGTGTACCCGTATTCGCGCTCAAAGTAGCCGATGGGCGGATTGTTCGGGGCGAAGGCCGCGCTGGGCACGGTGTCCAGCACGGGCGCCAAATTGACGCTCACCCCGGCCCAGCGCAGCTGGTTGCCCCAGTTCTTGGCATCGGCGGCCAGGACGGCCGGGGTGATTGAGCCCTGGGCCAGGGCCGTGGGAATCCGCGAAAACCCCTGACCATTGAGGACTTGGACGTAGCCGCCCTCCTGGTCCGTGCCGACCGCCAGGTTCTCGTTGTCGGTGGTGGCCGTGGACACCGTGGACGTCATCGCCTTCACGACGGCGGCGGTGGCGTTGATGCCGGCGGAGGAGCGTCCGGACAGGTACACGTTGCCCACATGGTAGTTCCGCAGCACGGTCATGGTGGGGGTGCCGGCCCCGGTGGCCGCCGCGGCCACCATGAACAGCTGGCCCACCCGTTGCGCCAGCGTCATGTGGGCCAGATGCTCGGCCGGCGTCTGCCACCCCAACGCGGCCGGCGCAGCCGCCGGCGCCGCGGCCGGCGCCGCGGCCGGCGCCCGCGGCCGGCGC
>NZ_JBFREA010000055.1:0-3432 GCF_052114065.1 Specibacter sp. RAF43 | reverse complement strand
GTCCAGGTGCGTGCGGGCCGCGCCGAGCGCGGTCGCGTCCGGGGCCACCGGCGGCCGCCGCCGCGGGCGCTGCGGGACGGAGTTGCCGGCGAGGTCCACGGCGAGCACCCGGAAGCTGTAGGACATGCCGTACCGCAGCCGCGGCAACGACCCCGGCTCGACCCGGGAGATGATGTGCGCGCCGTCGATCGGCGGATCCGGCGGGGTCACCACGACGGTCTCCGTGGCGCCGTCGGGCCCGGGCGGCTCGACGTGGACGATCGTGCGGCCGGGCCGCGGCGCGGACAGGCTCCAGCCGTCCCAGCCGGCCACCACTTCGTGCAGGTAGTAGCCCACCGTAGTGTCCCCGGGCGCCTTGTTGAGCGCGGAGAGCTGCAGGAACCCGACGTCGGCCGCGTCCCGGAGCACCGGCACCCCGCCCGGCTCCCCCGTCACGCTCACGCGGCGCCGGTGCAGGCTGTGCCACTCCTTGCTCGCGTCGTCCCACACTTCCAGCCGGATCCCGCGCACCACGTCATCGAGAAGCAGCTCGCGCGCGCCGTCGTCCGCGAGGGTCTCGGCCGCCTGCACGCGCCCGCGCACCTGGGCGGCCCGGCCGCGCCGGGCGATGGCGAAGCCGGTGGCGCGCAGCGTGCCCGGCGCCGACGTGGCGGGGTCGCCGTTGGCCTCGCCGGCGTATTGGCGGGCGAGGTTGCGCGCGTGCTGGTCGAGCTTGAGCCCGGACGCGTCCGGGTCGGCGTCGAGGACCACCCACTCGTCGTTGCCCAGGGGCAGCGCGCCGCCCACCCACGCGGCGCTGGACGCGGCGGTGAAGACCGGGCCGTTCACCACGGCCCGGGTGCGCCGCGGCGGGAGCACCTGGAGGTCGGGGTGCGCGGAGGTGACGCTCACGCTGACCCATGCCGCCCCGGCGAGTGCGGCGCGCGCCCCGGCGGCGTCGACGCCGTCCAGCACGACGTCGACCGCCAGCCCCAGCCGGCGCAGCAGCGCGGGGGTGGCGCCGAAGGAGGCGACCTTGGCGTGGAAGTCGTGCTCGGGCCGGGCCGGGCGCGGCGTTGGCGGGGCGTCCGGCTCCGGCTCGGTGCGCGGCTGCTGCGCCGGCTGCTCGGGCCGCTCGTAGTACCGGCGCATGGCATGGGCGTCGACGATCAGCTGCAGCTGCGGATCGGCCGAGAGGTCCTGCCCGAGGAGCGCGTCGAGCCGCCCGGTCACCCGGGTGTCGGCGTCGGGGTCATCCAGCAGCACCTGCACCGGGGAGGGGTCCTCGACGCTTTCGGACTGGTAGGGCGGCAGCGGGGGGATCTCGCGGCCGTGCCCGCGCTCGGGGTCCGTCTCGTCGGGCTCGGTCAGCGGGCCGATGGTCGTCAGCGCATCGCGGAGCCGCTGCGCCGGCAGCTGCAGGGCACGGCGGGCCCGGCGTCCGGCGTCCTCGAGCAGCCGCCGCAGCGGCCCGCCCTCGTCGAGGCTGGCCAGGGTCTCCAGCAGGCCGCCGGCCACCGGGTCGCCGGCCAGCCCGGGCCGGTGCCCGGGCGCCGCGGTGATCGCCGCCAGGTGCAGGTCGATGGCGTGGTCGCTCATGCGGCTGGCGGGGTTGGTGCGCCACGTCTCCCCGGAGAGCACCGGTGTCGGAAAGGCGGCCACCAGCGTGGACGGCGGCAGCACGGCCGTCCAGGAGGCGGCGTCGGCGGCGGAAACGACGCGCAGCGCCAGGGCGGCGTTCGCCTCCAGCGACGTCGTCAGGCGCAGCGTGCACCCGGCCAGCGTGCCCACCCAGTCGGCGGCGGCCGGATAGTCGGCCAGCTGCGTGCCCCCGCCCACCAGCTTGTGCGTGAAAAAGATGGTGAGGTGGAACGGGGCGTCGTCGGCCAGCGAATATGGCAGCGCTGTCGCCAGGACGGTGGTGGGCATCGGGTCCCCCTTTTCTCAGGCCGGCACGGGCGCGAACGCGTCACAGTACAGGGCCCAGTCGGCGTTCCTGCCGTCGTCCTCCGGCGGCATGAGCTGGTACATCGTCGGATCCCCCTTGGAGCCGGCCAGCCTGCGCTCGACGGTGATCTCCACGGAGGCGGAGAAGAACAGCACCTCGACCTCGACCACCAGCGAGGCGCGGCCGACGAGCTTGCCGGTCTCGAACTGGTAGATGAGCGAGAGCTCCAGGGTGATCGAGGCGCTGACCAGGCCCAGCACGTCGACCTCCCCGCGAATCCGGAAGTACGCGGCCAGCATTCCCCGGGCGGCTTCCAGGCGCAGGTAGACGCCCACGGCGATGGACACGGAGCCGGAGGCCACGCCGAGGTCCACCGACAGGCACGCGCACGCCTCGAGCCCGAGCTCCAGCAGCACCAGCCCCTTGGGCGAGGCGCGCAACACCAGCCAGCCGYCGCCGCCGATGCACATGACGGTGAGCCGGAACGGTGCGTCCTTGGCGCAAAAGTGGAAGCCGACGGTCATCGCCTCGCCCAGGAACGGGATGTGGGCGTCGGCCCCGAGCGCGATGTTCTCCAGGCTGAACACGCCCACGGACACGTTGGGCAGGGTGAGGTCGAAGCCGGCCCGCACCCCGTCCGGGGCGACGTCGACGTGGGGCGGGTCGGAGAACCCGTCGAACGGGATGAGCTCGCGCAGCCGGTCAACGAAGGACAGCGGGCCGAGGAAGCCGATGCCCCCGAACACGACGTCGACCTCGGGCTTGCCGGCCGAACCGGCGTGGAAGCCCACGCGCCGGAACATCAGCTTCATCAGGGCGGCGGGGCCGTCGCCGATGAGGTTGAGGTCGAAGTCGATGATCTCCGCCAGGATGTCGACGGCCGGCGGTGCGCTCGCCGACGCCCGGACCTCGACGTCCAGGCGCAGGGCGTGCTCCTGCCGGGGCGCAAAGATGTTGGGGGCGGTCGGCGGCAGTCCCCACGCGGTGATGGCCGGGCGCCACTGCATCCGCGCGGTGACCTGTCCGCCGGCGGCGCCGCGCAGCAGCCGGGCGAGCCCGTCGGCGTCCTTGGCGATGTCGGTGAGCGTCGCTAGCGTCTGGGCGGGCTTCGCCAGCGCCGAGCGGACGGCGGCGGGCACGCCGGGGGCCCCGACGGCCCCCAGCAGCGGCGGCAGCTCGCCGGCGAGGGCGACGGCGGCGGCGCTCACGCTCTCCGGGTTGCCGGGCAGTCCCCGGACGGCGCCGATGAGCGCGTCCAGGCGGGTCTCCAGCGGGCCGATGCGGGCGTCGAGCTCGTCCTTGGCGTGCTGGGCAATGGCCCGCGCGCCGTCGTGCGCGGCCAAGGTGACCTCCCGGGCGAGGCGCGCCTGGGCGTCCTGGAGGGCCGTCCGCAGCCGCTGCGCCTCGGTGAGCAGCCGGGTGACGGCGGCGAGGGCGTCGGAGACAAACGCCGGCGCCTCCTCGAGTCCGCCGGCCTTGAGCAGGTCCAGGAGGCTGAACAGGCC
>NZ_JBFREA010000054.1:0-5882 GCF_052114065.1 Specibacter sp. RAF43 | reverse complement strand
CGCCGCGACCGAGCGTCCGGCCCGCGGCCGTGGCCGCAGCCGCCGCGCCGCCAGCAGCGACGGCATCATCACCACCGGCACCCCGGCCGCCGTCGAGGCCCCCGCCGCGCCGGCAGAGGCACCGGCCGCCGCCGTCGCCGGGACCGACTCGGCCGAGGCAACCGGCGAGACCCGACGCCCGCCGCGCACCCGCAACCGCCACGCGCAAGGCGGGGGCCGCACAGCCGACGCCGGCACCGACGGCCCGGCGGCCGGCGGCGACCACACCGCCCAGGCCGAGCGGCCCGCCCACGAGCAAAACGGCAGCGCCCCCCACACCGGAGGCCAGGGGACTGACGCCCACGACGACCGCTCCGAGGCGGGCGAGAACGCCGACCGCTTCGAGCGCGGCAACAATCGCAACCAGCGCGGGGGCAACCGCGGACAGCGAGGCAGCGAGCGCACCGAGCGCGCCGAGCGCCAGACCACCGAGCGCCAGACCACCGAGCGCAGCGGCAGCGAACGCCACGAGCGCAGCGATGATGAAGACGGTTCACGGAGCAACCGCAACCGCCGCAACCGCCGCGACCGCAACTCCGGCGATTCCGGTGACCGCAACGATCGGGGCGGGCGCAACGACCGCAACGACCGGTTCCGGGACCGCAACGAACGCCGTCGCGGCCGCACCCAGGGACCGGACTTTGACGATTCAGAGGTCACCGAGGACGACGTGCTGCTGCCCGTCGCCGGCATCTTGGACCTGCTGGACAGCTATGCGTTTGTCCGCACCTCCGGCTACCTGCCCGGCTCCAACGACGTCTACGTCTCCTTGTCCCAGGTCAAGAAGTACAACCTGCGCAAGGGTGACGCCGTCGTCGGTGCCATCCGCGCCCCCCGCGACGGCGAGGACCGCAGCCAGGCACAGAGCGCCCGGCAGAAGTTCAACGCCCTGGTGCGCGTCACCAGCGTGAACGGCAAGCACCCGGACGAGCTCAAGGACCGCGTAGAGTTCTCCAAGCTGGTGCCGCTGTACCCCTCCGAGCGCCTGCGCCTGGAAACCGACCCCAAGAAGATCGGTCCCCGCGTCATCGACCTGGTGGCCCCGATCGGCAAGGGCCAGCGCGGTTTGATCGTCTCCCCGCCCAAGGCCGGCAAGACCCTGATCCTTCAGTCGATCGCGAACGCCATCACCACCAACAACCCTGAGGTCCACCTCATGATGGTCCTTGTTGACGAGCGTCCCGAAGAAGTCACCGACATGCAGCGCACGGTCAAGGGTGAGGTCATCGCCTCAACCTTCGATCGTCCGGCCGACGACCACACCCAGGTCGCGGAGCTCTCGATTGAACGCGCCAAGCGCCTGGTGGAGATGGGCATGGACGTTGTGGTGCTCCTTGACTCCATGACCCGCCTGGGCCGCGCGTACAACAACTCCGCCCCGTCCTCCGGACGCATTCTTTCCGGTGGCGTGGATTCCGCGGCCCTGTACCCGCCCAAGCGCTTCTTCGGGGCGGCCCGCAACATTGAAAACGGCGGCTCGCTGACCATCCTGGCCACGGCGCTGGTGGAAACCGGTTCCAAGGCCGACGAGGTCATCTTCGAAGAGTTCAAGGGCACCGGCAACATGGAGCTGCGCCTCTCACGCCAGCTGGCCGACAAGCGCATCTTCCCGGCCGTGGACGTCAACGCCTCCGGCACGCGCCGCGAGGAAAACCTGCTCTCCCCGGAAGAGGTCAAGATCATGTGGCGCCTGCGCCGCGTGCTCTCCGGCCTGGAGATGACGCAGTCCCTTGAACTGCTGACCTCCAAGATCCGCGAGACGCAGTCCAACGTCGAGTTCCTCATGCAGATCCAGAAGACCACCCTGGGTTCCAAGGCCGAGCACGACAAGTAGCTACTGACACGAATCCGCCTTCGTCGTGAAGGGGCCCACCCAGGGCTCCCTCACGACCTCGGCGGATTCGTGCGTTAACCGGGCCGGCAGTGGACCCTCAGCGCGGGCGGCGGAGCGCGAGACCCGCTGCTTGGGTCCGGCGGCCGAGCCGGCGTTTTTCCGTCCGGCTATCCGGCCTTCGGCCGCGGGCGGCCTTGGGCCTCCTTGACGCCGGACTATAAAAACGCCGGCCACGCCGCCTGGGACGCCGACTCACCTGCGCGCCTTGTCCCCGCCCGCGGGCCGGGATTTCGTTATTAGACTTGACTTACGTTGAGAGAGGTTTTGACATGTTTGAATCCATCCACGGGTTGCTTGATGAGCACGCCGAGTTGCAAATGCGGCTCAGCGACCCCGCCGTGCATGCCGACCAGTCGTTGGCGCGCAAGCTGGGGCGCCGGTATGCGGAATTGGGCGGCGTCGTGGAGGGCTACCACCAGGTGGAGCTGCTCACCGGCGATCTTCAGGCGGCGAAGGAAATGGCGGCGGAGGACTCCGAGTTTGCCGCCGAGGTGCCGGTGCTGGAGCACCAATTGGCCGCCGCCCAGGAGAAGCTGCGCCGCCTGCTGATCCCGCGCGACCCCGATGACGCCCGGGATGTGATCCTTGAGGTGAAGGCCGGGGAAGGGGGTGACGAGGCCGCCTTGTTTGCCGCGGACCTGGTCCGCATGTACACCCGTTACGCCGAGCACCGGGGCTGGAAGACGGAGGTCATCTCCGCCACCGAGTCCGACCTGGGCGGCTACAAGGATATTTCCATCGCCGTGAAGGGCCGCTCCAACGATCCGGCCGAAGGCGTCTTTGCCCGCCTAAAGTTCGAGGGCGGCGTGCACCGCGTGCAGCGCGTGCCCGCCACCGAGTCCCAGGGCCGCATCCACACCTCGGCCGCCGGCGTGCTGGTGCTGCCCGAGGTCGATGAGCCCGAAGAAGTGGAGATCAACCAGAACGATCTCAAGATCGACGTCTACCGCTCCTCGGGCCCCGGCGGCCAGTCGGTGAACACCACCGACTCCGCCGTGCGCATTACCCACCTGCCCACGGGCATCGTGGTGGCCATGCAGAATGAAAAGTCGCAGCTGCAGAACCGCGAGGCAGGGATGCGCGTGCTCCGTGCCCGCATCCTCGCCCACCAGCAGGCCATCGTCGRCGCCGAGAACTCCGCGGTCCGCAAGTCACAAATCCGCACCATGGACCGCTCCGAGCGCATCCGCACCTACAACTATCCGGAAAACCGGATTGCCGACCACCGCACCGGTTACAAGGCCTACAACCTGGACGCCGTCATGAACGGTGACCTGGAACCGGTGGTGCAGTCGGCGATCGAAATGGACGAACAATCCCGATTGGACGCCTTGGGTGACTGAGGCTTTCCCCGGCACGGGCCCCGTTCCCCTGGCTGATGCGCTCAAGAGGGCGACGGCGGTCCTTGCCGCCGCAGGCGTGCCGTCGCCCGCGGTGGACGCCCAGTTGCTGGCCGCCCACCTGCTGGGTGTCGGGCTGGGCGAGCTGCGGGCCATGGTATTTGGCACGAGTGAGTCGCCGGCCGGCTACGACGCGCTCGTGGCCCGCCGGGCTGCCCGCGAACCCCTGCAACACATCACCGGAATCGCGTATTTCCGGCACCGGGAGCTGGCCGTTGGCAAGGGAGTCTTTGTGCCCCGGCCCGAAACGGAGACCGTGGCGCAGCTGGCCATCGACGTTTTAACACGGCTGCACCAGAACCGCGGACCGGGGAGCGAAGTCATTGCCGTGGACCTGGGGACCGGCTCCGGTGCCATCGCCGGCGCCCTGGCCACGGAGGTTCCCGGCACCCGGGTCCATGCCGTGGAACTCAGCGAGGACGCGTTTCCATGGGCCGTCCGGAACCTGGCCGGCACGGGGGTCAACCTGGTGCACGGCGACATGCGAGATGCCTTGGCCGAACTGGACGGAACGGTGGATGTGGTCATCTCCAATCCGCCGTACATCCCGGCGGGCGCGATTCCCCGCGATGAAGAAGTCCGGCTGCACGATCCCCACATGGCATTGTTCGGCGGCGGAGCGGACGGGATGGAAATGCCCGCCGCCGCTGCGGCCGCGGCCGCCCGGCTGCTGCACCCCGGGGGCTGGTTTGTCATGGAGCATGCCGAAGTTCAGGCCGGCCAGATGGCCCGGCTGTTGCGCGCCGGAGGCCAGTGGCGGGACATCGCCGGGCACCGGGACCTGTCCGGACGGGACAGGGCCACCAGCGCCTACCGCAACTAGGCGCCGTCCGCAGGCGGCGCGACTTGGCGGCGGGTTCTTGAACTGGGGCGCGGTGATGAAAGAATGGGCCAGTGAGCACCACTTCCTATAACTGCACCAACGACGCCCAGCGAACCGACGGCCTGGCCCATGCCCAAAAGGCCCTGGCCGCCAAGCAGGTTGTCGTCATCCCCACGGACACCGTGTACGGCATCGCCGCCGACGCCTTCTCCCCCCAGGCGGTGGCCACGCTGCTGGCTGCCAAGGGCCGGGGCCGCGACATGCCCCCGCCGGTTCTGATTCCCCGGATCGGCACCATGGAGGGGCTCGCGACGGAGATCAGCGACGACGCCCGGAAGCTGGCGGAGAAGTTTTGGCCGGGCCCGCTGACCCTGATCTTTCACGCCCAGCCGTCCCTGACCTGGGATCTGGGGGACACCGTGGGCACGGTGGCGCTGCGCGTTCCCGACGATCAACTGGCCCTTGACCTGCTGGCCGTGACCGGACCGCTGGCCGTCTCCAGCGCGAACCGCACCGGGGCGCCGGCGGCCCAAACGGCGCAAGCGGCCCGCGAACAGCTGGCCGAGTCYGTCGAGGTGTATCTGGAGGACGGCTTCCGGCCGCTGGAGGGCACCGATCCCGTCCCGTCCACGATTGTGGATGCCACGGGCCTGCGCCTGCGCCTGGTCCGTGAGGGGGCGATCAGCTACGAGCAGATCCACCGGATGATCCCCAGCGCGCTGAACCTGTTGGACGAACCGGAAATGTGGGAGCCCGCAGCCGAGCCCGTACCCGAAGCTGAAATCGAGCCCGCACCCGTAGCCGAATCCGAACCCGAACTCGCGTCCGCAGCCGAATCCGCAGCCCCGAACGGGGCGATTTTCGACATCTATTGCGGGTCAGGTGCCACGAGGGGGTGGTGCGGGTCAGGTGCCACGAGGGGGTGGTGGCGGGCCGCCAGTGCCTGGCGCAGCACCTTGGCCGCGGCGGGGGCCGGCAACAGGGCTGCGTCGTGGGCCCAGCCCGGATGTTGCCTCTGGCCAAACCACATGAGTTCCACCCGGCGCAACTGGCCGTGCAGGCGATCCCCGGCCAGGCCGGAGACGGCATAGCCAACCGTGAGGACAAGCCGGCACAGCCCGGCAGGCAGGTGCAGGGGCCGGCGGCCGCCGGCGGCCGCCAGGACCTCGGCCACGCTGAGCCCCTCCCACGGTTGCAGGACGATCGCGGGGACCGGGCCGGCAAAGAGTCCGGTTTCCACCACAAACCACGCCAACGCGTCGATGGAGCTCACCGGCGTGGGGGCCGCTCCGGGGGCGGCCACGGATGCGAGCGGCGAGGCCGCGATCTTCACTAGCGACCTCGTGGTGGGGCGGGTCGCGCCTTGCACGGACGTCGCGCGCAGCACCACCACGTTCGTCGCCGTGCCCACGGCCCCGGCCAATTCCTCCAGGGCCTCCTCGCCCAGCGCCTTGGACCGCGAGTAGGCCGAAAAAGGGGCCCGGTCGCGGCTCTCATCGATGGTGGGGCGGTGTCCCTGGACGGCCGCGCTGCTCAGGTGGATGAGCCGTTCCACGCCGGCCGCGGCGGCGGCCAGGGCGATGACGGCCGGCAGCAGCGCGTTCGCGCCGGTGAGCTCGGGGGAGTCCGCTTCACCCGGGGTCGCCAGGCCGGCGGCATTGACGACGACGCCGGCCCCGGCCAGCGCCGCGCACAGTGCGGCAAACGCCGCGGACCCTTCCAGGCC
>NZ_JBFREA010000053.1:0-5110 GCF_052114065.1 Specibacter sp. RAF43 | reverse complement strand
ACCACAAGCCGTGGTGCGGCCCCAACTCACGATCCAGCACCGATTCCAACGCGAGGCCAGCGATCCCGCCCCCAGCAGCAGCACCAATCCCGCGCCCACCCAAAATCAAAACGCAACAGRCTCAAAATCGGCTTTTCTCGACATCTATTGCGGGTCAGATTGGTGTGGGGGTCAGTTGGTGGGGGTGGATGGTGTGCGCGGGCCAGTTGGTGTGGGAGGTCAGTTGGCGAGGGGGAGGAGGATCGACGGGCGCAGGTCCAGGATGAACTGCAGCGGGTTGAGGTAGTGATCCTTGCGCCGGACGCCCCAGTGCAGGCAACTTTCTTCGCCCGGCGCTCCGGTGTCGCAGTGCGTCCGCCCGGCCAGTGTGCCGATTTCACTGCCCCGGGTGACGGCGTCCCCGACGGCCAGGCGGGTCGCGGCCGGCTCAAAGCTGAGCCGGAGCCCGCCGGCCGTGACCAGGGTGAGCACGGGCCGGTCCGCCACCACCCCGGCAAACGCCACCACGGCATCCGTGGGGGCCAGGATGGGGGTGCCTTGCGCCGCGAGCAGGTCCACGCCGCGGTGCCCGCCCAGCCACGGCTTGGCCGGCGGGTCAAACACATGCACCACGCGGGGGGTGGGGCTCAGCGGCCAGCCCCAGGCGAGCCGGGCCGGGAGCGGTCGGGCCGCCGTCGCGCGCGGTTGCACCGACCCGGGTGGCGCCGCATTCGCGGCTGGCAGGGACCAGCTCGACCCGGCGGCCGGGCCCGGCAGGACGGCGACCAGGGCGGCAAGCAACGCGGCGGCCACCGCGCGCAAGAGGCGTGGGGAACGCGGAATCCGGTGCATGCCACCAGTTTGGCGGCACCAACGGGCAGCCGGCACCCGGCAGCCGTGGACTGTGCATGGTGCCGGCACCCGGAGCCCGTGTGGAGGACCGGGCACCGGCCCGCGGGCGGCGCCCCGTCATGGCGGCGGGGGCGATGTAGTAAGGTTGATACTGCAGTGTGCCTTGCGCACGCTGACTACGCGCACCCCACCCTGACGAGGTGCCCAAGAGCTTCTTGGGTCCTGCCGATGGATTGCGCCCATACGGTCCGCCTCACGGCGGTTCATGGACGCGCAATAGGGTGCCAGGAGCAGGGCCCTGGCGGAGACTCTCCCCGGGGCTATCAAGCTAAAAGAACCGTAAAGAACAAGAAGGAGCGCCGGCATGCCCGTCGTAACCATGCGCCAGCTGCTTGACAGCGGCGTCCACTTTGGACACCAGACCCGTCGTTGGAACCCGAAGATGAAGCGATTCATCCTCACGGAGCGCAACGGCATCTACATCATTGACCTCCAGCAGTCACTGTCTTTCATTGACCGCGCCTACGWATTCGTCAAGGCCACCGTGGCCCACGGCGGCACGGTGCTCTTCGTCGGCACCAAGAAGCAGGCACAGGAAGCCATCGCCGAGCAGGCCACCCGTGTTGGCCAGCCCTATGTGAACCAGCGCTGGTTGGGTGGCATGCTCACCAACTTCCAGACCGTTTCCAAGCGCATCCAGCGCATGAAGGAACTCGAAGAGATCAACTTCGAGGACGTTGCATCCTCCGGCCACACCAAGAAGGAGCTGCTGCTCCTCAAGCGTGAATTGACCAAGTTGCAGACCAACCTCGGCGGCATCCGCAACCTGAGCAAGGCCCCGTCCCTGCTCTGGGTGGTTGACACCCCGAAGCAACACCTCGCCATCGACGAGGCCCACAAGCTGAACATCCCGGTTGTTGCCATCCTGGACTCCAACTGCAACCCGGACGACGTCGACTTCCCGATTCCGGGCAACGATGACGCCATCCGCTCCGTGAACCTGTTGACCCGAGTGATTGCCGACGCCATCGCCGAGGGTCTGCTGGCCCGCAACGCCAAGGCCACCGGCAACGAAGAAGCCCCCGCCGAGCCGTTGGCAGAGTGGGAGCGCGAACTCCTCGAGACCCCTGCCACCGCCGCCGCACCGGTGGAGGCCGAGGCCACCGCCGCCGCACCGGTGGAGGCCGAGGCTGCCGCCGCCGCACCGGTCGAGACCGCCACCGAGGCGCCGGCCGAGGCTGCCGCCGAAGACGCAACCGACAAGTAGTTCCGACTTCACGGCGCCCGGGGACCGGCCGCCAACACGGAACGTATTGGACGCTGGCAGGACCGCGACGCCTCGGCGCAGCGGTCCTGCCGCCGGTTCCGTGACCCAAGTCCACACACGCAAAAAATCTACACTGAGGGGTTCATATGGCGAACTACACCGCCGCTGATATTAAGGCTCTGCGCGAGCGCACGGGCGCTGGCATGATGGACGTCAAGAAGGCTCTCGACGAGGCAAACGGCGACGCCGAGAAGGCCATGGAGCTCATCCGCATCAAGGGCCTCAAGGGCGCCACGAAGCGTGAAGGCCGCTCCACCGCCGAGGGCCTGGTGGCCGCGAAGGTCGCCGGCGGCGTCGGCGTCATGGTCGAAGTCAACTGCGAGACCGACTTCGTCGCCAAGGCTGCCCCGTTCATCGAGTTCTCCAACAAGGTTCTCGAGACCGCCATGGCCACCGGGGCCGCCGACGTCGAGGCCCTGCTGGCCGCCGATGTTGACGGCAAGCCGCTCTCCGAGGTCGTCATCGAGGCCGGCGCACTGCTGGGCGAGAAGATCGTCGTGCGCCGCATTGCCCGCATCGAGGGCGCCTCCGTGGACGCCTACCTGCACAAGACCTCCAAGGACCTGCCGGCCCAGGTTGGCGTGCTCTTTGCCGTTGACGGAGACAACGACGGCGCCGCAACCGTCGCCCACGACGTGGCCGTGCACATTGCCGCCATGTCTCCGTCATACATCTCCCGCGATGAAGTGGCAGCGGAGACCGTCGAGAACGAGCGACGCATCGCCGCCGAGACCGCCCAGGCCGAGGGCAAGCCCGAAGCGGCCATGTCGAAGATCGTTGAAGGCCGCCTGACCGGCTTCTTCAAGGACATCGTCCTGGTTGACCAGGCGTTCGCCAAGGACGCCAAGAAGTCCGTGGGCACCGTCCTGGACGAGGCGGGCGTGAAGGCTGTTGCCTTTGCCCGCTTCCGCGTTGGGGCTTAGTTCACCAGCACGCCCAGGTGAGTAAGGAAGGGGCGGCCGCGCGATGCGGCCGCCCCTTCCGTGCGCCAATCGTCGGATATGATCTTAGACGGCACCCACACGTGCGCGGCTCACGAGGCCGGCATGAACGCTGCGCCGCAACACAACTGCACCGAGGGAACCTGCGGTATGAAGGTTGCCGGACTCCATGGAAGGCGAAATGACAACGAACACTCTGGACCCCAAGCAGGAAATTGCGCACAATCCCTCAGGCAGCGCCAAGCGTCGCCGGGTGCTGTTGAAACTCTCCGGGGAGGTCTTTGGGGCGGGCAAGCTCGGCGTCGACCCGGACACCATCCGCGACATCGCCCAGCAGATCGCCTGCACGGTGGACAAGGTTGAGGTGGCCATCGTGGTCGGCGGCGGGAACTTCTTCCGCGGCGCCGAACTCTCCGCCTCCGGCATGGACCGCTCCCGGGCCGACTACATGGGCATGCTTGGAACCGTCATGAACTGCCTGGCCCTGCAGGACTTCCTCGAGCAGGCGGGCGTGGACACGCGCGTCCAAAGCGCCATCACCATGGGCCAGGTGGCCGAAGCCTACATTCCCCGCCGCGCTATCCGACACATGGAAAAGAGCCGGGTGGTCATCTTTGGCGCGGGCGCCGGCCTGCCCTACTTCTCCACCGACACCGTCGCCGCCCAGCGGGCGCTGGAGGTCCACGCGGACATCGTCCTCATGGCAAAGAACGGGGTCGACGGCGTCTACACCGCCGACCCGAAGAAGGACCCCGCCGCCGTCAAGCTTGACCACCTCAGCTACGACGAGGCCATGGCCCGGGACATCCGCGTCATGGACCAGACCGCCTTCAGCCTGTGCCGCGACAACAACGTCACCATGCTCGTCTTTGGCATGGAAGGCAAGGGCAATGTCACCCGCGCCATCATGGGCGAGTCCCTGGGCACCCTGGTTACCCCGTAGCAATCCCGCTCCCGCCCGCCCGCACACGGTGCGCGCACGCCCCGCCGGGGGCAGCGCCGCCCACGGCGGTGCGGGCCCGGGCACACCGGCCGCTCACGGTAGGATGGGGGCAGGATTGCCGTGCGCACGCCGCGGAACCAGCTGTGTTTTTTCAAAAATGTTGAGGGAGAGATCGTGATCGAAGAAACTTTGCTCGAAGCCGAGGAAAAGATGGACAAGGCTATCGAGGTTGCCAAAGAGGACTTCGCCGCGGTCCGCACCGGCCGGGCGAACCCGTCCATTTTCGCGAAGGTCCTGGTGGAGTACTACGGCGCCCCCACCCCGCTGCAGCAGCTGGCCTCCTTCGCCGTCCCCGAGGCACGCACCCTGCTGATCACCCCGTTTGACCGCACCGCCCTGCACGAGATCGAGCGCGCCCTGAGCTCCTCCGACGTTGGCGCCAACCCCTCCAACGACGGCAACGTCATCCGCGTCGTGATGCCGGAACTGACGCAGGAACGCCGCAAGGAATACGTCAAGATCGTGCGCACCAAGGGCGAGGAAGCCAAGGTGTCCGTGCGCAACATCCGCCGCCGCGCCAAGGAGCAGCTGGACAAGCTCGTCAAGGACGGCGACGCCGGTGAGGACGAGGGCGCCCGCGCCGAAAAGGAACTTGACGCGCTGACGAAGGCTCACACCGACAACGTCGACGAGCTGCTCAAGCGCAAGGAAGTCGAGCTTCTCGAGGTCTAATGAAGGACCCCCAACCAGAGCGGGCCGGCTCCGAACCGGGGAGGGCGGCGGCACCGCCTCCCGCCGCCGATCCGGCGGAGCCCCGCCCGGCGGCAGGCGATCCCGGCTACCAATTTCCCACCAGAAAAGCCCGCCGCATCGCCGAGCTGACCGGCAAGGTCCCCGCCGCCGCCCCGGAGAAGCACGTACCGGAGAAGCACCAGCACGGACCAGCCCTGCCCGAGGACCGTGACCCGGGGACAACGGCGTTGCCTGTGTCCGGGCCGGGCGGCGTCGGCATGCGCCCGGGCGTCGCCACGCCCCCGGCCGAACGCGTCGCCACGCCCCCGGCCGAAC
>NZ_JBFREA010000052.1:0-5328 GCF_052114065.1 Specibacter sp. RAF43 | reverse complement strand
AGCCGTGGTGCGGCCCCAACTCACGATCCAGCACCGATTCCAACGCGAGGCCAGCGATCCCGCCCCCAGCAGCAGCACCAATCCCGCGCCCACCCAAAATCAAAACGCAACAGGCTCGAATGGTCCCTTTTTCGACATGTATTGCGGGTCAGACGCCGGGGTCAGGGATCGGTGAGGTCATCGAGGGACTGGGCGATGCGGCGCCGGGCGTCGGCGGCGGCCCGGGCGGCCCGGAGGGTCTCGGCCGTGACGTTGAAGCCGGCCACGCGGGCCTGCAGTTGGGCCAGTTGGGTGGTGAGCATGGACTCCTGCTCGGCGAGCGCGTCGCGTTGGCCGATGAGGTCGGCGTATTGCTCCCCCATGATGGTGTGCCGGGCCAGGGCGGTTTGGGCGGAACCGTCGTCGCCGGCGGCCCGGCAGGTGGCGGCCGTCGCCCGGAGCGAGTCCATGGCCGCCCGCAGCTCGGCCGCCTGGAGGTCGAGGCGCTGGCGGCTGATGGCGACGTCGGCCACGCCGCGTCGCATCCGTTGGACCGCCTCAAGCTGCTTGAACTGGGCGTCGGCGATGGTGAGCCGGTCGGCGTCGGACGCCCTGGCCCGCCGGGGCGAGATGGCGGCCGCGAGGCGCCTGAACAGGCCCATGGGCGGTGGTCAGCCCTTGCCGAGGTCGGTGTAGGTGGTGGACCAGTTCTTTAACATGGTCGCCTCGATCGCCAGTTTGCCGGTGAGGTCGGCCAGGTCGACGTCGGCCAAGGGCTGGGCGGCGCTGGCCAGGGCGTTGCGGACGCCGGTGGCGGTCGTGGCGATCTGCTCGACCTGGGTGCCCAGGGTCTTGGCGTACAGGGCCTGCACGGCGGGGTCAGGATCCTTTTGGGCGACCAGCAGCTGGCTCTCCACCACGCCGCCGGCCTGTTGGAGCGTGCGGAAGATGGCGTCCAGGTTGCCGGTGTACTGGCCGGTCTGCCCGGCCACCTCGAGGCTGCGCCGGGTCGCGTCCAGGGATTCCAGCAGGCGGATTCGCTGCTTGAGCAGGTCCCCGGCCGGGCCGGCGGTGGACTGGGCCCGCACCTTGAGGGCATTGCGCCGGGCGGAGTCGTACTTGGGCCGGGACAGCCGGACAAGGCCCAGGACGCCGCGGGAAATCAGCACGGCCACGGTGACCCCCGCGACCACGACGATGGCAATGATCACCAGCATGATGATCAAGAAGACTGTACCCGGGTCCATGAGTGTGAGTTGTCCTCGTTGTCCTGGTTGTTCCGATGCGCACACATCATGCGTGCAAATCAGCGTAGCACCGGGATGCGGCGGCGAAGCAGGGGAATTTTAAGGGTCATCCCTGATGCCGGCGGCGGCCCGGTGGGACACAATGAAGGGATGAAGACAATCCTCAACATCATCTGGCTCGTGTTTGGCGGGCTGTGGCTGGCGCTGGGCTATTTTTTTGCCGGCGTCATCTGCTGCGTCCTGATCATCACCATCCCGTGGGGAATCGCGTCGTTCCGCATCGCCGGCTATGCGCTGTGGCCGTTTGGCCGGACGGTCATCGACAAGCCAGGCGGCGCCGGCGTCGCCGCCACCCTCGGCAACGTCATTTGGCTGCTGGCGGCCGGGATCTGGATTGTCCTGGCCCACCTGGCCACGGCGACCGCCATGGCGCTGACGATCATCGGCATCCCGCTGGCCATCGCCAATATCAAGATGATCCCCATCTCCCTGATGCCCCTGGGCAAGCAGGTGGTGCCCACCAACCGGCCCTTCGTGGGTACCTACAGGTAATTCCCCCGGGGGCTTGCGCGGGGGTGCATCCCCCGTCATACGCTGAACCCATGACAAAGATTCTGCTCGGCGACGCCCTGGAAGTCAGTCCGCTCGGATTCGGGGGCATGGCCCTGACCCCCGTGTACGGGGAGGTTGACCCGGCGCAGGCGCTGCAAACCCTGCACCACGCCGTGGACGCCGGCGTCACCTTCATCGACACCGCCAATATTTACGGCGCCGGCAGCAACGAGGAACTCATCTCTCAACTGTTGAAGACCCGCCGGGACGAGGTGCAGCTGGCCACGAAGTTCGCCCTGGTGGGCTCGCCCGCCACCGGCTACCGGGACATCCGCGGCGACGCCGCCTACGTCCGCCAGGCCATTGACGAGTCGCTGACCCGGCTCGGCACGGACGTCATCGACCTGTATTACATGCACCGGCGCGACGTCCGGGTGCCCATCGAGGAGACCGTGGGCGCCATGGCCGGGCTGGTCAGCGCCGGCAAGGTCCGCCACCTGGGCCTGTCCGAGGTCACCGCCGAGGAGCTCCGGGCGGCCCACGCCGTCCACCCCATCGCCGCCGTGCAAAGCGAATGGTCCATCTGGAGCCGCGACGTAGAGGCGCGCGTGGTCCCGGCCGCCGCGGAACTCGGCGTCGGAGTGGTCCCCTACTCCCCGCTGGGCCGCGGTTTCCTGACCGGCACCGTCAGCGCGTCCAGCCTCGGACCCGGCGACTTCCGACACACCATCCCCCGCTTCGCCGACGCCGCCATCGACGCCAACCAGGCCGTGGTCGACGCCGTCCGGCACGTGGCGGACGGCCTCACCGCCGCCACCGGGGCACGGACGACGCCGGCCCAGGTCGCCTTGGCCTGGCTCCTGGCCCAGGGCCGGAAATTCGGCCTCCCGGTGATTCCCATCCCCGGCACCCGCAAGGCCGCGCGCATCGACGAAAACCTGGGGGCCCTCGTGCTCTCCCTCACCACCGCCCAACTGGACGCGCTGGACAAGGCGGCGGCCGGCGTCGTCGGCTTCCGGGCGGCCGACCCCGCCTGGGTCTCGCAGGGCCGGGAGTAGCCGCCCACCGAGTACGCTTGATCCATGCGTAGAAAAGCCGATTGGCTGGACATCACGGTTCAGTTCGCCAGTTTTGCCGTGATGTGCCTGGTGCTGGCCGTGACCCGGTTTCCACTGCCCGTGAAGATTGTGCTGGCGTTCGGCCTGTCCCTGGCCATATCCGGCGGCTGGGCGTACTACAAGCGGATGAGCCGGAAGCGGCAGTCCGACCCGAAGCGCATGCACGTCTACAGCGTCAAGAACGTCGACGAACCGTGACGTCGATCCTCCGCTATGCGCAGCTGGTGCCTGCCCCGTGGGCCAACGGCGGCGGCGTGACCCGCCAGGTGGCGGCCGGAAGCGCGGGCGCCGTGACGCTGGGGGCCGGCGCCAAGGGCCAGGCGTGGGACTGGCGGATCAGCATCGCCGAGGTGGCCGCGGCGGGGCCGTTTTCGCCGCTGCCGGGCATCGAGCGGATCCTCACCGTCATCGACGGGGACCTGATCGCGTTGACCGTTGACGGCGCCGAGCACGCGCTGGAAAAGTTCCGACCCTTCCGCTTTTCCGGCGATTCCAGCACTTCCGCGGCCCTGCCCACGGGATCGCTCATGGACCTGAACCTGATGACCCGCCGCGGCGCCTTCAAGGGCTACGCGGCCATTGTGGAACTGTCCAAGAAACGCCCGCACCCCGTATTCGCCGGCCAGTTTGCGGTGCTGCTCCAGGGTGCCGCCGCCGTCACCGACCCGCTTGCGGACTCAACGGAGGCCGGCAAGACCCTGGGCAGGTTTGACACCGTGGTGGGCGCCGAGTCCGCCCCGGAGGTTTCCGGCCGCGGTTTCCTGGCCGTGCTCAGCGTTGACCCGGACGACGGCTGAGCCCGCCCCGTAGTTCATCAGGAGTAGTTCAGCCGGGCGCCGGGGGTGGAGCCTAGGGGAAAATCCGCCCGGCATGCACAATGGGGCGTATGGACAGCCAAGCCCGCACCGGGCGCCGCACATGACGTTCCCGGTCCTTGCCCTCATTTGCGCCGCCGCATTGCTGGGCCCCCTGCTGGCCCTGCCCCGCAAATGGGGCATACCCGTGGTGGTCGGTGAACTGCTGGCGGGCATCCTCCTGGGCCGTGCGGGCCTGAACGTGGTGGATGCCGCGGACCCTACGTTTGGCTTCCTCGCCGACATGGGTTTCGCGCTGGTCATGTTCGTGGCGGGCACCCACGTGCCGGTGCGGAACAGCCAAATCCGTGCCGCCCTGGGCACCGGGGCACTGCGGCTGCTCGCCGTCGTGCTGGCCGCCGCGGTGGTGGGCGTCGGCATTGCCGGCGCCTTTGGCACCTCCCATGCGCCCCTGTACGTGGTGCTGCTGGCATCGTCCTCGGCGGCGTTGGTGCTTCCGATCGTGACCGCCCTGGACCTGGGCGGACCGCACGTGCTG
Source organism: Specibacter sp. RAF43 (assembly GCF_052114065.1). Taxonomy (NCBI): domain Bacteria; kingdom Bacillati; phylum Actinomycetota; class Actinomycetes; order Micrococcales; family Micrococcaceae; genus Specibacter; species Specibacter sp. RAF43. The sequence continues at coordinate 1,079 of NZ_JBFREA010000052.1, read as the reverse complement.
GCCCTGACCGCCCAGGTGGCGCTGGCGGACATGCTGGCCATCGTGGCCTTGCCGCTGGCCCTGGATCCGGCCACTGCGGGCCGGGCCGCGTGGGGGGCGCTGGCCGTTATCGCGTGCGCCGCGGCGGTATTTGTCCTTCTCCGCACGGGGGCCCGCAACGGCGTGCGACGGCGGATCCGCCGGGTCTCCGAAGCCCGCAAGTTCGCGCTTGAGTTGCGGTTCCAGCTGCTCATCCTCTTCGCCCTGGCGGGCCTGGCGGTCTGGAGCCATGTCTCCGTTATGCTGGCGGGCTTCGCGTTTGGGCTGGCGGTGGCGGCCGTGGGTGAGCCCCGCCGGCTCGCGCACCAGCTCTTCGCGATCACCGAGGGATTCCTCGGTCCGCTGTTCTTCCTGTGGCTGGGCGCCTCCCTGAACGTCCGGGAGCTCCTCGAGCAGCCATCGATGATCCTCCTGGGGGTGGGCCTGGGTCTGGGCGCCCTGGCGGTCCACGGCCTCCCGGCGCTGGCCGGCATGCCGGTATCCCTCGGAGTCCTGGCGGCGTCCCAATTGGGCGTCCCAATTGCCGCAGCCACCATCGGCATCCAAGAGCACCTGCTGGCACCGGGGGAACCGGCGGCCCTGATCGTGGGGGCCCTGGTCACCGTGGCGGGGGCCGCCGTCGCGGCCGGACGGCTCGCCGGTGGGCGGAGCGGCCAGCGGAGCGGCCCGCCCCTTCCCGACGGGCCCGCTTAAAGCATTTGCGCCGGCACCCCGTTAGGGTGCCGGCGCAATTAAGGCATGCCGTGCCTAGCGGCTGCGACGCTGGTTCGACGCGGGGGCCGAGGCCCGGCGCGAGCCGCCGGCGCGGGCCGGACGGCCGGAGCCGCCGCCGCTGTAGCTGCCCCCGGAGGTTCCGCCGGTGTTCGAGGACCACACGGCGCCCGATCCCGAGGTGCGAGGTGCCCCGCCCTGGCCGCCGGAGCGGGCGGCGTCGTTGTGGTGCGAGGAACCCTGCGGGGCGCGCTTGCCGCGGGCCACGTCGCCGTCGCGGGCGGGGCGGCCCTCACCACGTCGCCGTCGCGGGCGGGGCGGCCCTCACC
>NZ_JBFREA010000051.1:0-5668 GCF_052114065.1 Specibacter sp. RAF43 | reverse complement strand
GGGAGGCCCCCACGGTGGTGGGGGCCTCGACCCTGGGGTGTTGTCCGGCGGTGTCCTACTCTCCCACATCCTCACGAATGCAGTACCATCGGCGCTGTGGGTCTTAGCTTCCGGGTTCGGGATGGGACCGGGCGTTTCCCCCACGCTATGACCACCGTAACTCGTTTCCGCGCAACCCTTGGCGGGTTGGGGAGATCTGTTGGGTGTTCGGTGGAACAACAGTATTTGATTATACAGSTCCGGTCCCGTCACGGGTGACGGGCGGGTGCCTGCGGGTTTCCTGGCAGCAAACGGGTGGGTTTGTTGYTTGGGAACCACATAGTGAACGCGAGCATGCTTGTATCGTTGGTCGGGGCCGGCTTTTGATGCGGTCCCGCTTGRGATACTTTTTGTGGTGTAAGTTATCGGCCTATTAGTACCGGTCAGCTTCACGAGTCGTTGGTCCTCGCTTCCACGTCCGGCCTATCAACCCAGTGGTCTGCTGGGGGCCTCTCACACGCATGGTGTATGGAAATCTTATCTTGAAGCGAGCTTCCCGCTTAGATGCTTTCAGCGGTTATCCCCTCCGAACGTAGCTAATCAGCGATGCACTTGGCAGTACAACTGACACACCAGAGGTTCGTCCGTCCCGGTCCTCTCGTACTAAGGACAGCCCTTCTCAAATTTCCTGCGCGCGCAGCGGATAGGGACCGAACTGTCTCACGACGTTCTAAACCCAGCTCGCGTACCGCTTTAATGGGCGAACAGCCCAACCCTTGGGACCTACTCCAGCCCCAGGATGCGACGAGCCGACATCGAGGTGCCAAACCATGCCGTCGATATGGACTCTTGGGCAAGATCAGCCTGTTATCCCCGAGGTACCTTTTATCCGTTGAGCGACGGCCATTCCACAATGTGCCGCCGGATCACTAGTCCCGACTTTCGTCCCTGCTCGAGCTGTCGCTCTCACAGTCAAGCTCCCTTGTGCACTTACACTCGATACCTGATTGCCAACCAGGCTGAGGGAACCTTTGGGCGCCTCCGTTACTCTTTAGGAGGCAACCGCCCCAGTTAAACTACCCATCAGGCACTGTCCCTGACCCGGATTACGGGCCGAAGTTAGATGTCCAAAGTGACCAGAGTGGTATTTCAACGATGACTCCACCCCCACTGGCGTGGGGGGTTCACAGTCTCCCACCTATCCTACACAAGCCACTCCGAACACCAATACCAAACTATAGTAAAGGTCTCGGGGTCTTTCCGTCCTGCTGCGCGTAACGAGCATCTTTACTCGTACTGCAATTTCGCCGAGTTTATGGTTGAGACAGCGGGGAAGTCGTTACTCCATTCGTGCAGGTCGGAACTTACCCGACAAGGAATTTCGCTACCTTAGGATGGTTATAGTTACCACCGCCGTTTACTGGGGCTTAAATTCTCAGCTTCGCACGCAAGCGCGCTAACCGGTCCTCTTAACCTTCCAGCACCGGGCAGGAGTCAGTCCGTATACCTCGTCTTGCGACTTCGCACGGACCTGTGTTTTTAGTAAACAGTCGCTTCCCCCTGGTCTCTGCGGCCCACACCCGCTCACGGAGAGTAAATCTCCTTCACGGGGCAGGCCCCCCTTCTCCCGAAGTTACGGGGGCATTTTGCCGAGTTCCTTAACCATAATTCTCTCGATCGCCTTAGTATTCTCTACCTGATCACCTGTGTCGGTTTGGGGTACGGGCGGTTGGAACCTCACGTCGATGCTTTTCTWGGCAGCATAGGATCACCGAATTCCCCCCMAAGGGGGGTCCCATCAGATCTCAGGAGCACCAATCAAATGGCCACGCAACGGATTTGCCTATCGCGTTCCCTACATCCTTAGACCGGGGCTACCATCGCCCGGCTCGGCTACCTTCCTGCGTCACACCTGTTAATACGTTTACCTTCCCGGATCGGGTCCCACGCGCCCCGTCTTCCCTGGCCCGAAGGCACGCAGAAAACGGTTTGGGTGGTTAGCATCACCGGGTCAATAKKGGCGGTTCTTCACCGGTACGGGAATATCAACCCGTTGTCCATCGACTACGCCTGTCGGCCTCGCCTTAGGTCCCGACTTACCCAGGGCAGATTAGCTTGACCCTGGAACCCTTGATCATTCGGCGGACGGGTTTCTCACCCGTCTTTCGCTACTCATGCCTGCATTCTCACTCGTGTAGGCTCCACCGCTGGTTCACACCGCGACTTCCATGCCCACACGACGCTCCCCTACCACTCCACACCCCTGAACCCGTCAGACGGGTTAGGGTATCGTGTGAAATCCACAACTTCGGCGGTGTACTTGAGCCCCGCTACATTGTCGGCGCAAAATCACTTGACCAGTGAGCTATTACGCACTCTTTTAAGGATGGCTGCTTCTAAGCCAACCTCCTGGTTGTCTAAGCAATCCCACATCCTTTCCCACTTAGCACACGCTTAGGGGCCTTAGTTGGTGGTCTGGGCTGTTTCCCTCTCGACCATGAAGCTTATCCCCCACAGTCTCACTGCCACGCTCTCACTTACCGGCATTCGGAGTTTGGCTGACGTCAGTAACCTTGTCGGGCCCATTAGCCATCCAGTAGCTCTACCTCCGGTAAGAAACACGCGACGCTGCACCTAAATGCATTTCGGGGAGAACCAGCTATCACGAAGTTTGATTGGCCTTTCACCCCTACCCACAGCTCATCCCCTCCATTTTCAACTGAAGTGGGTTCGGTCCTCCACGCGCTCTTACACACGCTTCAACCTGGCCATGGGTAGATCACTTCGCTTCGGGTCTAGATCACGCCACTGCAYCGCCCTATTCAGACTCGCTTTCGCTACGGCTTCCCCACACGGGTTAACCTCGCGACGTAACACTAACTCGCAGGCTCATTCTTCAAAAGGCACGCCATCACAGGAACAACCACCCCCACAAGTGGGGGCGCGCCTGCCCTGACGGATTGTAAGCACACGGTTTCAGGTACTATTTCACTCCCCTCCCGGGGTACTTTTCACCTTTCCCTCACGGTACTTGTCCGCTATCGGTCATTAGGTAGTATTTAGGCTTATCAGGTGGTCCTGACAGATTCACACGGGATTTCTCGGGCCCCGTGCTACTTGGGATACTCACCAGGGAGTGCACTGCATTTCGGTTACGGGACTCTCACCCTCTACGGTAGGCCATTCAAAACCCTTCACCTATACATGCACCATTCCCCCCACTGGCCCGGCAGAACCAGAACGGCAAATCCCACAACCCCGACCATGCAACGCCCGCCGGCTATCACACATGGCACGGTTTAGCCTCTTCCGCGTTCGCTCGCCACTACTAACGGAATCACTGTTGTTTTCTCTTCCTGTGGGTACTGAGATGTTTCACTTCCCCACGTTCCCTCCACACACCCTATATATTCAGGCGCGGGTCACCACCTTGCCTTGCGGCCGGTGGCGGGGTTCCCCCATTCGGACACCCTCGGATCAAAGTTCGGTTATCAACTCCCCGAGGCTTATCGCAGATTCCTACGTCCTTCATCGGCTCCTAATGCCAAGGCATTCACCGTGTGCCCTTAAAAACTTGACCACAAAAACAGTCAACAAAAACATATCGAGAGAACCACAAACACCACCACCACCACACCCACCMAAGGAGGGTCGGCGGCACCGGCATCCAGGTTCTTACTTACTATCTCAAAGAAATTGCTTCTCTATAAAGATGCTCGCGTTCACTATGTAGTTCTCAAACAACAACCCCACCACACACMTCCCCACCAACAACACCCAAGGTGTCATCACGTCGGCAAGTCCGTCATGYGCGGGAAACCAGGGACAACACACAACAACCCCCCACCCCCACCCCCCATCAMGGGGGGACRWTGGTGAACGATTGTCCCGTTGTTGCTCCAGGACCCAACAGTGTGCCAAACACCACCCACCACCACCCGACAACCCTCCATGAACGCGTTCCCCCCAACCCCSARGGGGGTTGGTGTACTAGCATTCGGGCCGCCAGGTACCGGCAGGCACCTATTCCATTGATATTCCACCCGTGAGCAACTCACCGAGAAACAATCGTTCTCGCAATGAGCCTTTAACTCCTCACCCCACCAACGGCTCCCCTGCGGAACCCGCCGTGGCGCGTGGTGCTCCTTAGAAAGGAGGTGATCCAGCCGCACCTTCCGGTACGGCTACCTTGTTACGACTTAGTCCCAATCGCCAGTCCCACCTTCGACAGCTCCCTCCCCACAAGGGGGTTAGGCCACCGGCTTCGGGTGTTACCAACTTTCGTGACTTGACGGGCGGTGTGTACAAGGCCCGGGAACGTATTCACCGCAGCGTTGCTGATCTGCGATTACTAGCGACTCCGACTTCATGGGGTCGAGTTGCAGACCCCAATCCGAACTGAGACCGGCTTTTTGGGATTAGCTCCACCTCACAGTATCGCAACCCATTGTACCGGCCATTGTAGCATGCGTGAAGCCCAAGACATAAGGGGCATGATGATTTGACGTCGTCCCCACCTTCCTCCGAGTTGACCCCGGCAGTCTCCTATGAGTCCCCACCATCACGTGCTGGCAACATAGAACGAGGGTTGCGCTCGTTGCGGGACTTAACCCAACATCTCACGACACGAGCTGACGACAACCATGCACCACCTGTAAACCGGCCACAAGTGGGGCACTTGTTTCCAAGCGTTTCCGGTTCATGTCAAGCCTTGGTAAGGTTCTTCGCGTTGCATCGAATTAATCCGCATGCTCCGCCGCTTGTGCGGGCCCCCGTCAATTCCTTTGAGTTTTAGCCTTGCGGCCGTACTCCCCAGGCGGGGCACTTAATGCGTTAGCTACGGCGCGGAAAACGTGGAATGTCCCCCACACCTAGTGCCCAACGTTTACGGCATGGACTACCAGGGTATCTAATCCTGTTCGCTCCCCATGCTTTCGCTCCTCAGCGTCAGTTACTGCCCAGAGACCTGCCTTCGCCATCGGTGTTCCTCCTGATATCTGCGCATTTCACCGCTACACCAGGAATTCCAGTCTCCCCTACAGCACTCTAGTCTGCCCGTACCCACCGCAGATCCGGAGTTGAGCCCCGGACTTTCACGGCAGACGCGACAAACCGCCTACGAGCTCTTTACGCCCAATAATTCCGGATAACGCTTGCGCCCTACGTATTACCGCGGCTGCTGGCACGTAGTTAGCCGGCGCTTCTTCTGCAAGTACCCTCAACCAACCMAAAAGCYGGCCTTGTTCCCTACTGAAAGAGGTTTACAACCCGAAGGCCGTCATCCCTCACGCGGCGTCGCTGCATCAGGCTTTCGCCCATTGTGCAATATTCCCCACTGCTGCCTCCCGTAGGAGTCTGGGCCGTGTCTCAGTCCCAGTGTGGCCGGTCACCCTCTCAGGCCGGCTACCCGTCGTCGCCTTGGTAAGCCATTACCTCACCAACAAGCTGATAGGCCGCGAGTCCATCCAAAACCACCAAAGCTTTCAACCCCCCACCATGCGGTGAAAGGTCACTATCCAGTATTAGACCCAGTTTCCCAGGCTTATCCCAGAGTCAAGGGCAGGTTACTCACGTGTTACTCACCCGTTCGCCACTAATCCCCCCAGCAAGCTGGGGATCATCGTTCGACTTGCATGTGTTAAGCACGCCGCCAGCGTTCATCCTGAGCCAGGATCAAACTCTCCGTTAA
>NZ_JBFREA010000050.1:0-6580 GCF_052114065.1 Specibacter sp. RAF43 | reverse complement strand
CCTGCGAGGACGCCGTCTGCACGACAACAACCCCGGGCAGCTACACCGTGACCGGCAYGAACGGCACCGCCACCGGTACCGCGACCCTCACCGTCACCGCCGGCGCCCTGCACCACCTGGTGCTCGCCCCCGCCACAGGGACGATCGTGGCCGGTGGCACCCGGGCGTTCACAGCGGAGGGCTTSGACTCCTTCGGCAACTCTTTGGGCGATGTCACCGCCGYCACCGAGTTCACCGGTCCCRCCGGTATCACCTGCGAGGACGCCGYCTGCACGACAACAACCCCGGGCAGCTACACCGTGACCGGCACGAACGGCACCGCCACCGGTACCGCGACCCTCACCGTCACCGCCGGGGTGATATCCGAAGTGTCCCTACCAACGACAAAGCCTGTCGCGTCTGGACAATTGTTTGGGGTCCCATCTAGCATTCAGCCAGGCGGAAAGTTCACTGCGACGGCGATGGGTTTCGCACCCCACGCGCCCGTCACGTTCGGCATCTATTCCACTCCGCTAGTCCTTGGACATGCCACGGCCGACGGCAACGGTACCGCTGTGGCCCACCTGCAGATCCCATCTGACTTTGAGGGGCATCACACCATCGTCGCCGCAGGAATGCGCCCTTCGCTGACCCCCATATATTTCGAAACCCCGGTCTTCATCGTCGCCAACGCGGTTTCTGCTCAGCCGGAACCGGAGCTGGCGACGACGGGAGCTGGTGAAAACGTGTTTCAAGTCGGCGCAATCGGATTTCTGCTTGTCCTGCTCGGTTCTCTGCTTGGCATCGCCACATCCCGGCGCCGCCGCACGGGTGAGTAGGCCCCGACTGGAGTCGTATCCGCCTAGACCCATACGCTCCTCCTGGTTGAATTGACCGTGCGGAGACTGCCAACGAAGTTGAATGGTTAGATCAGCCGTGTGTGGGATACCGCCCCAGCTTTGCAGTATTTGCAGGGAGCTTTCCCGGGTTCGAGTCCCACCTCGAGCATCGTTTTACAGCAGGTCAGAGGCGGATTGAGCCTCCTGTTGTTCCAAAACTTCAAAAAGTGTTCCCACGGGCGTAGCTGGGAATGGCATCCGGGGGCGAAGACGGCGCTGCCGACGTGCTCGGACGTCTCACAACCGAGCTGCTCGCCACCACGGCAGGAATCGGAGCTGTCACTATCCGGGAACTCACCCCGGATCTCCTCGGGTGTCCCTCAGCCGCCCGCTAAAGGTTCCCTATCTGACTCCACAAGCGGTCAGTGCGCGATTCATTCCCCCTCTGAAGCCACCCCTAGTGGGGGTGCCTTCTCATTGGCGCGGCCGGACGCGTTTGTGGTCGGGAAAGAATCCGTGGTCGAGACCCCAGAGGATGGCGTTCGAGCGGTCGGTGACACCGATACGGCGGTAGCAGCTACGGATAAAGGTCTTGACGGTATTGACTGATAGCCGGGCCCTGTCTGCTATCTCGGCGTTACCGAGGCCTTGGGTGATGAGTGCGAGCACTTCGGCCTCCCGTTGGGTCAGCCCTTCCTCCCTGCCGGGCCAATCGCCTAGGCTGGATTTTGCCTGGCCGCCGGGTCCTTGGAAGACTTGGCCTTCGCCCCGGTGAATGTCGTGGAGCGCGCGGACCAGTTGAGCCGCGGGCAGACCTTTGGACAGGTACCCGCTGGCGCCGTTGGCCAGTGCAGCTTGGATCCGGGTTTCCTCGAAGTCCCAAGAATAGACCACTACCTTCCCAGCAAGCGGATTGCTCGCCAGTTCATGGACGTCCGCACCGTCTGCCGGGGTCGCGGCAAACGTATCGTAGAGCGTGAGATGCACAGGCGTGTCCACAGTGCGATTGAGGTCAAGTTCTATGACTTCCACGCTGTCTCCATAGGAGCGGAGCATCATCTCCAGCCCTCGAAGCACGATTTCATAGTCGTCTACCAGTGCGACGCGAAGGCTTTCCACTCCCCAACTGTAAGGCACTTGAGGACAGTCAAGTCCACCCCTAGGGGTGAAGAAGGTAACCCTCTTGGAGAAATATGCTTCGGGGATGACTTTAACCCAAACCATAGACAGCGCCACGCCTGCGGGCGACGATCTCGGCCAGGCAACTGTGAGGGAACTGATTGTGCAACTAGCCCTGATCGAGGACGAACACAGAAGTACCTTAAATCCTTGCAGCATCGCGACCCTGAGCCGGCGCGAGCAAGCCATTGTGGCGGCGTTGCGCCGTGAGGGACCGGCACTCATTGGCCGGGGCAAGCCAAACCCAGCGGGGCTAGAGTCGATTCACGTGGCTGATGGAGACGTGTTGGTCGAAAAATGACGACGTCCAACCAACAGGCCACTTCGTTCCAGACTGTGCCGGTGCTGGCCCGATTATCGGCTGGCCCGCAGGCCACGGCCGCGAAAGTTGTGATCAGCGATGCGGGCATCGAGATTCACGGATACTTGATTGCCCGCGAGGGCAGCCAGGTCCACGTGGTGTGGGCTGTAGCCTCCGGCCGGCACCGTCACAGGACGTTCCCCGCCGAAGCGGTTTCCCTTCCGTGTGACGACCGCCGCTGGGGTGGATACCCCATTCCTGCCGAGCGACTCGCTGTCATGGACCGGGCCGAACTCCGAGCCCGACGRAGGTAGGCATTCAAAAGGACGCAAGGGCCACAAGGCGGGCGTCCAGGGAGGGTGTGGACCTCCCATGAACGGAAACACCAGAACCGCTGCTCCATTGCTTGGCCCGAAACCCGGCATGGCCTTAGAGGATTCAGTCGACAAAGGCATCGAACYCAACCCTGTTCCCTCGGGCGTCCRGCTCGCGCAAGTGGTCACTGCCACGGGATCGGGCATTAACGCTGATCAGCTGGTGCTCCAATACCTGGGCTCGCCGATTCTCTCTCACGCCGCTATCGCGCCCAGGGGTGTGAGGCCGAAGACTTGCAGCAGGTAGCCAGGCTAGGTCCCGTGAAGGCGGCCAGAAGGTATCGCGAGCCGGGGAACCATGGCTTCCTGGCCTATGCCGTGCCGACTATCACCGGCGAACTCAAGCGTCACTTCCGGGACCATTCCTGGGTGGTGCGACCGCCCAGAACCATTCAAGAAGCACGTCTTAAGTTCCGACAAGTCCGCCCCGAACTCACCCAGCGCCTCGGCCGTGACCCCTCATGCGCCGATCTGAGCTTGGCGGCGGGGATGGCGCTCGGGGGAAACCACCGAGGCCGTGCTCGCCGAGAGGGCCATGGTCGCCCAACAGATCGATCCAGATGGGCCGCCAGGTCCGCACCGGGGCTTTTGATGGGGTGGACCAGATCCCAATTTGGCGTGGACGCAGGACGCAAATTCCTTGACATGAAGAGCGTTGGGACGCTTGAACGTAAAATGATTTTCCGTCTTTCACGGTCCGGTGGCGTGTTTGGCAAAAGCGGATGCAGCAAGATCTCACGTTTGTTGAGGACGCCGAGCCCGGGGCCTGGCCCGTGGCCCACGCCGACGCCTTCCAGGGCCGAACGACGGTGCCAATGCAGCAATTGCGTTATGACGTGTGAAAGTCTTAGAAGGCATCGGAGTCGTGCTCAATTATCAGTTGGATGATAGCTTCGCTCGCTGCGGCCAACCGTCGGGACGGACCGCCGTGCACTCCGTGGTGATGCCGTCGAGAAATTCGTCACTGCGACAGTTCAGCGAACCTTGAACGAAACACACAATCTCACCCTTGCCAGATGGAAGCGCTCCGGACGGTTGCACAGTGGGTGGCTCTCACGCGAAACGCTCGCCCTGTACACGGCGGCGCTGTAATAGGCAGGTTCAGCCGCTCGCTCGCCGGGCGAGGAGGTAGAGCGGGAACGCCACCGCAAATATCACCAGACAGAGCGCGGCCCAAACGGCCGAGCTATCCACCGTGAGCCCCAAGACGGTGGCGGCGACAGGTCGGTGCTCCTTTTCGTGAGACCGGGCATCCCGGAACACCCATCCGGCAACGCCTACCAGGAGCCCGCCCACCATGATGGGCAGAAGTAACGACATCGACTGGCTCTCCACAGGGTAATTATCCAATGTGCACATGACATGTCAATCCTCGGGAACCGGACCTGCGCTCGGGCTCCCAGCGCACGTTCCGATCCCCCCGCACCACGCCCCAGAAGAGTCCCGTTCGGGCCATATCCCGACATGACGAAAGAGAGTCAGAAGCTCATGGTCATTGCTGGTGTCGTGCATTTTGGCGCTTGGGGCCGCCCGGTGTTTTCGTTGGCCCTTGGGTTGCCTTGCGTTGATCTGTCAGCCCGGCGATCGGGCAGCAACAAACACTGTCGCCGTGCAGGGCGTGACCTGATAGGAGCCTGGAGCCAGCAATTGAAGGCGTCCTCATGCCGGTCCTGTCTACCTGGCGACAGCGTGATATCCCCGTTATCCGGCAGGAGGCAGCACACCATGGCACCGGACATCCTCGAATCCGCCCGCTCAGGACTCGTAGTCAGGCTGCGCGGAAACAGCTAAAGCACCCCCCGGTCAAACACCGGCACGTGCTCGCTCTGCACACGGCCGGCGCCCACCGCGTGGGACGGGTTCGTGTCAGGCAACCGCTTTCTCGACTAGCGCGCGAATCCTGGCCTCCGTCACGGCATCCAGCGAGGTGATGGTCCAAGCGACCGGGTGCATGTGGGCGCCCTCTTCACGTGCGGGGTTCACAACTTCGCCAAAGCCGAACGCGATGAAGTCCTTATCCGGTTTGATGTAGCAGATGTCCTTGCCGTCCTTCATATAGAACGGGAGTCCCCAGCGTACGATCGGCTCTAACGAGGGCGCGCTCTCCCGAATGATGCTATGCAGGCGTTCTCCAATCTCCCGGTACGGTGCGGGCGCTTCACTGAGTTTGGTGAGAACGGCTGCGTCCCCCTTCTTCGTGAACATTGTGTTCAGGCCTCCTTCAGGTTGTTGTCGGGCAATTGTTGTAGCTATCTCCAGTGAACCATCAAGCGCACCTGCGACCGGCGACGGTGCCAAGCCTATGTCGCCGGAGCGGCGGTAGTCGAGGCATACGACCTAATCGAGGTAATCCGCAATTCGGCTCGGCTGAGCGCGACGTCGTCGATATGGCAGGCTCGCCGTGGACGATGCAGTCGAGCGATTCTTGGCCGCCGCGGGCAACGCACCCTTGCACACGACGACGTGAATTGCGATGCCCGCAGGCAGAACTTCTCGTGGAAAGGATTGTTTTTGTGGGAGTTAACGGGTTTCCCATCGGAACAAGCGGATTCCAACGTAGGCGAACACGATGATGTACCCGACACACGCCAAAAGGGAGTAGGTGTCGTCGATGTTCCATGCGGTCTGGTTCAGCACGGTGGCAAAGAGGGTCATCAAGGCTCCGACGGGGGACCAGTCGGCGATGGTTTGCAGAGTGTCGCCCAGCATCCCGGTCCCGCCGAGCACGCCCAGGAGCATCAAGACTGCCATGAGGAGCCGGCTGAGGGCGTTGATGGCACTGGTGGAGCGGACTAGGCCGACAAGTCCTTGCCCGATGCCCAGGAACACGGCCGCGCCCAGGACGGCCACGGCCAGGATCAGCAGGTACTGTTCCACGTTGAGTGCCAGATGATGTACGRCTGCCCCCACAATGAGGACAATGATGGAGACGACCAGGTTGGCAACCACTTGGACGACGAGGCGGCTGGTCATGATCATCCAGGTCGGTGCCGGGGTGACGCGGAGTCTTTGCTCTGACCGGCACCTTTGATTTATCAGCTCTTGGGGTGTCCCATAGGACCCGTCGGGTGGAGTGACCGGTGATCTGACGCTGAGTGGGACACATGTCGGCGCCGGTTGAATAGTGAGCCGTCGCATGGCCTAGAGTCAGCTCATCCCGCACTCAGTGACTTCACGTGACCTGGGAAAACCTACCACCGGAAACGCCGCAGAAGCCGACTTGGCCGGCTAACCCGATCGAGTTTGAGACTAGGAATACCGGTCTCAAGGCCGCCTGGAAACACTAAGCCCCGAGAGTGAGCGAAACCCGGGCAGTCCCTCGGCCCCGGGTCCGGCCTGGTCCTGGTCGGCTTTGTGGATTGATTTTTTTTCGAATGTACAAGGTGGCGGGGCGAGCCCCGGATAATGGGGCCCGACAAGGCGTCAGCGCTTGAGTGGTTTAATCTTGACGATCTGCCGTCAGCCGTTGTTCCGCACGAGAGGCTTGTCTTGGACCGTGCGAGACCCAGGCTCCCACCAATTGCCACTCGCGGATTTTCATTGAAGGACGAATGCGTGACCATTGAAGAACAGGCCGGATTCCACAATGCTGAGGGCTGGTTTATTCGATTCAGTCCTTCTGGCCACTCACTGCTCGCTGCTTTCATTGTTGCTGCCCCCGCCAAAGCAAAGTGACCAGTATTGCCCCGTTGGCATTCCTGTGGCTTTTTGGTGGTAAAACTGGTCCTGTCGGGATAGAGTTGAAACAGCAGCCACCCCTAATCAAGGAATGTCATGAGCATCTCAACCATCCAGAACGCCGGGTTCGCGGGCACCGCACGCCTGGGCATCCGCGAGGTCGTGCGCCAGCTCAACGCCGCACTGGGGGCCACGCTGGTGGCGGCCCTTACAAGCAGCAAAGACCCGCG
>NZ_JBFREA010000049.1:0-8914 GCF_052114065.1 Specibacter sp. RAF43 | reverse complement strand
TGCGGGACCCTTCTATGTTTGTCAAGCGGTGTTGAGGGTTGCTGATTGTGAGTTGAAGGTTCGGTAGACGCGGCGGGCGAGGTAGCGTTTGAGGCAGCGGCGGATTTCCTTGGCTGTTCGTCCTTGGGCTTGTCGTTTTTGCACGTATGCGCGGGTTTCCTCGTCGTGGGTCATCCGGGTGACGGCGACGATGTGCAGTGCCTTGTTCAGGCTCCTGTCTCCCCCTCGGTTAAGCCGGTGCCGGACGGTGTTGCCGGAAGAGGCCGGGATCGGGTTCACCCCGGCCAGGGAGGCGAAGGCCGCTTCCGAATGGACCCGCCCCTGATGGGACCACACGGTCAGGCAGGTTGCGGCGGTGACGGGTCCGAAGCCCTTGACCTCCAGGAGCGGGGCGGCGTCGCTGATCTTGACCAGTTCGGTAATTTGTTTATTATTGCCGTTCAGATCCGCATCGAGGTCAACAATGCGTTTGGCCAGGCGCAGCGCTTCGGCACGGGCCACGGAAAGCGCCAGTTTCTCCTCGCGGGCATGCCAACGGGAGACCTGGGTGATCTGCGCCCCGGTCAAGGCCTTGCGGGCATCCAGGCCGAGGTTGCTCACGCGTAGCAGGGCGGTCAGCGCGTTCACGGCCCTGGTCCGTTCACCGGTCATCGCCTCACGGGCGGTGACCAGTATCCGCAGCGCCCCCCGGGCCCCGTCATTGAGCCGTGGCCGGCGCAAGTGCGACTGTTCCACCGGGAGCACCGCCTGGGCGATCCGTTGCGCATCAAGGATGTCAGACTTGCCCACCCCGTGGTGGGCGCGGGCATCCATCCGTGCTGCTTCGGCAACCTGGTAGCCCCGGGCCGCGACAACACCTGCCAGGATCGCCCCGTACGAGGCCGCACCCTCAATCACCCAGAGAGCGGCCAAATCCGCCTCGGTACGGCGGGCCACCCACGCGATGGCACGCTTGATCCCGGCACCGGTGGTCGGGAAGTCCCGGACCTCAACCAACTCACCGGTGCCGGCACTAACGATGGCATAGACATGATGACGGGCATGAGTATCAACCCCTACGACAAATGGGTGAGAATGCGCGACGATAGACATAGCGGTTCCTCCACCTTTCCCCTACGACGGACATGTGGTCAGGGCCGTGGCCGACCACCCCATGAATGGACAGGTCCCGCACAAGGCATCCAAACGGAGCCAGTCAGTTGAAGAGTCACATCCACGGGGCGGAACGGCTAGTACCCACTCTGCCAGCCAGTCCCAGACCAGCTACCACTAAGACTCACAGTCAGTTGGAGTCCGCCAGGCGTCGATGATCGACTCAATGCCGGCGTCGGCGGGTGGGCGGGCGCCCGGCGCGGGGCCGGGCGCCTCCGACCGGGAGAAGCGCGGAGCCGGGGCCGCCACAATGTTCATGCCGGCACCCGACAGGGTGCCGCGGGCGGCCAGGTGCGGGTGCGCGGCGGCCTCGGCAAACGTCAGCACCGGCGTGACGCAGGCGTCCGTTCCCTCAAACACCTCCACCCACTCGTTGCGGGTGCGCCCGGCAAACACCCCCGCCAGGGCATCGGCGAGCGCCGGCCAGTTCGCGGGCTCGTCCCGGTCCGGCAGCATCGCCTCCCCCGCCCCGCCCAGCCCGAGCCCGGCCAGCAGGGCCGCGTAAAACTGCGGTTCAATGGCGCCCACGGCCACATGCCTTCCGTCGGCACACGCGTAGCTGCGGTAGTATGGCGCCGCCCCGTCCAGCAGGTTGGCGCCCCGGGTGTCGTTCCACAGGCCCACGCTGCGCAGCTCCAGGATGAGCTGGGACAGCGCGCCCACCCCGTCCACCATGGCCGCATCCACCACCTGGCCCGCACCGGAACGTTCCCGCTCCCAGAGGGCGGCCAGGATCCCGGTGACCACAAACAGGGAGCCGCCGCCAAAGTCGCCCACCAGGTTCAGCGGGGGCACGGGCTGCCCGGCCGGGCCCATCGCGTGCAGGGCGCCGGTGAGCGCAATATAGTTGATGTCATGTCCGGCCCGCTGCGCCAGCGGCCCGGACTGCCCCCAGCCGGTCATGCGCGCATAGACCAGGCCGGGATTGGCCGCCAGGCACTCCTGCGGCCCCAGGCCCAGCCGCTCGGTGGTGCCGGGGCGGAAGCCTTCCAGGAAGACGTCGGCCTCGGCGACCAGCGCGCGCACGGCCGCACGGTCGCCGGCCTTCTTCAGGTCCGCACGGATCGTGATGCGGTGCCGCTGCAGATGCGTGCCGACGTCGTACCCGCCCACGGCAGGGGCGGGCCCCACCACCCGCACCACCTCGGCCCCCATGTCCGCGAGCATCATGGCGGCGTGCGGGGCCGGGCCCAGGGCGGAGAGCTCCACCACCTTCAATCCCTGCAGCGCCCCGCCCACGCGCTACCCCTTTGCCCCGGCCGACGGCAGCGCTTCCGCCCGCGCCGTGTGCGGCGTGGCCCGCAGCGGACGGTGCAGGCCACGGATCAGATACACGGTGACTCCTTCTCGTCGTTGACAGTGACGGGCACAAGCGGTGAAAGGCTCGACGGCGGCACTCACCGCCCGTGGAATTCGCCCGCCCGGCGCTCCCCCAGGGCGGCCACGGCTTCCAGCAGGTCCTCGCTGTGCAGGAACGCCGCGTTCCACAGGGCCACGTGGCGCAGACCGCGGGCAATGCCCTCCTCCCGGTCCTGGTTCAGCACGGCCTTCGTGCCGGCCACCGCCAGGGGCGAATTTGCCGCCATCTGCGCCGCCATGTCCAGGGCCGCGGCCAGGAGCGCCTCCGCGTCCGGGTACACGTCATTGACCAGTCCGATCTTCTCCGCCCGGGCCGCCGTGATGTCCTTGGCCGTCAGGGCCAGCTCGCGCAGCGAGCCCTCGCCAATGATCCCGCGCAGCCGCTGCAGGCTGCCCACGTCCGCCACGATGGCCAGCCGGGCCTCCCGGAGGCTGAATTTCGCATCGGCGCTGGCCAGGCGCACATCGGCGCCGCTGATCAAATCCACGCCGCCCCCGATGCACCAGCCGGAGATGGCGGCAATGACAGGCATGCGGGACGTGGCCACGGCCGTGACGCCCTCCTGCAGCCGGCCCACCAGGCGCAGCAGCTCGCCGCGCACGGCCGCGGTGGCGGCGGGCGCCTGGCCGGCGGGCGCCTGGCCGGCGCCCAGCTTCGCCAGCCACGGGCCCAGCACCTCCGCCACGTCCAGTCCCACGCTGAAGTGGCTTCCGGTGCCCGTGAGCACCACGGCGCGAACGGCGTCGTCGGCGTTCAGGGCGGCAAAGACCTGGGGCAGCTCCGCCCAAAAATCCAGGCCCATCATGTTGCCCCGGCCCGGCCCGGCCAGCCGGACGACGGCGACGCCCGGGCGGGGCGCCGCCGTCACCGTAAACGCCTTCCAGGCCGGGGTGAAGGCGGGGCCGGCCGCCCCACCACCCGTCACCAGCTTTCCCCTGCGTCAGCCTTCGCCACGAGGGAGGCGGGGGGCAGGAACCGTTCCCCGTACCGGGCCGCCAGCTCACGGGACCTGGCTGCGAAACCGGCCAGGCCGCCGTCGTACCCGTTCATGAACTGGACCACCCCGCCCGTCCAGCCGGGGAAGCCAATGCCCAGGATGGAGCCGACGTTGGCGTCCTCCACGCTGCGCAGCACGCCCTCGTCCAGGCACTTGACCGTTTCCAGGGACTCGGCAAAGAGCATTCGCTCCACCATGTCCTCGAACGGGATTTCCGCGGTGCCGCCCCAGTGGTCGGCCAGGCCCTCCCAGAGCCCGCTCCGGTGGCCGTCTTCGTAGTTGTAGAAGCCGGCGCCGCCGAGCTTGCCCCGGCGTCCGAACTCCCCGATCATCCGGTCCAGGAGGGCGTAGGCGGGGTGGGGCTGGTACTTTTGCCGGCCGCCGTCGCGCACCAGGGCGGCCTTGGTCTCCTGGTGGATCCTGCTCATCAGCGTCAGGTTCAGCTCGTCGGCCAGTTGCAGCGGCGGGGCCGGGTAGCCTGCCTGCGCGCCGGCCTGTTCCACCGAAACGGCGGAAATGCCCTCGCCCACCATGGCGATGGCCTCGTTCAGGAACGTGCCAATGACCCGGCTGGTGAAGAAGCCGCGGGAATCGTTGACCACGATGGGGGTCTTGCCGAGCTGCCGGGCGATGTCGAAGGCCCGGGCCAGCGTTTCATCCGAGGTGTTCTTGCCCGCGATGATCTCCAGCAGCGGCATCTTGTCCACGGGGGAAAAGAAGTGCAGGCCGATGAAGTGGGGCTGGTCCGTGACCCCGGCGGCGAGCGCGGTGATGGGCAGTGTGGAGGTGTTGGAGCCCAGGACGGCGCCTTCGGCGAGCAGGCCCTGGATCTCCCGGAACGCCTGCTGCTTGACGTCCACGTTCTCAAACACGGCCTCGATGACCAGATCGGCCCCGGCGACGTCGGCGGCGGTGGCGGTGGGCGTGATCCTGGCCAGCAGGGCGTCGGCCGCCTCCTGGGTGGAGCTGCCCCGCGCGACGGCCCGCGCCGTGAGCGTGCGCGAGTGGGCCTTGCCGTGCTCGGCCGCCGCCAGCGACACGTCCTTGAGCACCACGTCCATGCCGCCGCGGGCGCACACGTAGGCAATGCCGGCGCCCATCATGCCGGCGCCCAGGACGGCCACCTTCTTGGCCGTGTACCGCTCAAACCCCGGGGGGCGGCTGCCGCCGGCGGCGATGTGGGCAATGTCAAAGAAGAATGCCTTGATCATGTTCGTTGCGACCGGCCCGGTCGCCACTTCCACAAAGTAGCGTGATTCCACCTCCAGCGCCGTGTCGATGTCCACCTGGGTGCTTTCCACGGCGGCGGCCAGGATGGCGCGCGGGGCCGGGTAGTTGGCGCCCTTGAGCTGCTTGCGCAGATTGGCCGGAAGGGACGGCAGGATGGCCGCAAACGCCGGCGTTGACGGCGTGCCGCCGGGGATCTTGTAGTGCGGAACATCGTAGGGCTGGACGGCACCGGGGTGCGCTGCAATCCAGGCCTTGGCGGCGGGGACCAGTTCCTCCACGGTGCCCACCACCTGGTCCACCAGCCCGACGTCCAGGGCCTCGCGCGGCGTGTAGCGCCGGCCCGTCAGCAGCACCTGCGCGGCGGCGTCGGCCACGCCCATCAGCCGCACGGTGCGGACAATCCCGCCACCGCCCGGCAGCAGGCCCAGCGTCACTTCCGGCAATCCGATGACCGAGCCCCGCGTGTCCGCGGCAATCCTGTGGTGGGTGGCCAGGGCGATTTCCAGCCCGCCGCCCAGGGCCGCGCCGTTGAGTGCGGCCACCACGGGGCGGCCCAGCGTTTCCAGGGTGCGCAGCGGAGCCTTGATCATTTGGCCCAGCGCAAAGATCCTTGGCGCGTCGCCGGGCCCGGCGGTGATGAGGTCGTTGAGGTCGCCGCCGGCAAAGAACGTCTTCTTGGCGGAGGTGAGGATGACGCCGGTGATGGAGTCCTTCTCGGCCACCAGCCGCGCCACGGCCGCCTGCATGGAGGAGGCGTAGGCGTCATTCATGGTGTTGGCGGACTGTTCCGGGTCGTCCAGGGTGAGGATGACGACGCCGTCCGGGTCCTGCTCCCAGCGGATGGTCTTCATGGTGTCTGTCAATGTCCGGCCCTCTCGATCAAGGTCGCCACGCCCATGCCCCCGCCGATGCACAGGGTCAGGACGGCGCGGCGGGCCTGGCGGCGCTCCAGTTCGTCAATCATGGTGCCCAGGATCATGGCGCCGGTGGCGCCCAGCGGGTGGCCCATGGCGATGGCGCCGCCGTTCACGTTCAGCTTCTCATCCGGGATGCCGAGGTCCTTTTGGAACTTCAGCACGACGGCGGCAAAGGCCTCGTTGATTTCAAACAGGTCAATGTCATCCACCGTCAGGCCGGCAGTTTGGAGCAGCTTTTCGGTGGCCGGTGTGGGGCCCGTGAGCATGATGGTGGGATCGGCGCCGGACGTTGCCGTGGCCACGATCCGGGCCCGCGGCCGCAGTCCCAGCCGCTCCCCCATCCCGGCGCTGCCCACCAGGACCAGGGCGGCGCCGTCGACGATCCCCGAGGAGTTTGCCGCCGTGTGGACATGGTCGATGCGCTCCACCGTGTGAAACTTTTGCAAGGCGACGGCGTCGAAGCCGCCGGCCTCGCCCATGGCCGCAAACGACGGCGTGAGCGTCGCCAGGGATTCCACGGTGGAGGCGGGGCGCATGTGTTCGTCATGGTCCAGCACCACCAGGCCGGTGCGGTCCCGGACCGGGATGACGGAGTCGGCGAAGCGGCCTTCCTGCCAGGCCCGGGCGGCCAGCCGCTGCGAGCGCACCGCGTACGCGTCAACGTCCGTGCGGCTGAAGCCCTCGATGGTGGCGATCAGGTCCGCGCCAACGCCCTGGGGCACAAAGTAGGTGTCAAAGTTGGTGGCCGGGTCCATGGCCCAGGCGCCGCCATCCGCGCCGATGGGCACGCGGGACATGGATTCCACGCCGCCGGCGATGATCAGCTGGTCCCAGCCGGAGAGCACCTTTTGGGCGGCGATGTTCACCGCCTCCAGTCCCGAGGCGCAGAACCGGTTGATCTGCATGCCGGCGACGGTGTTGGGCATCCCGGCCGCCAGGGCGGCCGTGCGGGCAATGACGGCGCCCTGGTCGCCCACCGGGGAGACGACGCCCAGAATGAGGTCGTCAATGAGGTCTTCATCCAGGCCCGGGTTGCGGGCGCGCAGCTCATCGATCAGGCCCACCACCAGGTCCACCGGCTTGGTGCCGTGCAGCGAGCCGGACCTGCCGCGGCCGCGCGGGGTCCTGATGGCGTCGAAGACCATTGCTTCGCTGCTTCCTTGCGTGCTCACGGGAGCGTTGTCCTTCCGGTCGGGTCCTACAGCGAACGGGCGATGAGTTCCTTCATGACCTCATTGGCCCCGGCCAGCACGCGCAGCACCCTGTTGTCGGCATACATGCCGGCAATCGGGTACTCCAGGCAGTAGCCGTAGCCGCCAAAGAGCTGCTGGCAGCGGTCCACCACCTCCCCCGTCCTGTCCGTGATCCAGTACTTGGCCATGGACGCCGTGGCCGCATCGAGGCCGCCGGCAACGTGCCGGCCGATGCAGTGGTCCAGGAACACCCGGTTGACCCGGGTGATGGTGGCGCATTCGGCCAGTTCAAAGCGGGTGTTCTGCAGCTCAAAGAGCGGCTTGCCGAAGGCCTCGCGGCCCTTGGTGTACTCGAGGGTGGCCTTGACGGCGGCCTCGCTGATGGCCTGGGCCAGGACGGCCGTGATGAGCCGTTCCTGCGGCAGCTGTTCCATGAGCTGGAAGAAGCCGCGCCCCTCGACACCGCCCAGGAGGTTCTCGGCAGGGATGCGCAGGTCCGCAAAGAAAAGCTCCGAGGTGTCCTGACCCTTCAGGCCAATTTTTTCCAGGTTGCGGCCTCGCGTGAACCCCGGGGTGCAGTCGCCGACCTCGGCCACCAGCAGGGAGATGCCCTTGGCCCCCTGGCTGGAGTCGGTCTTGACCGCAATCACCGCCAGGTCGCACAGCTGGCCGTTGGAGATGAAGATCTTGGAGCCGTTCACCACGTAGTGGTCCCCGTCCAGGCGCGCCCGCGTGGAGATCGCTTGCAGGTCGGAGCCCGTGCCCGGCTCGGTCATGGCGATGGCGCCAATCCATTGGCCGCTGCACAGCTTGGGCAGCCAGCGCCGTTTTTGTTCCTCGCTCGCATAGGCCAGCAGGTAGTGGGCCACAATGCCCTCGCTGACGCCAAAGCCCATGGATCCGGCGCCGGCCGCGGTTTGTTCCTGCAGCAACAGTGCCAGGTGCGCAAAGGTGCCCCCGCCGCCGCCGTATTCCTCCGGGATGCTCATGCCGCACAGGCCCAGTTCCCCCGCACGCTCATAAAGGTCCCGGTCGGGGTGGCCCTGCGCCTGGAATTTCGGCTCCCGCGGCGCCACCTCCTGGACAAAATAGTCCCGCAGCAATGTGGCAACGTCGCGCAGATCGTCATCGATCCACGCCGCGGAAAATTCAGTTGTTGACATACTGCCAATAGTGCAAAACTATTGACATCGTGTCAATGGCACTCCGGCGTTTCCGAGGAAAGGGATGACCATGAGCCTGTCCACCGGCATCGGCGCACCATGAGCGCCCCGCTGCCCGGCCTGCGCGAGCGGCGCCGGCTGAGCCCGGACGAACGGCGCCAACAGATCTTTTCCTGCGCCCAGCGCTTGTTTGCCGAGAGGCCCTACGAGGACGTGTCCGCGACGGACATCGCGGCGGCCGCGGGCGKGGCCCGCGGTCTCATCAACCACTATTTTGGCAACAAGCGCGGGCTGTTCCTGGAGATCGTCCGGGTGAACTCCACCGTGCCCGAGATGGCCGTGGCCGGACTGCCGGAAGGCTCCCTGCAGGAGCGGGTCGACGCGTCGGTCACCTGGTTCCTTGACACGCTCGAACACACCGGGGGGACGTGGCTGGCGCTGGGCGCGGGGGGAATGGGCCGCGACCCGGACCTCGAACGCATCCTGGTCGAGGCGGAAAACGACTCCGTGGAGCGGCTCATCGAGGCGGTGGGGCTGGCCGGGCGCGGCCCAGGTCAGGAACAGGTGCGCGCCATGATGCGGGTCTATTCCCACCTGGCCCGCAGCGGCGCCCGGGAATGGCTGCTGCGCAAGACGCTCTCCCGCGCCCAGGTCCAGTCGCTGCTGACCGGGACGTTGTTGGCGATTGTCCGCGACACCATCCCCGCCCTCGGCAACTGACCCGCGATAGATGTCGGAAAAACGCCGATTTCGGGCTCTCCTGACGCATCCGTGGGTTCGTTTGGCGTGGCTTAAGGAAAAACACGCCGCTTTCCGTCTAGGTTTCTGACTGTCTAAGAAAAGAAACTGAAGAACGGAAAGCGGCGTGCGAGAAGCAACTCTATGGGGAACTCTGCTCGGTG
>NZ_JBFREA010000048.1:0-8540 GCF_052114065.1 Specibacter sp. RAF43 | reverse complement strand
TGCCCGGCCGGCTGCCCGGCAGGAGTCCCGCCCGGCCCGGCCGGCCCGGCCGGCGGCGGACACATCAAACACGTCAAGCACGTCAAGCGCGTCAAACAAGTCAAACACGGCCATGGCCGAGGCCCTGCGCCGCGCGGGTCTGGGCGGTCACGCCTAAGGCGCATCCCGTGCATTAACTGCATCGGATGGATGCCGGACCACGCACTAGTTCAGGCGCCTTGCAGGTTTTGCCGCAAATGTCCACCAATTGTTCGGTACCGGTCATATTGGCGTCACATTCTTGCAGCCTCGGCCGGCCATCTCCCACACTGGAGACAGGTCATGAGTGTCAGCGACAAGCCCCGGCTCGCTGACCGGCAACCCTCCTTTCTGCGGCGGGGTGCCCCGGGTGAAGACCTGGCACCGGACCAACCGGTCTCGGTGCAAGCGCGGGCCCACTGATTTTTGGCCCACCAGCGCCCATGGGGCGCCGGTGGGCCTTCCACCATTGCAGGCCTCAAGTGTGTAGGAGCCAACATGACCAACGCCTGGTCCTTTGAAACCCGTCAGATCCACGTCGGCCAGGAGCCGGACGCCGCCACCGGCGCCCGGGCGTTGCCGATCTACCAGACCACCTCGTTCGTGTTCCCGTCGGCGGAAAGTGCTGCCGCACGGTTCGCCCTGGCCGAGCTGGAACCCATCTACACGCGGATCGGCAATCCCACCCAGGATGCGGTGGAGCAGCGCATTGCGAGCCTGGAAGGCGGTGTGGGGGCGCTGCTGCTGGCCTCCGGGCAGGCCGCAACCACCTTTGCCATCCTGAACGTGGCCCAGGCCGGGGACCACATCGTCTCCAGCCCGAGCGTCTACGGCGGCACGTTCAACCTGCTGGCCCACACCCTGAAGAAGCTGGGCATCGAGGTCACGTTTGTCTCCGACCCCGACAACCTTCAAGAATGGCGCTCGGCCGTCCGCCCGAACACCAAGGCCTTCTTCGGCGAGGTCGTCTCCAACCCGCGCCAGGACGTGCTGGACCTGGAGAACATCAGCGAAATCGCCCACGCGGCGGGCGTGCCGCTGCTGGTGGACAACACGCTGGCCACCCCCTACCTGATCCGCCCGCTGGAGTGGGGTGCGGACATCGTCATCCACTCGGCCACCAAGTACCTGGGCGGGCACGGCAGCGCCATTGCCGGCGTGATTGTCGACGGCGGCAGGTTCGACTTCGCGGCCGACCCGGAGAGGTTCCCCGGCTTCAACACCCCGGACGAGACCTACAACGGCCTGGTCTACGCCCGCGACCTGGGCGTCGGCAGCGCCCTGGGCGCCAACCTCGCCTACATCCTCAAGGCGCGCGTCCAGCTGCTGCGCGACCTGGGCTCCGCCGTCGCACCCTTCAACGCCTTCCTCATCGCCCAGGGCCTGGAAACGCTGAGCCTGCGCGTGGAGCGCCACGTCTCCAACGCCGTCACCGTCGCCGAATGGCTTGAGGGCAACGAGAACGTCGAGAAGGTCACGTATGCGGGCATCCCGTCCAGCCCGTGGTTTGAGCGGGGCCGCAAGTACGGTCCCAAGGGCGTCGGCGCCATTGTCTCCTTTGACATCAAGGGCGGCCTGGAGGCCGGCAAGCGGTTTGTGGACGGCCTGGAGCTGCACTCGCACGTGGCCAACCTCGGCGACGTCCGCTCGCTGGTGATCCACCCGGCCTCCACCACGCACGCGCAGCTTTCGCCGGACCAGCAGCTGGCCGCCGGCGTCCGGCCCGGGCTGGTGCGCCTGTCCGTGGGCCTGGAGGGCGTCGAAGACATTATTGCCGATCTTGATGCCGGATTCCGCGCGGCAAAATCGGTGTGATTCCGGTGGGAGGAACGGTGGTGAGCGCGGTGTATTCCCCGGACTTGGAAAAGCCCGAACCCGTCGGCAGCGCGTGGTCGGCGGCCGTGGGGCAGGGCGGCGGCGTGCTGCGTTCCGTGCAGATCGGCGCCCTGGCGCTGGAATCCGGGGACAAACTGCCCCGGGTGACCATTGCCTTTGAATGCTGGGGGACGCTCAACGACACCGGCACCAACGCCGTCCTGATCCAGCACGCGCTCACCGGCAGCACCCACGTCAGCCGCGGCGACTCCGAGGAGGACGGCTGGTGGGAAGGGCTGGTCGGCCCGGGCGCGGTGATCGACACCACCAAGTACTTTGTGGTGGCGGCCAACATGCTCGGCGGCTGCTACGGCAGCACCGGCCCGTCCAGCATCGCCGCCGATGGGCGCCCGTACGGCTCCCGGTTCCCGTTTGTGACCATCCGCGACTCCGTGAACGCCGAGGCCCGCCTGGCCGACCGCCTGGGCATCACCTCCTGGCACGCGGTGGTCGGCGGGTCCATGGGCGGGGCCCGTGCCCTCGAATGGGCGGTGATGTTCCCGGAGCGCGTGCGTCGGTGCGCCGTAGTGGCCTGCTCTGCCGCGAGCACGGCCGAACAGATTGCCTTTGCCCAGGCCCAGGTGCTGGCCATTCGCCAGGACCCCAATTTTGCCGGCGGGGACTACTACGACGGCGCCGCCCCCACCTCCGGCCTGGGGCTGGCTCGCCGGATTGCGCACATCACCTACCGGTCCGAGGGGGAGATGGGTGCCCGCTTCGGCCGTGCCGTCCAGCCGGGCGAAAACCCGCTGGGCCGCGGTCGGCTGCGGCCGGGCGGCGGTGCCGAGGGGCGCTACCAGGTGGAAAGCTACCTGGACCACCAGGCCCGCAAGCTCGTGGGGCGCTTTGACGCGAACAGCTACATCGCCATCACCGAGGCGCTGATGAGCCACGACGTCACGCGCGGCCGCGGGACGCTGGAGCAGGCATTGGGCAAGGCCGCGGGCGTGGACTTCCTGGTGGCCGCCGTCACCAGCGACCGCCTGTATTTCCCGGCGCAGTCGGAGGAGTTGGCCGCGGCGCTGCCCGGCGCCGTGCCGGTGCGTTACATTGACTCCCCGATCGGGCACGACGGCTTTCTCACCGAAGTGGCCGCCGTCGGGGAGCTGCTCCAAGATTCCTTCTTCACCGATTGACCCGGGTGCCGGGTACGGCTAGAAGTTCTTGAAGATCGCCTCGCGGTGGAGGGCGTATTGCTCGGCCGTGACCTTGCCGCTGCGCCGTGCCGCGTCCAGGGCGTCGAGCTGGCGCTTGAGCTCGGCCTCGGCGAGCATGCGTTCGCTGGCGAAGCCGCGCACCTGGTGGGCGCCGGGGGAATCGTAGCTCTTCATCGGTAGGCCGTTAAGCAGCGTGCCGGCATAGGGCGCGGCAACGGGCTGGCGGCCTGGCTGTGCGGTGTGCGAGGCGTTGCGGCCCTGGCTGTTGTGGCCCTGCATCAGGTACGCCTGCGCGGGTTGGTTCGCGTCGTTGCGCCGGCGGCTGCGGCGGGCAACCGCCCGGGTGAAGTTCGCGACCAGCACGACGGCGATGATCACAAAGACCAGCCACGGCTGGAAGTCCATGGAATTGCCGGCGCCGGCCGCCACGGATCCGGTCCCCATCGCGCCTTCGACACCTTGCACAACACCTAGCACAATGCACCCCTCATGAACTTATGCCTGCGTAACCTTCATCCTAGTCCGGAAACCCGGTGGCCGGTCCGCCCGCACGGGCCTGGTCCGTGGGATCCGCGGCCGGGCCCGGGCCAAACGCGGGCCCGGCGGTGGGGCGCTTGGCGGAGATGCCGTCGCCGGAGGAGCGGTGGCGCAGTCGGCGCAGCACCCACGGGAACAGGAACTCCCGGGCCCACACCAAGTCCTCGGCCCTGGCCGTCTGCCATTTTTGCGGCGGCAACGGCTTGGGCATCAGGGGCTTCAACGTGTGCGGGACGTTCAACGCCTCCAGGGCCATGATGGCGATGGTGTGGTGCCCCAGCGGGGAAAAGTGCAGCCTGTCCCCGGCCCACATGCGCGGATCGCCGAGTTGTCGCAGCGACCACATGTCGGCAATGACGGCGTCGTGCCGCGCCGCGATGGTGCGCAGGTTCTCGTTATAGATGGCCACCCGCCCGCGGACCAGCGCCAGCACCGGGGTCTCGCGGATGTCGGGGCCGTTGAACAGCAGCACCGTGGCGCCGGCCGCCGTCATCGCCGCCACGGCCGCGTCCAGCGACTCCGCCAGGGCATCGGGGTCCGACCCCGGCCGGATCAGGTCGTTGCCGCCGGCGGAGAGGCTGATCAGGTCCGGTTTCAGGGCCAGCGCCGGAGCCAGCTGTTCGTCCAGGATCTGCTGCAGCAGCCGGCCGCGAATGGCCAGGTTGGCGTACTTGAGGTCATCGCAGCCGCGACTGAGTTCCTCCGCCACCCGGTCCGCCCAGCCGCGGTAGCCGCCGGGGCTGCTGGACTCGGGATCGCCGATTCCCTCGGTGAAGGAGTCGCCCATGGCGACATACCGGGTCCACGGGTGGATCGGGCTGGCCGCGGGCGCGGCCGCCGGGCTGCTTGGGTTCTCTGCCGTAGATTCGCTCACCTTCCCATCCTGCCGCCAACCGGCGACATTGCGCCACCCTGGGTGCCCCGCGCGGCCGGTTCGATTCGCGGGCACCGGCATGAAAAGATGGTCCGCATGAGTGCACCCACCCCCACCGTCCTGTGGTCCCGCCACGAAAGCGAGCGGGCCGGCACGCCGCTGCTCGTGATGTTCCACGGCTACGGCGCCGATGAGGAGGATCTCTTCGGCCTGGCCGCGCAGCTCCCGGCCGGCTTCACCGTCGCCTCCGTCCGGGCCGCAGAGCCCGCCGGTCCCGGCTACGCCTGGTTCCCGCTGCGCACGGACCTGTCCTACTCCCTGGATGCCGTGACGGCGGCGGCCGGGGTGGTGGAGGGCTGGCTCGACGGCGTTCGTCACCAACACACGTCCGTCACCTTGCTCGGCTTCTCCCAAGGCATGTGCCTGGCGACCACGCTCCTGCGGCACCGGCCGGCGGACTATGCGGCCGTCGTCGGGCTGTCCGGGTTTGTGGTGGAGGCCGACGGCCACGCGTACTTTGACGACGCCGCCACGGCCGCCGCGAAGCCGGAGATCTTCTGGGGCCGCGACCAGGCGGATCCCGTCATCCCCGCCGCGTCGGTGGATTACACCAATTCGTGGCTGCGCGCCCACACCCAGCTGACCAAGGTCCTGTACACCGGAATGTGGCACGGCATCAACGCCCAGGAAATGGCCCATGTGAGCGAGTTCCTGACGCTGAAGGTGCTCAACTAGCGTTAGTGCGGGGTGCTGATACGCACCGATTCCCCGTTCACCGTAACCACGTCGCCGTCGTGCAGCTGGCGGCCGCGGCGTTCGTCGATCTCCCCATTGACCGTGACCATGCCGTTCTTGATGAGGTCGGCGGCCTCCACCCCGTCCTCCGCCAGGCCGGCAAGCTTGAGCAGCTGGCCAAGGCGGATCATGGAATCGCGGATGGGCAGGTCATTGGTCTGCGGTGATGTCATGGGTCAATTGTGCCGCATCGAATTGCCCGGCGAATTCGCGCCGGCGGATTCACTTGAGCGGGCGCGGGGTCTAGCGTGGGAGCGAGATCCAATGCGCTACCGGGAGACCCGCCATGGAAGAAGAAACAATCAAGTTCCCCTCCGCGGCCGTGCCCGGGAGCCTGGTGGTGGGCGGCTACACGGAGGCCGGGTACGGGGCGGGTCCCGGGCTGGCACGCCATGTCCTGGCGCCCGATGGCACCGTGGGGGCGCAGGCGGCGCGGGGCTCCGGCGTCCGGAACCCGTCCTTCCTGGCCGCAAGCGGGCGGTACCTGCTTGCGGTCGAGGAGCTGCCCGCCGGGCGGGTGGCGGCGCTGGAGGCCGCCACGCTGGCCCTCGTGGGGCGGGCCCCGACCGGAGGGGCCGACCCTTGCCACGTGCTGCCGATCGGCGACGCCATCTGGGTGGCCAACTACTCCAGCGGCACCACCGCGGTGGCGTCCCTGGCGGATCTGCGAAACGGCGCCGACGTGCGGGACGGGACCACGCCGGTGCCACTCGAGCTGCTGTCCCACCCGGGCAGCGGGCCCGTCGCGGACAGGCAGGACGCATCGCACTGCCACCAGGTGACGGCCACGCCGTGGGGGACCGTCCTGGTCTGCGACCTGGGCGCGGACCGGCTCGACGAGTACAAAAGCGGCGAATACGCGCCACATGAATCCGCGGGCGGCCGGCAGGTGCGGATCGGCTCGGCCGAACTGCCGCCGGGCACCGGGCCGCGCCACGCGGCCATCCGGGGCGACTTCCTCCTCGTGGCCGGGGAGCTGGACGGACACCTGCACGTGCTCCGCCGCGTTGAGCCGGATCCGGCGACCGGGGCGGCGGCCGGCCACTCGTGGCGGTGGCTGTTCAAGGTCCCGATGGCCGCGGCGGCGGACGACATTGGCGTCCCGGAGGCGTTCCTGCCCTCCCACATTGAGTTATCCGCCGATGAGGCCATCCTGTACGGCGCGGTCCGCGGCCCCAACACGCTGGTGGCCTTCGACGTGACCGGGCTCGGCGGCGCCACGCCCACCGCGCCGCGGCTCCTGCGGGTGAGTGCCTGCGGCGGCGACTGGCCCCGGCACTTCGCCCTGACCGCCGCCCGCATGTATGTGGCCAACCAGCGCTCGAACACCGTGACCGTGCTAGCGCTGGATGCCGACGGGCTGCCGGCCGGGGCGCCCGTCCAAACCGTGGACTTTGGCAGCCCGAGCTGCGTTGTGCTCATCTAGTGCGGACCCGAGAAATTCCACCCTGCGCAAAACTCGCGGTGAGTTTGACGCCAGTGGACAACGTGCGCGAAACTCGCCGCCGGTTCCGCGCGGACGGGACGAATTCCCCCACCCCACCTGCCGCCCGGTAGGCTAGAGCCCGGGACGGACCGCACCCAGCGGCCTCGTAATTAATAGGAGTAATAGTGGCGCCTCAGTCCAAGCTTGACCAGGTCATTTCCCTCGCGAAACGTCGCGGCTTTGTGTTCCAGGCCGGTGAAATCTACGGCGGTTCGCGGTCGGCCTGGGACTACGGGCCCCTCGGCGTGGAGCTGAAGGAAAACATCAAGCGCGAATGGTGGCAGTCCTTTGTGCGCGGACGCGAGGACATGGTGGGCCTGGATTCCTCCATCATCCTGCCCAAGGCCGTATGGGAGGCCTCCGGCCACGTCGCCACGTTCACCGACCCGCTCGTTGAGTGCACGCAGTGCCACAAGCGCCACCGCCAGGACCACCTCGTGGAGGCCTTCACGGCGAAGAAGAACCGCCAGCCCGTGGAGGGCATGAGCGAGATCGTGTGCCCCGACTGCGGCACCAAGGGCCAGTGGACGGAGCCGCAGCTGTTCTCCGGCCTGGTCAAGACGTTCCTGGGCCCGGTGGATTCGGCCGCCGGCCTGCACTACATGCGCCCGGAAACCGCGCAGGGCATCTTCGTGAACTTCAACAACGTGCTCACCACCTCCCGCAAGAAGCCGCCGTTCGGCATCGGCCAGATCGGCAAGGCGTTCCGCAACGAGATCACGCCCGGCAACTTCATCTTCCGCACCCGCGAATTCGAGCAGATGGAAATCGAGTTCTTCACGGCTCCCGAGGACGCCGAGAAGTGGTTCAAGGAATGGGTGGACCTGTGCTGGGCCTGGTTCCTGGACCTGGGCATCAACCCGGAGAACATGCGCCAGTTCAACGTCCCCGAGGACGAGCGCGCGCACTACTCCGCCGGCACCATCGACTTCGAGTACAAGTTCGGTTTCCAGGGCTCGGAGTGGGGCGAGCTCATGGGCGTGGCCAACCGCACCGACTACGACCTCAGCTCCCACACGAAGGGCTCCGGCACCGAGCTGAGCTACTTCAACCAGGCCACCGGGGAACGCTTCACCCCCTACGTCATTGAGCCCTCCTTCGGCCTGACCCGCTCCATGATGGCCTTCCTGGTGGACGCGTTCACCGAGGATGAGGCCCCGAACGCGAAGGGCGGGGTGGACAAGCGCACCGTGCTCCGGCTGGATCCGCGCCTGGCCCCGGTCAAGGCCGCCGTCCTGCCCTTGAGCCGCAATGAGGACCTCTCGCCCWAGGCCAAGGAGCTGGCCAACCAGCTGCGCGGGCACTGGAACATCGAGTTCGACGACGCCGGCGCGATCGGCCGCCGCTACCGCCGCCAGGACGAGATCGGCACCCCGTTTTGCATTACGGTGGATTTTGACACGCTCGAGGACAACGCCGTGACCATCCGTGAACGCGACACCATGAGCCAGGAGCGCGTCTCCCTGGACAAGGTGCAGGCGTATCTGGCCGCCCGTCTGCTGGGTGCCTAGAGCGCATGGCTGAGCTGACGTACCGGCCGTGGCGTGACGGCGATGACCTCGCCCTGCGCGAAATCTGGGGCGACGCCGAGTCCGCCCCGGCCGGCCAGTTCCGTGCCGCGCTGGCGCCGGACCAGGACGCCGGGCCCTGGCGACGGACCGTCGTGGCCGAGGACCAGGGCATTCCGGTCGCGGCCGCGGTCGTGTATTCCTCCACCTTGCACCCGGCCCGGCTGTGGGCGTACGTGGAGGTCGCCGCCGACCACCGCGGCGCCGGCGTGGGCGCCGCGCTGCTGGGC
>NZ_JBFREA010000047.1:0-10990 GCF_052114065.1 Specibacter sp. RAF43 | reverse complement strand
GGCCGGCGCCGCGGCCGGCGCAGCCGCCGCACCGGCGGCCGCGCCGAGCAACGGCAAAACGGCCAGCAGGGCGGCGGCCGGAACAGTGAACTTCAGGAACTTTTGCATCGCGCACACGGCTTGGATCGCTGGGATCTCTTGAGCTAAGATCCTACGCCGGAACGGCCCCTGCGGCGAGATCCCCCAGTGCGGGGGACGGATCGGATGATCCGCCCCGGACGCATCCCTACCGGGTCGCCGAATCGGCCCCCGGTGCGGCCTGCCCGGCCGCCCGGGCCGCGGCGGGGAGCGCGTCGAAGATGCGGTTCATGGCGGCGTCGTCGTGGGCGGCGGAGAGGAACCAGGCCTCGAAGACGCTCGGGGGCAGATAGACCCCGGAGTCCAGCATGGAGTGGAAGAACGGCGCGTAGCGGAACACGTCCTGGGCCTGGACGTCGGCGTAGTTGTGCACGCCGCGGCCCGAGGTGCCGAACGCCACGGAGAACAGGTTCCCGGCGCGCTGGATCGAGTGGTCCACGCCCGCGGCGGACAGGGCGGCGGACACGGCGGCGGACAGTTCCAGGGAGCGCGCGTCCACGGTCGCGTACACGGACGCGGTGGCCGCGGTCAGGGTGGCCACGCCGGCGGCCATGGCCACCGGGTTCCCGGACAGCGTGCCGGCCTGGTACACGGGCCCCAGGGGGGCCAGATAATCCATGACCTCCGCGCGGCCGCCGAGCGCCGCCGTCGGAAGCCCGCCGCCGATGACCTTGCCGAAGGTGAACAGGTCCGGGGTCCAGCCCTCGTTCACACCGGTCAGGCCCCAGTACCCGGCCGGGCCGGTGCGGAAGCCGGTGAGGACCTCATCGAGGATCAGCAGGGCACCGTGCAAGGAGGTGATCCGGGACAGGCCGGCGTTGAAGCCCGCGCCCGGGGTGACGACGCCCATGTTGGCCGGCGCGGCCTCGGTGATGACGGCGGCGATGCGATCGCCATGCAGGGCAAACGCGGCCTCCACGGCCGCGAGGTCGTTGTAGGGCAGCACCAGCGTCTCGGCGGCGGTGGCGGCCGTGACGCCGGCGGAACCGGGCAGCGCCAGGGTCGCCAGGCCGGAGCCGGCCGCGGCCAGCAGGGAGTCGAGGTGGCCGTGGTAGCAGCCGGCAAACTTGATGATCAGCTCACGGCCGGTGAAGCCGCGGGCCAGGCGCACGGCGGTCATGGTGGCCTCGGTGCCGGTGGAGACCATGCGCAGGCGCTCGACGCCGGGCACCCGGCCCTGCACAAGGGCCGCCAGATCGCTTTCGGCCGGGGTGGAGGCGCCAAAGCTCAGGCCGTGGTCCACGGCGGCATGCACGGCGGCGAGCACGTCCGGGTGTCCGTGGCCCAGCAGGGCCGGGCCCCAGGAGCAGACCAGGTCCACGTAGTCGCGGCCGTCGGCATCCGTCAGGTAGGCGCCCTTGGCGTTCACCATGAAGCGCGGTGTGCCGCCCACGGAGCCAAAGGCCCGCACAGGCGAGTTCACCCCGCCGGGCATGAGGGTCTTGGCACGGTCAAAAAGTTCCTGCGAACTGGTCATGGGAAAATCCTCGCTTGAAAGTCGATGCGGAAAACTAAGGCTAGTTGCTGCGGATCCAGCCGGCGAGTTCTGCAGCCCAGTAGGTGAGGATCATGGTGGCTCCGGCCCGCTTGATGCTCAGCACGGACTCCTCAATGGCCGCGCGGCGGTTGATCCAGCCGTTCGCGGCCGCGGCCTCGATCATGGCGTACTCGCCGGAGATTTGGTAGGCCGCCACCGGCACCGGGGACATGGCCGCCACGTCGGCCAGGATGTCCAGGTAGCTCATGGCCGGTTTCACCATGACGATGTCCGCGCCCTCGGCCAGGTCCAGCTCCACCTCGTGCAGGGCCTCCCGCCGGTTGCCCGGGTCCATCTGGTAGGTGTGTCGGTCGCCGGCAAGCTGGGAATCGACGGCCTCACGGAAGGGGCCGTAGAACGCGGAGGCATACTTGGCGGCATAGGCCAGCACGGACACATCGGTGAACCCGGCCGCGTCCAGGGCCTCGCGGATGACGGCGACCTGGCCGTCCATCATGCCGGACGGGGCCACCAGGTGGGCGCCGGCGGCGGCCTGGGCCACCGCCATCTTCGCGTAGATGGCCAAGGTGGCGTCGTTGTCCACGCCGCCGTGGGCATCGAGCACGCCGCAGTGCCCGTGGTCGGTGAACTCGTCCAGGCAGAGGTCACTCATGACCACCAGCTCGTCGCCGACGGCGGCGCGAACGTCCCGAATGGCCTTGTTCAGCACGCCGAACGGGTCCAGGCCGGCACTCCCGGTGGCGTCGCGCTGGGCCGGAATCCCGAACAGCATGATGCCGCCGAGCCCCAGTTCCACGGCCTCGCGCGCCGCGGCCACCAGCGACTCCGAGGTGTGCTGCACCACCCCGGGCATGGACGTGATCGGCCTGGGCTCGGCCAGGTCCTCACGGATGAACGCGGGCAGGATCAGGTCCGCCGGGGTCACGGAGTATTCGGCGACGAGCCGGCGCATGGCGGCGGTGGTGCGCAGCCGGCGGGGGCGGTGCTGGGGGAAGCTCACTTCGTATCTCCTGTGGATTATTTGCTGTGAAAGTTTGCCTGGGCGTCGGCCAGCGCGGCCACGATGCCTTCCGGCGTGGGGTGCTTGGCCGTCGCGGCCACGCGCAGGCCCAGCCGCTCGGCCTCATCGCGCGTCGGTTGGCCGATGGCGATCACCAGGCACGACGCCGGCAACGGGGCCATGGTCCCGGCCACCCTCCGTGCCGCACTCCCCGAGGCCAGCACGACGGCGTTGATCCGTCCCGCCTTCGCCTCACCGGCCGCTTGGGCCGGGGTGAGCAGGGGGTAGCGTCCCTCGTGCCCGCCACCAGCTGGCCGGGCCGGTGCGGAATGGGCCGGTGCGGACCGGGACAGCGTGGCGGTCAGGCGCAGGCCCGGCGCGGCGGGGTAGTCGACGGTCTGGTAAGCGGTGACCACCTCGGGAGTCCAGCCCCTCGCCGCCAGCCCGTCGACAAGTGTTGGTTCGGCCAGGTTCGACTGCGGCAGCAGCACCCGGCCGTCACCGTCCCCGGGCGTGAATTCCGGCCAGAGCTCAACCAGCCCGGCGGCCGACTGCACGTCCACGGGCGCCAGCTCGGCGTGCACGCCCTCGGCCGCCAGGACGGCCACGGACGTGGGGCCGATCGTGGCCACGCGCGTGCCGGCGGGCACCAGCTCGGCCAGGGTGGTGCCGGCGGTTTCGCACCACTGCTTCAGCGCCCGCACGGTGGTGATGGAGCTGATGACGAGCCAGCGGTACTCCCCCGCGGCCAGCCGGCGCACGGCATCGCCCAGCCCCGCATCAGCGCTCACTTCAAAGTCAATGACGGGCACCAGGACCGGCTCGGCCCCGGCCGCCGCCAGCGCGTCGGCCAGCGCGCCGGCCCGGTCGCGGCTGCGGGTCACGGCAACGCGGAGCCCCGGCGCCAGGCCCCGCCCTGGCGTCACTTTGCCGATCCGGCCAGGTCCGCCAGGTCGGCGGCACCGCCGGCGAGGAGTTCCTCGGCCAGCTCGATGCCCAGCAGCGTGGCGCCGACGCCGGTGAGGCCGTCGGTGGCCTTCTTCAGGCGCAGGGAGCGGGCGCCGTCGAGGGAGCACACCACGGCCTCCAGGAACAGCATGGAGCCCTTGCGGAACGCGAACGCGCCCACGGGGGCGCTGCACCCCGCCTCCAGGCGGGCCAGGAGCGCCCGTTCGGCGGTGATGGACAGGCGGGTGTCGACGTCATCCACGGCGGCGAGGGCCTGGCCCAGCACGCCATTGGCATCGGCGTCGGCGGTACGGCATTCCAGCGCCAGCGCGCCCTGGCCGGGGGCCGGAAGCATGACGGAGGATTCGAGATATTCGCTGACGACGTCGAGCCGGTCGATCCGGCCCAGGCCGGCGGCGGCGAGCACGACGGCGTCGAGGTCGCCCGTCTTTCCGGGGACTTTCGCGGACGCCGGGTTGCCGGGCAGCCCGGGGACGCGGGCCAGGCGGGTGTCGACGTTGCCGCGGATGTCCACGATCACCAGGTCGGGCCGGGCGGCCAGCAGCTGGGCGGCGCGGCGCGGGGAGCCCGTGCCGATGCTGGCGCCCTGCGGCAAGGTGGCGAAGGTCAGGCCGTCGCGCGCGCACAGGGCGTCGCGGGCGTCCGCACGCACGGGCACGGCGGCCAGCGCCAGGCCGGGGACGGCGCCGGTGGGCAGGTCCTTGAGCGAGTGCACGGCCACGTCCACGCGCCCGTCCAGGACGGCGGCACGCAGTGCGGTGGCGAACACGCCGGTGCCGCCCATCTGGGACAGCGGTCCGGTCAGGACGTCGCCGTCGGTCTTCACGGGCACGATCTCCGCGGAAAAACCGCCGACGCCCGTGAGGACGTCGGTGATTTGCCGGGTTTGGCTCAGCGCCAGCTTGCTGCCGCGGGTGCCGATTTTCACGGTTTTCACCATTTCAGTCATGTAGATTCAGGAACCACCTTGAACGGGGGCGGGGCCGGCAGGCGGGGCGGCCACGAGGCCAATGCTGCTGCCTACTTCGGCAATGACGGGCTTGTCGCCGCGGAAATTGGCACAACAGCCGGGCCGGCACACGTCGTACCAGGGTCCAAGACCGGTCATGGCGGGGCGGTCCGGGCCAACGGCGGCGTCGGCACGATTGTTGGTCGCGCGCTCGCAGATCAGCTCCGCGAGGCCGGAGACAAACTTTTGGTGCGTGGACGGGGTCGGTGCCCGGTCAAAGGCCAGGCCCAGTTCGGCGCAGGTCTCCCTGGCTTCGGTGTCCAGGTCCCACAGAACTTCCATGTGGTCGCTGACAAACCCCACCGGCACCACCACCACGCCCTTGATGCCCTGGGCGGCCAGCTCGGCCAGGGCGTCGTTGATGTCCGGCTCCAACCAGGGCACGTGCGGGGCCCCGGAGCGGGACTGGTACACCAGGGACCAGTCCTGCTGCGGGTCCACGCGGGCCATGATGGCCTCCGCCACGGCCAGGTGCTGGGCCACGTAGGCGGACCCTTCGGCAAACTCGCGTGGCTCACCCTCGGAGCGGCCCGCCGCTTCGGCGTCGCGGAGGGGAATCGAGTGGGTGGCAAAGAGCACATGGATGGGGGCGTCCGCCGTGCCGGCGTCTGCCAGCTGCGTGCGGACCTTGGCCAGGGACTGGCCGGTGCCCTCGATGAACGGTTCCACGAAACCCGGGTGGTCGAAGTACTGGCGCACCTTGTCCACGGCAAGTTTGCCGTCGAGTCCGGTCTCCGTCAGCGCCATGCCGATGTCCTCGCGGTACTGGCGGCAGCTGGAGTAGCACGAGTACGCGCTGGTGGTGACCATCAAGAGTCGGCGGTGGCCGGCGTCGTAGGCCTGCTGCAGGGTCTGAGGGATGTAGGGGGCCCAGTTGCGGTTGCCCCACAGCACCGGCAGCGCAATTCCGCGGGCGGCCAGTTCGGCCTCCAGCGCGGCCTTCAGCGCCCGGTTTTGGGCGTTGATCGGGCTGACG
This sequence comes from Specibacter sp. RAF43, assembly GCF_052114065.1. Classification (NCBI taxonomy): domain Bacteria; kingdom Bacillati; phylum Actinomycetota; class Actinomycetes; order Micrococcales; family Micrococcaceae; genus Specibacter; species Specibacter sp. RAF43. The sequence continues at coordinate 5,460 of NZ_JBFREA010000047.1, read as the reverse complement.
CCGCCGTTGGCGCGGTAGTGGTGGCTGACCGCTTCGAGGCGCTCGTCCGGGATCCCGCGCCCGCGCGTGACATTGCGCAGGAACGGAATGACGTCGTCCTGGCCCTCCGGCCCGCCAAAGGAGGCGAGCAGGACGGCGTCATAGTTTTGGCGCTCCGCCACCGGGGCGCCGGCAAAGCTGGTCACCGAAGGACCTCGGCGACCTCGGCCGCGTTGATCCGGCGGCCCGTGTAGAACGGGATTTCATCGCGCACGTGCAGGCGGGCGTCGGTGGAGCGCAGGTGGCGCATCATGTCAACGAGGTCGGTGAGCTCGTCTGCCTCCAGGCCCAGCAGCCATTCCCAGTCGCCCAGCGCGAACGCCGAGACCGTGTTGGCCTGCACCTGCGGGAAGTCGCGGCCCAGCATGCCGTGGTCGCGGAGCATGCGGCTGCGGTCCTCGGCGGGCAGGATGTACCAGTCGTAGGAGCGCACGAACGGGTACACGCACACCCAGCCCCTGGGCGCCTTCGGGCCCATGTAGGACGGCGCGTGGTCCTTGGCGAATTCCGCTTCGCGGTGCACGCCCATGGCGGACCAGGAGATTTCGGTGTTGGCGAACAGGTCGCTGCGGCGAATGGCGCGCACGGCCTGCTGCAGGCCCTCGGCGCTGGGACCCACCAGCCACACCATGATGTCCGCGTCGGAGCGCATCGCGGAGACGTCGTAGGTGCCGCGCAAGGTGATGTTGTCCTGGGCAAACTGCGCTTCCAGTGCCTGGAAGTCGTCAATGGCCGGTCCGCCAACGCCGGTGAAGGATCCGGTGCGCTTGAAAACGGTCCACAGGGTGAACGGCGTGGCCGCGGCGGTGCCGGGCTCAGGGGTTTTGGTGACAGATTCCGCGAAAGTGTGGCTCATGGATTCAAGTTTGCACCCAAGGGCCCTGAAACCGGAAACCCAAGTTCTCTACATGGCGTAGAAGGTGAGGAATCTCACCGCGGTTGGGCGGCATCCGGCAGGGCCGCCAACTGTCGGCGCGTGTCCGCCACGACGGCCGCCAAGCCATTCCCGGACAGCCACCCGCCCAGCAGCAGCAGCCCCGGGGCGCGTGCGGCGATTTCACGGACCTGTTGCATCTTCGCCCGGTGCCCGACGGCGGCGAAGGGCAGGGCGCCGCGCCAGCGGACAACGTCCGCCCCCAGGACGTCGGCGTCGGTGACCTCCACGCCGAGGAGTTTCGTGGCGTCGGTGAGCGCCGTGGCGATCAGGGGCCCGTCACCGACCGGCGCGGTGCGGCGGACGGCGTCGGCGGCCGCCACGCCCGCCCGGCCGTAGGACAGGCGCAGCACGTGCGTGCCGGGGCCGGTGGAGCCGGCCAGCCAGTCCCATTTGGCGGTGGCGTGGGTGAGGGCCTTGGCCTGGATGCCCTCCACCTGCGGGGCCACCAGGATCCCGGTGCCGCGGGGCCGGGAGTCAAGTTCGGGCACGTCCACCACCAGCGTGACGAGCCGGATGTCCGGACCGGGTGCCGGCGCCAGCGGCAGCAGCTCGGGAAGCTCGTCGGCGAGCAGCTTCACGGCCGTGGGCCCGTCCACGGCCAGCACGAGCAGGTCCGCCTCGGCGGATCCCGTGGCGATGGATCTCGCGTCGGATCCCGTGGCGGCGGATCCGGTGGCGGCCCGACCGCCCGGCGCCCGGCGGTCTTCTCGGCGGGCGTCCCGGCGGGCATCCCGGTCCGGACCCGCCGCCCAGGCGAGCTGCCAGCGGGCGGGGGTTCCGCCGTCGGCCGCCGGCTCGTGGCCCGGGTTCGGGCGGGAAATCCGGGTGACGGTGTGGCCGGCGTCCAGCTCGACCCCTGCCGCGCGCAGGTGCGCGACGAGCGCGGAGACAAGCGTGTTCATCCCTCCGGCGAGCCCCGCCACGGCCGAACCCGCCTTGGCCCCGGCCCCGGCGGAACGCTGCGCGGCCACGGCGGCGGCCAGCGAACCGTGTTCGCGGATGCCGGCCCGCAGCCCGGGGGCCACCATGTCGATGTCCAGGAGTTCGGGATCGGCGGAATGGACTCCTCCCACCACGGGGGCCACCAACCGTTCCAGGACGCGGCGGCCCATGCGCGCCCGGACCAGCTCGGCCACGCTGCACACGGCGCCGCTGGTGCCAACGGAGGCCGGCATCCGCGCATCCAGGGCGGCCCGAAGGACGCCGGCGCGGCCCAGCGCGGCGCGAACCTCCGGCGCATGCACGTCGGAGGGGATGCCCAGAAGGCCGGTGCGGGGCAGCGGCACGGGGCCCTCGGGCAGCCACACCCAGGCCCCGGAGGGGTGGGGGGTTTCAATGGCGTCGGCCAGTCCCAGCTCGGCGGCCAGGTCAGCCACGGCCGTACTGCGGGTCGCGAACGATTCCGCGCCGCTGTCCAGGCTCACCCCGGCCACCTCGTGGACGCCGACGCAGCCGCCCCACACGGTTGCCGCTTCCAACACGCGCACCCGGTAGCCGGCCGCTGCCAGGTCCTTGGCGGCAAGCAGCCCGGAGACGCCGCCGCCCACCACCACGGCGCGCGGGCCGGTCCGGTGCGTGCGGGTGATGCGGTGTTCCATGCGCGGTCCTTGAGGGTGTGGCGGGCGGCTGGTTGCTTACGGCTGGATCGAGTGGATCAGTTCCACGACGCGTGTGAGCACGGCGGGGTCTGTTTCCGGCGGGACGCCGTGCCCCAAGTTCACCACATGCCCGGGGGCGGTGGCGCCGGCGGCCACGACGTCGCGCACATGGGCTTCGAGCACGTCCCACGGCGCGCTCAGCAGCGCCGGGTCGATGTTGCCCTGCAGTGGCACCGTGCCGCCCAGGCGGCGATTGGCCTCATCGAGCGGCAGCCGGTAGTCGACGCCCATCACGTCCACGCCCACGTTGTACATGGCGCCGAGCAGTTCGGAGGTGCCGGTGCCGAAGTGGATGAGCGGCACGCCCAGGTCCCGGACGTGGTCCAGGGCCCGGGACGACGCCGGGGCCACGTGTTCGGTGTAGTCGGCCAGTCCCAGCGACCCCGCCCAGGAGTCGAAGAGCTGGGCGGCGCTGGCCCCAGCCTCGATCTGGGCCCGCAGGAACTTGCCCGACGCGTCGGCGGCCCAGTTCATCAGCGCCGCCCATACCTCCGGTTCGGCGTGCATCATGGTGCGCGGGCCCAGGTGGTCGCGGGTCGGGCGGCCCTCCACCATGTAGGCGGCCACCGTGAACGGTGCCCCGGCAAAACCGATCAGCGGGGTGCTGCCCAGCTCGGCGACCGTCAGGGCCACGGCCTCGCGGATGGGATCCAGGGCCTCGTCCGTGAGTTCGGGCAGATTTGCCACGTCCTCGGCGGTCCTGACGGGGTGCTCCAGCACGGGGCCGACGCCGGGGACGATGTCCACGCCCACCCCGGCCAGCTTCAGTGGAATCACGATGTCGGAGAAGAAGATGGCGGCGTCGACGTCGTGGCGGCGCACGGGCTGCAGGGTGATTTCCGCGGCCATGGCCGGCCTGAGGCAGGATTCGAGCATGGTGGTGCCCACCCGCAGTTCACGGTATTCCGGCAGCGACCGGCCGGCCTGGCGCATGAACCAGACGGGCCGTCGGGCCGGCCTGCCGCCGCGGTAGGCGGTGATGAGGGGGGAATTGGCGGTACGTCCATCCATCAACGGATGAGCTGGGCTCAGTGTCATGGCACCACCATACAGAGGGAAACGGCAGTGTTCGTGCACGCGCCGGCCCTCCCGCTGGCGCAATTACGGGCCCACCGGCGGGGGGCGGGTAAGGAGCATCACAGCCACTTGCTGACGTTTTAGGCCATCCTGTCCCTAAACAGGGACATTAAAGGGCTACCATGGTGAAATTGTGGTTCTCTTTTCATTAGTTGCCTCGCACTCAAGCCTCGACCTCGAAACCGTTGCCCGCCTCAGCGCCGGCGCCGCCGAGGTCAGTGCCGACGTCGTGTCCAGCGACAATGACGTGGTGGGGCTGGTAACCCTGGCCACCTGCAACCGCTTCGAGCTTTACGCCCAGGCCCGCAGCGTCGAGGAAATCGAGTCGGCCCGCAGCAGCATCGTGGCCGCAGTCAGTGCGCGGACAGGGCTTACCGAACAGCAGGTCTCCTCCGCCCTGGCCACCCAGCAGGGGCCGGCCGTCCCCCGCCACCTCTTTGCCGTCAGCACCGGACTGGAATCGGCCGTGGTGGGCGAACGCGAGATCGCCGGCCAGGTGCGCCGGGCCCTCAGCTCGGCCCAGGATGCGGGCGTCAGCACCCCTGCGCTCGTGCGATTGTTCCAGGCCGCTTCCAAGACCGCCAAGGACGTGGGTGCGCAGACGGCCCTGGGCCGGCGCGGGATGTCGATCGTCTCCGTTGCCCTGGATCTCGCCGCGGATCTTCAGGATGGTCCGTCGCTGGCCGGCAAGACCGCCGTCCTGTTTGGCACCGGCGCCTATGCCGGCGCCGCAATGGCCCAGCTGACCCAGCGCGGCTGCACGGACATCCGGGTATTTTCCTCCTCGGGCCGGGCGGAAACGTTTGTGGCCTCCCGCACCGGACGTGCCCTGACCCATGAGACCCTGGACCACGCCCWGGCGGACGCGGACCTGCTGCTGGGCTGCAGCGGCTCGGACCAGCAGATCACGGCCGCCGAGCTGGCCCACGCGCGCCGCGGGGTGCACGCGCCGCTGACGGTCATCGATCTGGCGCTCACCCACGACTTTGCCCCGGAGATCGCCGACCTCCCCAACGTTGAACTGCTGACCCTGGAAACCGTGCGGCAGGCGGCGCCCGCCGAACAGGCCGCCACGCTCGCGGAGGCCGCCGCGCTCGTGGCCGACGCCGCCACGAGTTTTGAGCAGGCCCAAAACGCCCGCTCGCTCGACCATGCCATCGTGGCGCTGCGCCGGCACACCATGAGCGTGCTCGACGATGAGATCGCCAAGATCCGCCAGCAACACGGCTGCACGGCGGCGACCGCCGAGGTGGAGTTCGCCATGCGCCGCATGGTCAAGCAGCTCCTGCACGTGCCCACCGTCCGCGCCAAGGAACTGGCGGCCGCGGGCGACGCGGAGAGCTACCTGGCAGGCCTTGAAGCACTGTACGGCCTCCAGGTGGAGCCCGCAGCGGCCCTGGCCGCCGCGGCGGACAAACTGCAGAAACCCGCTGACGGGGACCAGGCCGCAACCGCTTAGCTGTACACCTAACTCACCCAGCTGTCCACCTCGGCGAAGACCACTGCCGGCCGGCACAAGTAGAACATATGTTTGTACACAATTCTGCACTATCCATTGACATCGTTTTTGTGTTCTAGGATAATGGTGGTATGAGCACCCCGGCCAATGATCCCGGAACCCCGGGCGGGAACGCCACCGAGCACGTGGCGGCGATCCTTACCGCACGGGCCGCCCTTCCCCCCATTGAGCCCTTCACCGCCGACGCCCCGGCCCTGGCGGGACTGCCGGCGTTCACCCCCGTCCCGGCC
>NZ_JBFREA010000046.1:0-11232 GCF_052114065.1 Specibacter sp. RAF43 | reverse complement strand
CCCAAGGCCTCGGTAACGCCGAGATAGCAGACAGGGCCCGGCTATCAGTCAATACCGTCAAGACCTTTTATCCGTAGCTGCTACCGCCGTATCGGTGTCACCGACCGCTCGAACGCCATCCTCTGGGGTCTCGACCACGGATTCTTTCCCGACCACAAACGCGTCCGACCGCGCCAATGAGAAGGCACCCCCACTATGAGTGGCCCCAGAGGAGGAATGAATCGCGCACTGACCGCTTGTGGAGTCAGATAGGGAATCTCGAGTCCAACAACTGTGGACCTGTGCGAGGCACCGCTTATCCAATCGGCGGCGGCTCAAATTAGGATCATCGGCGTGGCGCCAACGCGATGAAGCACTCGGTGCCGCTATTGCCCGGAGCGAACCCGTGCACCTTGCCAAGCAGGTTTCGGACCGGATAGTGACTTGAAAGCCAATGAAATCCAGATCACGAACCTGACCATTAAGCACGCGCCCTCGCTGCCGGCGATGCGCGGTATGGGCGCGAGGATGCGCACCCATCAAGGCACCCGCGCATACGTCGACGCCGGACCGCCGGAGGACGGAGCATCAAGCGCTACATCAACAGACTAATCCACCGGACCCTGACAACAATTCCGCCGCTATCGGCAGCTTGACAAATATAGAAGCATCCCAGGAATCATGGCACTTGTTTGGCTGCGGCATCGACGGGTAACGAATGTGGAGCCCAGTCCTGAGAGTCCGACGAAAAATGCGTTGTCACTGTCAACACGACCACAACGGACACGGTTGGGTCCCGGGGATCATCGTGACACTGACCGAGCGGATCGGCCGACCGGTTGTCCACCGCGACAGCGATGCAGCGAACCGAGGCGCTGCAAGCCCTCTGCATCGTCAATCAGCCAGTCGTGCGATCCTTCGCCCTCATAGGTCAAACTGGACGCATGCCGATCATTGAGCTTTCGATTTGTGACCTGGCGCAAGACTCGATCGAGCGCAGCCGGCCCCATCTGGATCCAGACCGGGTTTCGTACTACTTAAAGCATCTGGACGAGTCGACGCCTGTGGTGGTGTTTAACGTCAACGGCAATTTGCTTCTGGCCGATGGCCACCACCGTCTTGCCGCAGCCCAACAGCTCGGCCGCTCCACGGTAAGGGCCGATGTGCGAGAAGGCAGGCGAAGCGATGTCCTGCAGTTCGCGATCGCCGTCGCTCAGCGACAGCGCGGGCTCTCAAGGCAGCAGGTACTCGACGCCATTGCACGTCGCGGCCAACGCCCGGCCGAGAACTGACCCGGCGTTATCGGTTCCGGACAAGGGCTTTGCCGCCAGCAGCCGGGTGAAGGATGGAATATGCCCCGGTCAGCGGATTCGGCTTCCACTTCTGCGAGGTCTCGATCCTCGGCGCTGCTGCCGTGCGGCTGGCCCAGCCCGCCGTTGGTGACGTGCAGTAGGACGTGTCCGAGTTCGTGGCCCCGGACAGCAACTCGCTGCTCAGGCGTGAGCCAGACTTCAATACTGACGACGCGGGCGGTTAATTTTGTGTATCCGCTGGCCAAATTTTTCGCCTCTGAAAGCACTGGGATACAGAAGTTTCTCCCATATTTCAGGCCGGGCAAGAAGCAGGACCGAGCAGTCCTGGAGAAGATGTGTTCCCGGCTGGAACACCGCATTGGGACCCCGATTTTGGCAGAACAGGCCACCCCTGACAGACCTTTGGACCGCAACAACGAGGCAGGCGATTGGCGCCAACCTGTGGACAACGACCGAGGGCCGCGATAGCGTCAAGAAGGGTTGAGGTCATGCACCAGGCACGCCGCCCGAACAACCGGACGTGCCGACGGCGCAGGGTTCAACCGTGGCACGGCACCTAGTCGGCAAGCAGCGCCGGCTGCGAATTGCCGCGGCCCTGCCAAAGGACGATTCATGTACTCTTCCACGGAACCAGCAACCAACCACCACCCGGCAAGCCCATCCCCCGCGGGAGCGGCATCGGCCGCCGGCGTCGGCCGGCATCCGCGGGTGGTGGTGGTGACCGGGGCCAGCGGAGGCATCGGCCGGGCCACCGCCGTTGCGTTCGCCCGCGCCGGGGACAACGTCGCACTGCTGGCGCGCGGTGCGGCCGGCCTGTCGGCCGCGGCGGCCGAGGTGTCCGAAGCGGGAGGGGCGGCCCTGCCGATCTGCGTGGACATGGCCGTGGCGGCGGAAGTTGACGCCGCGGCGGAGCGGGTCGAGGCGGAATGGGGGCCCATCGACGTGTGGGTCAATGTCGCGTTCACGTCCGTTTTTGCACCCTTATCCGAAATCAGCGCCGGCGAGTTCAAGCGCGTCACGGATGTCTCCTACCTCGGCTTCGTCTATGGCACCATGAGCGCGCTCCATCGCATGATCCCCCGCGGCCGCGGCACGATCGTCCAGGTCGGCTCGGCGCTCGCCTATAGGGGCATCCCGTTGCAAAGCGCCTACTGTGGCGCCAAGCACGCCATCCAGGGGTTCCATGAATCACTGCGGTGTGAGCTTTTGCACGACCACAGCGGCATACATGCCACGATGGTGCAGATGCCGGCGGTTAACACCCCGCAATTCTCGTGGGTGCTCTCCCGGCTTCCCCGCAAGGCCCAGCCGGTGCCGCCCATTTACCAGCCGGAGGTGGCAGCCCGGGCGGTACTGTACGCCGCCGCCCACCCCCGACGGCGTGAATACTGGGTCGGCGGGAGCACCATGAAAGTCCTGGCCGCGAACGCGATCGCTCCCGGATTGCTGGATCGATACCTGGCCCGGACAGGATATGAGTCTCAGCAGACCGCCGAAGCGAAGCCGGCGGACCAACCGGCCAATCTGTGGGAACCGGCCGACGCCGAACGGGACTACGGCGCCCATGGCGCCTTTGACGAGAGGTCCTCTCCGCGCAGCGCCCAGCTGTGGGCCTCCCAGCACCACGGGCTGCTGGTTGCGGCGGCATTGGCCGGACTGGCCAGTGTCCTCACCCTGGCGCGGCGGAGCACCCATTGAACCCGCCGGAATTGAGAGGAGACACCATGAATGCCTTGCCTAAACGTCGCGCTCAAGCGCCCGAACCGGTCGCGGAGGCACTGGTTGGCATTGACCGGATGGTGCACAACATCGAGACCGGTCGCTTCGAGCGTTCGCTGTCCGCCGTGACGGCCGTGGGCTCGCTGGTGACGGCTGCGGAGATCTACTTCGAGCACGACAAGGCCAGTTTCGGCGACCCGTGGATGTGGGCACCCATCGTCCTTGGCCCGGTCGGCGCGGCCGCCGGCGTCGCCGGGTTCTTCAGCAAGCGCCTGGCCAAGACGGCGCTTCCCGTGGCCTCTGCGCTAATTGTTGCCAACGGGCTGCAAGGCACCTGGCTGCATGCGCGGGGGATAGCGCAAAAGCCAGGCGGCTTCGCAAACCTGCGCTACAACATGGAAATGGGCCCGCCGCTGTTGGCCCCGCTTTTGGTCACCATGGTCGGGGCCATGGGATTGTTGGCCGCCATCCTCAGACGCGAACGATGACGGCCCCGAGGGCGGGTGACGCGCTGCCCCTGTCTGAGCGCGACGGCGGCGGACGCTTTCCCGGCCTGCACACTGCGTCACTCGCCAGTCATTGGGACGAGCAGACAACGGCGGCGGTGATGCAGCGGCTGGGCCGCCAACCGCACATGCGCTACCTCTCGCCCTCCCAGGAGGCGGCCGCGGATGCCCTGTTTAACCAGTTGCTGGGCCAGCGGGAGGAGCCGCGCATCCCGATAGTGCAAATGGTCGACGCACGGCTGGCGGAGGGTCAGACCGACGGCTGGCACTTTGAGGAAATGACGGATGACGGGCGTGCCTGGCAGCTCACCCTGGCCTGGCTTGACCACGATGCGCTCCTGCGCTGTGGCACCGAATTCGCCGATGCCTCCTGGGAGGAACAGCACCGGGTGCTCCAGAGCATCCAGAACCTCGGAAAGGAACTGTGGCACGACTGGCCCGCAACCCGCGTGTGGAGCCTGTGGACGCGGTATGCGTGCACGGCCTTTTACTCCCACCCGTGGGCCTGGGACGAAATCGGCTTTGCCGGTCCCGCGTATCCGCGCGGCTACAAAAACCTGGGACTGGATGCCCGGGATCCGGTGGAGGTGGCCGATGCGCGGCCGGCGCAGGACCCGGCGTGGCGGGCAGCGCGGCCGTGAACCGGGTTCGCGGCCGCAACGAATCAGCCTGGCTGCTGCCGGCCGGCCCCGGCCTGAACCACGGGCTCCGGGAGGGCATGCGCCGCTTTGACGACGGTGACGAGGTGGATCTGGTGGTGGTCGGTGCCGGAGCCGGCGGTTCCACGCTGCTCCAACGCCTGGCCCGGGCCGGGTGGCGCGTGCTGGTCCTGGAGGCCGGGCCGTTCTGGGACCCCGGGGTGGATTGGGTGAGCGATGAGGCTGCATCCCACCACCTGTACTGGACGGAGCCCCGGGTCATCTCCGGCACCGACCCGGTGCCACTGGGTTCGAACAACTCCGGACGAGGCGTTGGCGGGTCAATGGTGCACTTCGCCGGCTACGTACCCCGATTCCATCCCAGCGACTTCCACACCCACGCCGTGGACGGCGTCGGCGCCGACTGGCCAATAGGCTACGAAGACCTCCGGCCCCATTACCAGGATCTGGAGGCCGAGCTGCCCGTGGCGGGCGAACACTGGCCTTGGGGGGAACCACACGGCTACCCGCACCGGCCGCACCCGGTATCGGGCAACGGGGAAACGTTCCTGCGCGGGGCACGGCAGCTGGGCATCACGGCGAAGGTGGGACCCGTGGCCATCACCAACGGTCGATTCGGCAACCGGCCGCACTGCATCTACCGGGGCTTCTGCCTGCAGGGGTGCAAGGTCAATGCCAAGGCCTCGCCACTGATCACGCACATACCGGACGCCCTGGCGCACGGCGCCGAGGTCCGCGCCGACTCGATGGTCACACGCCTGGAGGTGGACGGGCGCACCGGCCGGGCTACCGGGGTCCACTACGAGCACCGCGGCACGGAACACTTCCAACGGGCCCGCATGGTCGCCGTCGCCGGCTACTCCATCGAAACGCCGCGGCTGCTGCTCAACTCCGCCACGAAACGATTCCCGGACGGCCTGTGCAACGACTTCGACCAGGTGGGCCGCTACCTCATGGTCCAGGGCGCGCCCCAAACCGCCGGCCGCTTCGATGCGGAGGTGCGCATGTGGAAGGCTCCCCCGCCCGAGGTCAGCACCGAGGCCTTCTACGAAACCGACCCCGCCAAACCCTACAAGCGCGGCTTTTCCATCCAAACCGTTTCACCGCTGCCGATCACGTGGGCCGAGCACGTCGTGGCGCAGGGCCACTGGGGTACGGACCTGAGGGCGTACATGAGCGACTACGTGCACTGGGCCGCACTGGGCGCGCTGTGTGAACTGCTGCCCCAGGCGGACAATCGGGTGACGCTCGCCGACGAAAAGGACCGCCGCGGCATGCCCGTCGCCAAGTTCAGCTACTCGCAATGCGACAACGACCGGGCCCTGATGCGCGCCGCCCGGTCCGTCATGGAGGAAATCCTGCGCGCAGCCGGTGCCGAAGAGGTCATGACGATCGACCGCTACGCCCACCTCGTCGGCGGAGCCAGGATGGCCGCAACCGAAGACGCCGGAGTGGTCGATGCCGACTGTGTGAGCTTCGCCGTACCGAACCTGCTCATCGTGGACGGCAGCGTGCTGCCCACGCAGGGCAGCGCCAACCCAGCCCTGACCATCATGGCCGTCGCAGCGCGCGCGGCGTCGCGGCTCATCGCCGGCAGCCGCGCCGGCACCCACTGAAAGGAATGCATCATGGCCAAGGAGACAGTTTCAGACTTCCTGCTGGCGCGCCTGCGCGAATGGGGGGTTGAGCACGTATTCGCGTTTCCCGGGGACGGGATCAACGGGACGCTGGCCGCGTTCGGCCGGGCCGGGAACAAGCCCAAATTCATCCAGTCCCGGCACGAGGAGATGTCAGCGTTCGAGGCCGTCGGCTACGCCAAGTTCACCGGCCGGGTGGGTGTGTGCATGGCAACCTCCGGCCCCGGTGCGATCCACCTGCTCAACGGGCTCTACGACGCGAAGCTGGACCATGTGCCGGTCGTCGCCATCGTCGGCCAGACGGCGCAAAGCGCCATGGGGGGCGCCTACCAGCAGGAGGTGGATTTGCTGAGCCTGTTCAAGGACGTGGCCGGCAATTACGTCCAGATGGTCACCGTCCCACAGCAGCTTCCCAACGTCGTGGACCGTGCCATCCGCATCGCCCTGGCCGAACGGGCCCCGACGGCGGTCATCATTCCTTCCGACGTGCAGGAGATGCCCTACTCCGGGCCCACCCATGCGTTCAAGATGGTCCCCTCGAGCCTTGGCGTACGCTGGCCCACCATCAGCCCCGACCCGGCGGCCGTCCGGGATGCCGCCGCCATCCTCAACGCGGGCAAGAAGGTGGCCATGCTGATTGGCACCGGGGCCGGCGGCGCCCGGGCAGAGGTGATGGAGGTCGCGCAACTGCTCGGCGCCGGAGTGGCGAAGGCACTGCTCGGCAAGGACGTCCTCTCCGACCACCAACCCTACGTCACAGGCTCCATCGGACTCCTGGGCACCCGGCCAAGCTACGAAATGATGCGCGACTGCGACACACTCCTGACCGTGGGGTCCAGCTTCCCCTACACCCAGTTCATGCCGGAACCGGGGCAGGCCCGCGCCGTGCAAATCGACGTGGACGCGAAGATGATCGGATTGCGGTACGGGTACGAATGCAACATCGTCGCCGACGCGAAAACGGCCCTTGAGGCACTGATCCCCCTGCTGCACCCCCGCGAGGACACATCCTGGCGCACAACCATCGTGGACAACGTGGCCCGCTGGTGGGAAACCATGGACATGGAGGCCGGCGTGGACGCCGAGCCGATCAACCCGATGCGGCTGTTTTCAGAACTCTCCTCCCGCCTGCCGTCCAATGCCATCGTCACGGCTGATTCCGGTTCCAGCGCCAATTGGTACGCCCGCCAGCTGCGCTTCCGTGACGAGATGCGCGGTTCCCTCTCCGGCGCCCTCGCCACCATGGGCCCGGCCGTGCCGTACGCCATTGGCGCGAAGTTCGGCCACCCGGACCGCCCGGTCGTGGCCTTCGCCGGCGACGGGGCCATGCAAATGAACGGCATGGCCGAGCTGGCCACCATCAAGCACTACTGGCAGGAATGGGATGACCCCCGCCTGATCGTGGCCGTGCTGCACAATAACGACCTCAACCAGGTCACTTGGGAGATGCGCGCCATGGAGGGCGCGCCGTCGTTCGAGCCGTCACAGACCCTGCCCGACGTCCCCTACGGCGACTTCGCGAACCTGTTGGGCCTGCAGGGCATCACCGTGGAGACGCCCGACGACGTCGGCCCGGCCTGGGAGCGCGCGCTCGCCGCCGACCGGCCCACTGTCCTCGACGTCCGGGTCGACCCCAACGTCCCTCCGATCCCCCCACACGCCACCCTGGCGCAGGCGATGGACAGCGCCAAGTCCGTCATGAAGGGCGACGCCAGCGCCTGGGGCTTCATCAAGGAGGGAGTGAAGACGAAACTCCAGGAGGCGCTCCCCCACAAGGAGGGCCCAGATGCAACGTGACCCCGCCGTCGAGGAACTGCAGGCAGCGGCCTACACCGTACCCACCGACGCTCCGGAGGGAGACGGCACGTTCGCCTGGGGATCCACCACGTTGGTGCTGGTGAAAGTCCGCGCCGACGGACTGACGGGCTTCGGATGGACGTATGGGCCGGCCGCCTGCCAGAACCTGGCCACGGGACTGCTCTCCCCCGTCGTGGTGGGCCTGCCCGCGCTCGATGTGGGCCGTGCGACCGGCGCCATGGCCCGTGCAGCACGCAATGCCCCGCTTCCGGGAACGGCCAGCTATGCCATCTCGGCCGTGGACTGCGCCTTGTGGGACCTCAAGGCGCGCCTGCTCGGCCTGCCGTTGYACCGCCTCCTGGGTGCCGTGCGCAATGACGTCGCCGTTTACGGCAGTGGCGGCTTCACCACGTACCGCCGAACACAGCTCACCGATCAGCTGACAGGCTGGGTGCACGGCCAGGGAATCCCGCGGGTCAAGATCAAGATTGGCGAATCCTTTGGCACCAGCGAAGACCGGGACGTGGCCAGGATGCAACAGGCCCGTGAGATCATCGGTCCCGAAACCGCACTGTTCGTCGACGCCAACGGGGCATACACGGCCAAGCAGGCCATCAGGGTAATGCAGAGGGTCCAGGACCTCAAGATCGGTTGGTTGGAGGAACCGGTGCCCTCGGACGATTTCGCGGGTCTGCGCGAGGTCCGCCGACGGGTTGACGCCGACGTTGCGGCGGGCGAATACGGAACGGACCTTGCGTACTATCGGGAACTGTGCCGTCCCAGATCCCTTTCATCCGGGATCCGCTCACAGTCGACCGTGTACGCCGGCCGCAGCCGCGGGCCGTCCGCAAGCAATCGTCCTGCGACGAAGCCGACGGCGTCATCCAGCAGACTAAATGCGCCACAGGCCGCGGCGGCCTCGCCCGCAAAGCACTGGTCGCGGATCCATGCGTAGCGGTAGTCGTAGTTGCGCTTCTCGTTGGCTCGTTCCGGCAGTCCCATCGTGGCGGCGGCCACCATGGCGCCTCCCGCCCCAGTCATGCCGCGCAGCACTGCATATGACTGGCGTGCGTCGTCGGCGGCGATGGTGTTGTCCAAGGTGGGGACGGCCCGTTTCCAGGCCTGCTCGGTGGCAGTCCAGGACTCGTCCGGGTCCGGCGGCCTGCGCGGCAGGCGGGTCGAGGAAACCTCCAGCACCAAGTCATGTTCCTGCCCCTCGGGGAGGTTGATCTCCAACGAAAGCACGCCTTCGTCGATCCGGGCCTTAGCGGCCCCGCTGAGCCGTATGTGCAATTCGCCCGACCGGGCCGTCCAGAGGCCCTCCGAGAGGGCCAGGCGGCTCATTTTGCGCCTGCCGAAGTTGGCCCGCGCGTCGAGGACCACCCGGACGGACGCGGCACCAGCGACGGCGCGCAGCCGGCGCAGAAGGACGGCCCGCTCACGCTCGCCCGGGTACGTGAGGGCCTCCCGGCACTCGATCAGGCTGGAATGCGTGGTCCAGCGGCTGCGCCAAACAAGCGTGCCGTCCTCGTAGCTTCCGCCCCAGACGGTGTGCAGATCCGTGGGGGTCACGGCAAACACCCCTGGCCCGCCCACAAGGGCCGAGAATACGGCGTCGCTGTGCCAGCGCGGTGCGCACATCCACACCACGTCGCCGCGGGGGCCCAGCAAGGCCGCACGTTCGCCGTCGGCCAGCATGGTGTATTCCCGCAGGACGTGCGGCGGGAACGGTTCATTCGAAACGTTCAACACCTTTGAGAGTCTAGGCTTTGCAAAACTTGGCGACCACCCCCGCCGCCACCGGGTTTTGGGGCCCCCTGGGCCGTGCCGGTGACCGTCGGCCAAGGGACGCCTTGCGCCCCTGGCCGTTTGTAGACTAAAAATGAATCTACGTCTTTGGTTGATACGGGAGGGAATCATTCCCTGGGTCCCTGTTGGCCATGCCCGCCCTCGACACACGCTCGTACGTAACAGGCGTTACATCCCACTATGTTACGGATATGTATCTGCCAAGAACTGGTTGGTCCTGATTGTCCGTTTGCCTCCCCGGGAGTCGTCCCGGACAAGGGTTGCTGTGTGGCGGGAACTGCGCAAGATCGGTGCCGCACCGGTCTCCACCGGTGTATGGACAGTGCCTGACACGCCGCATTTTTCGTCGGCTGTCCAGAAAGTCGTGGAGTTGGCGGCCTTTGGTTCCGGGGAGATTCTCGTGCTGCCTACGCCCGGAGCGGGCGACCACGAAGCAGATCCGCTTCGTTATGTTTTCCGTGCCCAGCGCCTGGACGAATGGCAGGAGTTCTCCGGGGACTGTGCCTTCTTTGAAGTGCTGGATCGACTGGCATCGCTGGGCAAGAGGGTTCTGCTGGTGCGCGGGAACGCCGAGCGGGAGCTGGTTTCCCTGGCCCGAGGCGAATCCATCGACATCCCAGACGACGTGACCCCATGGGCGGCGGGACAGCGCTCGCCCGCTCACATCGCTCTGCTCGCCGGGCTGGAGCATCCGGTGACTATCGACATTAAGGATTTCGGCAGCGTCCTGTTTTGCCACGGCACGCCCCGTAGTGACGAAGAGGTAGTCCTCGTTGACAGCAGCCTGGAACGTTGGGCCGACGTGTTTAGTGAACTGCCCGAACAAATTCGGACGGTCGTGTGCGGGCACACTCACATGCCATTTATCCGGCTCGTCGACCGGCGCCTGGTGATCAACCCAGGCAGCGTAGGCATGCCCTACGGTTAACCAGGAGGCAGCTGGGCGCTGCTGCGCGGGGGCTCGGTCACACTGCACCGAACCATCAGTGACATTGACGCTGCAGTGGCAAGAGTCGTCGCCGCATCGACCTACCCGGATCGTGAGGCATGGGCCAACTATTTCATCCGATCCGCCGCCAGCGACGCGGAGGCACTAGCCACCTTCCGCACCCGCGACGGCCGTCCCAGTTAGGGCTCGCCCCGCGGTCAGGCTGTGCACCCTACGAGTGTTGCTTCAGCACGATGGTTGTGCCTGCTATCGACACAGAGCGGACCGTTGAAGCGCTACGACTTTGCCAAGCGGGTCGTCGTGAAGTTTCCGCCCAAGCGCCTTGGCCGTCATCAGCGCGGCCGCCTTGGGCAACGCCGATCAGGATCAGGTCAGGGGCCGACGGCGATCAGCACAACGCTTCTGATGAATATAGGAAGGCCGCCTCAACACCCACTGCGTACAGAGCGCCGGGCGCCTCACTCCTACCGAACTAAAATTCCGTCAAGTGAGGCTCCCCCACTCACGTCGTGAAGGCTCCAGAGCACTATGAACAGGTGTAAGGAAAATTCACTCCAAGCAGCCACGGAGGAACAGCCACTGAACCACAGCTAAATCAGCCCCTGGACAACCAGCCCGCTGCATAAAAAGAGCCACCATGAGAACAGATTCCGTGGTTTTGTACACACCTCGCAGGGCAAACAGCCCCTGACCTGCGGTAATACGGTGCCCGAGGTGGGACTCGAACCGGATTCCAAACCTTGAAAACACTGCGAAGCAGAAAATTCCTGTCGACGCCAACCGAAAATAGGGCCACTATCGCCAATTGAAAATGAGGCCACCTGACATCATTGAAGGTGATCAATTTGGATGATTGGGTAACTA
>NZ_JBFREA010000045.1:0-13114 GCF_052114065.1 Specibacter sp. RAF43 | reverse complement strand
CGCCCCCACCACCGCGGTCAGCTGCAGTACGCGCCCGTGGAGGCGCTGTTGACCAGCTTCGCGTACTTGGCCAGGACGCCGGAGGTGAACTTGGCCGGCAGCGGCTCCCAGCCGACCTTGCGGGCCTCGAGCTCGGCATCCTCGACCAGCAGGTCGAAGGTGCGGGCGCCGATGTCGACGCGGATCCTGTCGCCGTCGCGCACGAAGGCGATGGGGCCGCCGTCGACCGCTTCCGGGGCGACGTGGCCGATGCACAGGCCGGTGGTGCCGCCGGAGAACCGGCCGTCGGTGAGCAGCAGGACCTCCTTGCCCAGCCCGGCGCCCTTGATGGCGCCGGTGATGGCGAGCATCTCGCGCATTCCCGGGCCCCCCTTGGGGCCTTCGTAGCGGATCACGACGACGTCGCCGGCGTGGATCTGGCCGTTGTCCAGCGCGTCCAGGGCGCCTTGTTCGCGCTCAAAGACGCGGGCGGTGCCCTCGAAGACGTCCAGGTCAAAGCCGGCACTCTTGACGACGGCGCCTTCCGGGGCCATGGAGCCGTGCAGGATGGTGATGCCGCCGGTCTTGTGGATCGGGTTGTCCAGGGCGCGCAGGACCTTGCCGTCGGGGTCCGGCGGGTTGATCTCGGCCAGGTTCTCCGCAACGGTCTTGCCGGTGACGGTCAGGCAGTCCCCGTGCAGCAGGCCGGCGTCGAGCAGGGCCTTCATGATGACCGGCACGCCGCCGATCTTGTCGACATCGAACATGACATAGCGGCCAAAGGGCTTCAGGTCGCCCAGGTGCGGGATCTTGTCGCCGATGCGGTTGAAGTCATCGAGGGTCAGGTCAACGTTGGCCTCGCGCGCAATGGCGAGCAGGTGCAGCACGGCGTTGGTGGAGCCGCCGAACGCCATGGTGACGGCGATGGCGTTCTCGAAGGCCTTCTTCGTGAGGATGTCGCGGGAGCGGATGCCCAGCTTGAGCAAGTTGACGACGGCCTCGCCGGACTTGCGCGCATACATGTCGCGGCGGCGGTCGGCGCTGGGCGGGGCGGCCGAGCCGGGCAGGGACATGCCCAGCGCCTCGCCGATGCAGGCCATGGTATTGGCCGTGTACATGCCGCCGCAGGCACCCTCGCCGGGACAGATGGCCCGCTCGATCGAGTCCAGGTCCTTCAGGCTCATCTTGCCGGCGGCGCACGCGCCGACGGCCTCGAAGGCGTCGATGAGGGTGACTTCCTTCTCGGTGCCGTCCTCCATCTTCGCGAAGCCCGGCATGATGGTGCCGGCGTACAGGAACACGCTGGCCAGGTTCAGGCGGGCCGCGGCCATCAGCATCCCGGGCAGGGACTTGTCGCACCCGGCCAGCAGCACGGAGCCGTCGAGGCGTTCGGCCATCATCACGGTTTCCACGGAGTCGGCAATGACTTCGCGCGAGACCAGGGAGAAGTGCATGCCCTCGTGACCCATGGAGATGCCGTCGGAGACGGAAATGGTGCCAAACTGCATGGGAAAGCCGTTGGCGGCAAAGACGCCTTCCTTGGCGCCCTGGGCCAGCCGGTTCAGGGACAGGTTGCACGGCGTGATTTCATTCCACGAGCTCGCCACACCAATTTGCGGCTTGGCAAAGTCGTCGTCGCCCATGCCCAGCGCACGGAACATTCCGCGCGACGGGGCGGCATGAATGCCGTCGGTGACAACGCGGCTGCGGGGTTTGATGTCGGGCAGCCCGTCGGCCGTTCGCACGACGGTGTCTTCTGGGTCTTCTGTATTAGTCTCCACGCTCATGGGCGCCAGTCTATGACTCCCGTGCGCGGCCGGGCCAGCCGCAGGACGATCGGGTCACTATGCGGACACTTTTTTGCCTCCGCCCGCCCGTGAAATCCGGGCAATGGGGCGGTGTGGGGCGCCCCGCCGTGTGATCTGGGCCGCAATCCATTCGTTCGATTTCACACAGGCCCAAAAACCATGTAATGTTTCATGTCGTTGCGGGGAACACAACGGACACAATCCGGCTGTGTCACCGCAGTGCGAAATGCACCTCTAGCTCAATTGGCAGAGCAATTGACTCTTAATCAATGGGTTTCGGGTTCAAGTCCCGAGGGGTGCACCGACGAAGAACCGGTCCCGGCCGCAGAACATGCAAGCCGGGGCCGGTTTTTTGCTGCCCGCAGCCGGCATTCACTTGAGGCCGGCAGTCACTTGAGGGCTGGGCATCCGCGCCGGGATCCTGGAATACGCAAGCACCAAACACGCAAGCGCCCCGCCTCTTGCGAGGCGGGGCGCTTTTCGTGAGCCGGCAGCGAGTGCCCGCCCGTCGGCGTGCGGTGGCTTACTTGTCGAAGACGTCCTTCGCGGCGTCCTTGAGGTGCTCGCCGGCCTGCTTGGCCTTCGCGGCGGCCTGGTCCCCGGCACCTTCGGCCTGAAGCTTTTCGTTGTCGGTTGCGTCGCCGACGGACTCCTTGGCCTTGCCGGCTGCTTCCTGGGCTTTGTTGCTGATCTTATCTCCGAGACCCATGAGGTCCTCCTTAATTCGATTCCAACAGTTGCGTGTTAGACCCTACGAAGCTTCTCTGGGAACAACCTGAGTATCGAGGGGCCAATTTAGGCTCCCACCCCATCTGGCATAGGCTGAAATTGGTATTTCTGCAGGCCAGGAGGCCTTGCACGCACCTTGAAAAGGAGTTTTCTTCATGACCGAGCGTCTTGTCCCGGGCGACCCGGCACCAGCCTTCAGCCTTCCCAACGCCGCCGGCGGAACCACCACTCTGGGGGATCTTGCCGGGGAGAAGGTGGTGCTGTACTTCTACCCGGCCGCCGCGACGCCCGGGTGCACCAAGCAGGCCTGTGACTTCCGGGACAACCTGGCCTCCCTGACCTCGGCCGGCTACACGGTGGTGGGCGTCTCCCCCGACCCCGTGGCCAAACTCGCCAAATTTGCCGCCGCCGAGAACCTCACGTTCGCCCTGCTGGCCGACGAGGACCACGCCGTTGCCGAGGCCTACGCCGCATGGGGTGAAAAGAAGAACTACGGCCGGACGTACCAGGGCCTCATTCGTTCCACGATCGTCATTGACGGCGACGGCACGGTCGCCGTGGCCCAATACAACGTCCGCGCCACCGGGCACGTGGCCAAGCTGCGCCGCGATCTGGGCCTTGACGCCGCGTAGACTGCGGGCCCCAATGCAGCAACTTCCCGTGTGCGCAGGACTCGGCCGGAGTTTTTCGCATCTTGTCCACTGGCGCCGAACTCACGGATAGTGCTGCGCATGATGGAAGTGAAGTTTGCCCATGCGCCGAACTCACGGTGAGTGCTGCGCACAATGGCTGGCACGCGAAAGGCCCCGCCGAAATCGGCGGGGCCTTTCAATACATGTGCGCAAGAGGGGACTTGAACCCCTACGCCCGAAGGCACAGGTACCTAAAACCTGCGTGTCTACCAATTCCACCACTCGCGCAGTCGTGTAAGACGTCCACCATCCTACCGGGGAAACCATCCCGGACGTGAACAGCCCGGCCGCCCGAACGGCCCGGCCAAGCGGCCCCGCCGAACAACCGCCGAACAACCGCCAAACAACCGCCGGGCAACAGCCCAACAACTGCCACTAAGATAAGTGGCTGATGGAACCACCACCCGAGGAGAACTGACACGTGCCACGATCGGCCGGACCACTGCGCAAGGCGAGCCGGCGGGCCGCGGCGATTGCCGGCGTCGTTCTCCTGGCCGTGACCGGCTGCACGAGCGCCACCCCGGCGCCCGGCCCCACAACGACCAAGGCCGCCCCCGTCACCTTCAATTTCGGTACCGGCGCGGATCCGACCGGATTTGACCCGGCACTGGTGGCGGACACGGAGTCGTACCGGGTGACGCGCCAGGTTCTGGAGGGGCTGCTGACCATTGACCCGGTCACGGGCGCACCGGCCGCCAGCCTGGCCACGGCGTGGAGGGAACTGAACGACGGGCTCGGCTACACCTTTTCGCTGCGCAAGGGCGTGAAATTCCAGGACGGGACCGCGTTCGATGCGGAAGCCGTCTGCACCAACTTCGAGCGCTGGTACACGCTGCCGGCCGCGACGCGCGGTGACGGCTCCGCGGTGATGTTCAAGCAGGTCTTCCGGGCCTTCTCCGACGACCCGAAGAATTCGTTGTTCCACGGGTGCCACGTGGACGGCCCGCTAATGGTGACGCTGAGCCTGAACATGCGCCTGACCGGCTTCCTGCAGGCCCTGACGCTACCGGCCTTCGCCATCTCCTCCCCCACCGCCCTGGCCGGCGGCAGCGCCAACACCCTGGACCAGACGCTTTCCGGCACCAAGGTCTCCAAATACGCCCTGCATCCGGTGGGAACCGGCCCCTTCACGTTCGCCTCCGCCCGGTCCGGGACCGTCACGCYGAGGGCCAATCCCGCCTACTGGGGCGTGAAGGGGCAGATCGACGTGCTGACGTTCAGGACCTACGACCAGCCCGAGGCCCGCCTGGCGGCCCTGGGGGACGGGTCCCTGGACGGCTTTGACCCCGTCACCCCGAGCAACTTCGACAAGCTCATTAAGAGCGGCAAGCAGGTGCTCCAGCGCGACCCGTTCTCTGTCATGTATGTCGGGATCAACCAGTCCGTGCCCGTGCTCAAGGACCTGCAGGTCCGCCAGGCCATCGCCGCGGCGATCGACAAGACCGCCCTGGTCAACAGCTTCTTCATCGCCGGCACCACCACCACGGGGCAGTTCATCCCACCCAAGCTCAGCGGTTTCAACAACGCGGTGCAGGGCATGGGCTTCGATCCCGTCAAGGCCAAGGCACTGCTGGCCGCGTCAAGCTACAAGGGCCAGCAGCTCAAGTTCTACTACCCCACCAACGCGGCACGCACCTACCTGCCCTCCCCCGAAAAGGTCTACGCGGAGATCGCCCGGCAACTGACGGCCGTGGGCTTCAACATCAAGCCGGTGCCCATGGCCTGGAGCGAGGGCTACGTCAAGGCCGTCACCAGCCCCGGCGACCACGCGCTACATCTGATGGGCTGGAACGGCAGCTACTCCGACCCGGACAATTTTGTCGGCCCGCTCTTTGGTACCCCGAGCGGCGAGCTGGGTCTGGTGGACCCGCAGCTGGATTCCAAGATCACCCGCGCCCGCAGCCTGCCCAACGGCCCCGAGCGGACCGCCGCCTACGAATCCATCAGCAAGCAGCTTGCCGCCACAATTCCGGCCGTGCCCATCGCCTTCCCCATCTCCGCCATCGCGCTCTCGGACCGGGTGGCCGGCTACCCGCTCAGCCCGGTGCTGAACGAGGTCTTCAACCACATCCAGCTCACCAAAACCAGCCCCTGACACCCCGGGCGTGTCGCGACGCAACCGGACGGATTTACGCAACCACGACCTGCCGCGATACGCTTCTAGCGCTAGGAAAGCCTCTACCGGAGTTGGACTGTGACCTTCATCTCGAACACCAAAGACGCTGACGTCGTACTCATCGGAGGCGGCATCATGAGCGCCACGCTGGGCACCATGCTCAAGCAACTCGAACCAACCTGGAAGATTGCGCTGTTTGAACAGCTGGATCGGCCCGGATTGGAATCCTCCAGCCCGTGGAACAACGCCGGCACGGGCCACTCCGCGCTGTGCGAGTTGAACTACACGCCCGCGGGGAAGGACGGCACCGTCAACCCGGCCAAGGCAATCGGCATCAACGAGCAGTTCCAGCTCTCCCGCCAATTCTGGTCCCACCTGGTCACCAACGACTTGATCGGCTCCCCCAAGGGCTTCATCAACACCGTCCCGCACATGAGCCTGGTGCTGGGCGAGGACCACCGCAAGTTCCTTGCCGCCCGCTATAAGGCACTGTCGGCCAATCCGCTGTTCGGCTCCATGGAGTACAGCGAGGACCACGCCCAGATCGCCAAATGGGCGCCGCTGGTCATGAAGGGCCGCGACCCCCAACAGGTGATAAGCGCCACCCGCGCCGCCGAGGGCACCGACGTCGACTTCGGCGCGCTGACCCGCGAGCTGGTCGGCTACCTGGAGCGCAACGACGTCGAGGTCAACTTCGGCACGTCCGTCACGAACGTTTCCCGCACCAAGGACGGCGGGTGGGACGTGGTCCTCAAGCACCCGGCCTCGGGTGAGCACGGGCGAATCAAGTCGCGCTTCGTGTTCATTGGCGGCGGCGGCGGCGCCCTGCACCTGCTCCAGCAGTCGGGCATCCCCGAGGGCAGGGGCTTTGGCGGCTTCCCCGTCTCCGGCCAGTTCTTCCGGTGCACCGACGAGTCCATCGCCTCCCAGCACAGCGCCAAGGTGTACGGCCAGGCGTCGGTCGGCGCCCCGCCCATGTCCGTCCCGCACCTGGACACCCGCTACGTGGGCGGCAAGCGCTCCCTGCTGTTCGGCCCGTACGGCGGCTTCTCCACCAAGTACCTCAAGACCGGCAGCTACCTGGACCTGCCCGCGTCGATCCGCCCGGGCAACATCATCCCGATGCTTGCCGTGGGCAAGGACAACCTCGACCTCGTCAAGTACCTCATCAGCGAGGTCACCAAGTCACACCACGCCAAGGTGGGCGCCCTGCGCGAGTACTTCCCCGAGGCCGACGGTAAGGACTGGGAACTGATCACCGCCGGCCAGCGGGTGCAGATCATCAAGAAGGACGCCAAGAAGGGCGGCGTGCTCCAGTTCGGCACCGAGGTCATCACCTCCGCCGACGGGACCATCTCGGCCCTGCTCGGCGCCTCCCCGGGAGCGTCCACGGCCGTGCCGATCATGCTGGAACTGCTGCACAAATGCTTCCCGCGCAAGTTCAAGCTGGAATGGCAGGATTCGTTCCGGGAGATGATGCCCACCTACGGCACCGCGCTCAACGACAACCCGGACCTTTTCAAGAAGACCCTGGCGGCGACCACCGAGGCCCTGCAATTGGGCACGGACAACACCTAAGGTTCCACCCCGCGGGGCCAAACGGCACCCGAGCGACCGGCTGGGAGTGTATTCATGTTTCGCCTGGCACACATGTCCCTGGGGAACCGGGCCCTGATCGCGCTGATCACCCTCTTCGCGGTGGTCTTCGGCGTGATCACGCTCGGTTCGCTCAAGCAGGAACTCATTCCCTCCATCGAGTTCCCGCAGGTCACCGTGGTCTCCGCCATGCCCGGCGCCTCCCCCGAGGTCATCGACAAGCAGGTCAGCGAGCCGCTGGAAACCGCGCTCAACGCGGTGGAGGGCCTGGAGACCAGCACGTCCACCTCGCGCAGCGGCGTCTCCACCATCAACCTGGCGTTCACCTACGGCACCAACCTGGACCGTGCCCGGAACCAGATCGACCGGGCCATCACCACCGTGCGCCAAAAGCTGCCCGACGGCGTGGACCCGCAGCCGATCGCCGGGTCCATCGCGGACTTCCCCATCGTCTTTTTGGCCGTCTCCTCCGATGCGGACCTGGCCGCCCTGAACACGGACCTGCAGCGCCTCGCCGTCCCTGCCCTGTTGAAGATCGACGGCGTTCGCGGCGCCGACGTGACCGGCGCCAACTCCCAACACATCGCCATCCTGCCGGACCCGGCCAAAATGGCGGCGGCAGGCGTGCACGCCGGGGCCATTGCCGACGCCCTGAAGAACAACGGCAGCCTGATCCCGGTCGGCTCGCTGCAAAACGACGGCCGGACCCTCTCGATCCAGGCCGGCAGCCCGGTCGACTCCCTTGACGCCATCAAGGCCCTGCCCCTGGCGGCGTCCACGCCGGCCACGATCGGCAGCGTCGCCGCCGTCGCCCTGGCCGAGGACCCCACCACCTCCATCACGCGCACCAACGGCGCGGCCACGCTGGCCCTGTCCATCACCAAGAAGCCGGCTGCCGATACCGTCTCACTCTCCCGCGCCATCAACGCCCAGCTCCCGACGCTGGCGGCCCAGCTGGGGCAAAACACCAAGTTCACCACCGTCCTGGACCAGGCGCCGTTCATCGAAAAATCCATTAGCGACCTCACGGTGGAGGGCCTGCTGGGACTCGGATTCGCCGTCGTGGTCATCCTGGTCTTCCTGCTGTCCGCCCGCTCCACGCTGGTCACGGCCATCTCGATCCCGCTGTCCCTGCTGGTGACGTTCATCGGGCTGTGGGCCACGGGATATTCGCTGAACATCCTTACCCTGGGCGCCCTGACCATCGCGATTGGCCGGGTGGTGGACGACTCCATTGTGGTCATTGAAAACATCAAGCGGCACATGAGCTACGGCGAGGACAAGGTGGCTGCGATCCTGGCCGCCATCCGCGAGGTGGCCGGGGCCGTGACCGCCTCGACGCTGACCACGGTGGCCGTGTTCCTGCCCATCGCGTTCGTGGGCAGCCTGGCCGGGGAGCTGTTCCGACCCTTTGCCCTCACGGTCACGTTCGCGCTGCTGGCCTCGCTGCTGGTCTCACTGACCATTGTGCCGGTGCTGGCGTACTGGTTCCTGAAGCAGACCGTGCACACCGACGACGGCGGCACGGCCTTGAGCGGGCAGGCCCTGTTGCGCGTCGTGGAGGAGAAGGAGCGCACGTCCTGGCTGCAGCGCGGCTACCTACCCGTTCTGGCCACGACCCAAAAACACCCCGTGTACACGCTGGTGGCGGGCGCCATCATCCTGGGCGCGACGTTCGCGATGACCCCGCTGCTGCCCACCAACCTGCTCGGGGACACCGGGCAAAACAGCATGACGGTCAAGGCGGTGCTGCCGCCTGGCACCAGCCTGGACGTCACCGATGCGGCCGCCAAAAAGGTCGAGGCGCGGCTGTCCGCCGTCGACGGGATCACCGATGTCCAGGTGACCATCGGCAACAGCTCCGGCGGGTTCTCGGCGCTGCGCGCCTCCGGCGCGTCCACCGCCACGTTCCAGGTCATCACCGACCCCAACGCCGACCAGGTGCAGCTCCAGGACACCGTCCGGGGCGCGATCGCGGGCATCAAGGACGCCGGGGACATCTCCCTGGGCGGCGGCGACAGCGGCTTTGGCACCTCAAGCAGCGTTGACGTCACCGTCAAGGCGACCACCGGCGTCGAACTCCAACAAGCGTCCGATCTCCTGGTCAAGGCCATGACCGGCCTGCCCGGCGCACAGTCGGTGGCGAGCAACCTCTCCGCCGCCCAGCCCGTGGTCCAGGTCAGCGTCAACCGGGCCAAGGCCGTGGCGGCGGGGCTGGATGAGGCACAGATCACCGGGCTGATGGCCGCCACCGTCAGCCCCCTCCCCGGCGGCACGGTCCGCATCGACACCACCGACTACAAGGTGCAGATCGGCACCGGGACCCAATTTGACTCCGTGGCAGCCCTGGCCGACGCCCAACTGCCGACGGCGGCCGGGCCGGTGCCGCTGTCCGCCGTGGCGACGGTGAAGGAAGTGGACACGCCGCTGACCATCACCTCCTCGAACGGGCAGCGCACGGCCACGGTGTCCGTGACCCCGGAGGACAACGCGCTCGGATCCCTTAGCGCCGAGGTGCAAAAGCGGCTCGATGCCACCGCGCTGCCGGAGGGGGTCATCGCCACCGTTGGCGGCGCGGCCTCGCAGCAGGCGGAGTCGTTTAGCCAGCTGGGCCTGGCCATGTTGGCGGCCATCGCCATCGTGTATGTCATCATGGTGGCCACGTTCAAGTCGCTGATCCAGCCCCTGATCCTGCTGGTCTCCATCCCCTTCGCCGCCACCGGGGCCATTGGCCTGCTGCTGATCACGCGGATTCCGCTGGGCCTGCCATCGCTGATTGGGATGCTGATGCTGGTGGGCATTGTGGTCACGAACGCCATTGTGCTGATCGACCTCATCAACCAGTACCGGCACCCCTCCGGCGACCGGCCCGCCATGAACGTAGCCGACGCCATCGAGCACGGCGCCCGGCAGCGGCTCCGCCCCATCCTGATGACCGCCCTGGCCACCATCTTTGCGCTGACCCCGATGGCGCTGGGCGTCACCGGCGGCGGCGGGTTCATCTCCCAGCCACTGGCCATCGTGGTGGTGGGCGGCCTGGTGTCCTCCACGGCCCTGACCCTGATCCTGGTGCCGGTGCTGTACCGGCTCATCGAGGGCCGCGCCGAGCGCCGGGAGCTGGTGAAGGCGCTGAAGGTGGTGCACGTGCCCGCGGCCGGGTCCGGGGCCGGTTCCGAGGCCGAAGGTGGCGCGGGTGCCGGGGCCGGGGCGGGTACCGAGTTTCAGGACTGGACCACCGGCGCCATCCCGAAGGTCCGCGGCCGCCGCGCCGCGGCCGACTGAGGCAGGCGCAGCTAATACGGCTCGGGCGCGGTCATCGCGCCCGCATGAGCTCCCGATCACATGGGGCCCCGACGGGAACATTTTGGCTTATGGCCGGGTTGCACCCTATATTAGATGCAAACGTATATATCTCGCTCGGGTGCGAGATGAAGGAGCACACCATGCAGTTCGGCATTTTCAGCGTCGGCGACGTCACCCTTGACCCCACCACCGGTCGGACTCCCACCGAGCACGAGCGCCTGAAGGCCATCACCACCATCGCCAAGCATGCCGAGGACGTGGGCCTGGACGTGTTTTCCACCGGTGAACACCACAACCCGCCGTTCGTCCCGAGTTCCCCCACCACGATCCTTGGCTACATCGCGGCGCAAACCTCCAAGATCATCCTGTCCACGACCACGACCCTGATCAGCACCAACGACCCGGTCAAGATCGCCGAGGACTTCGCCACGCTGCAGCACCTGGCCGAGGGCCGCGTGGACTTGGTTCTGGGGCGTGGCAACACGGCGCCGGTCTACCCGTGGTTTGGCAAGAACAACCAGGACAGCGTGGAGCTGACCGTGGAAAACTACGCGCTGCTTCGCCGGCTCTGGGATGAGGATGTGGTGAACTGGGAGGGAAAGTTCCGTACCCCGTTGCGCGGCTTCACCGCCACCCCGCGCCCGCTCGACGGCGTCGCCCCCTTTGTCTGGCACGGCTCCATCCGCACGCCCCAGGTGGCCGAAATTGCCGCCTACTACGGCGACGGCTTCTTCGCCAACAATATCTTCTGGCCGAAGGAGCACTACCAGCAGCTGATCAACCTGTACCGGCAGCGGTTTGAACACTACGGCCACGGTTCCGCGGACCAGGCGATCGTGGGGCTCGGCGGCCAGTTCTTCATTCGGCCCAAGTCCCAAGACGCGATCAACGAGTTCCGCCCCTACTTTGACAACGCCCCGGTGTACGGGCACGGGCCGTCCATGGAGGACTTCACCTCGCAGACGCCGCTGACGGTGGGGAGCCCTGCGGAATTGATTGAAAAGACACTCACCTTCCGGGACTACTTCGGCGACTACCAACGCCAGCTGTTCCTGGTGGACCATGCCGGCCTGCCGCTCAAGACGGTCCTGGAGCAGCTGGACCTGTTTGGCTCCGAAGTGCTGCCCACGCTCCGCAAGGAATTCTCGGCCAATCGTCCCGCACATGTGGCGGACGCCCCGACCTTTGCGGCGCGCAAGGCGGCCAAGCTGGCATCCGAGGCGGCGGGCGCGCGCACGGATGCGGGGAACTCGGTGACGGCATGACCTCCGCTGCGGAGCACCGGCGCCTGGCCACCGAGTCCTGGGAGTCCCTGCTGCGATCCCAGGTGGCGGTGATGCGCGACCTCCACAAGGACCCGATCTTCAAGAAGGTGGGCGTCCGTGAATACGACGTCCTCTTCAACCTCACCCGCTGCCCCACCGGGTGGTTGCGCCTCAATGAGCTCAACGACAACGTCCTGCTGACCCAGCCGAGCATCTCCCGCCTGGTTGACCGGCTGGAGGCCCGCGGCCTGATTCAGCGAAAAACGCCCGATGGCGACCGGCGCGGGGTGTTGATCGGACTCACCGAGGCGGGGGCTGCGTTGCAAAAGGAAGTCGGGCGCGCCCATGTACAAAACATCATGGCCATCATGGAGGACGGCCTGACCGACGGCGAGATGTCCACGCTGCTGGAGCTGACCACCAAGCTGCGCACCGCCGTCGCCGCGCGGGCGGCCACTGAGCACGCCGCCAGGGGCTGATCAGCCGAGGGACCGCAGCGAGGTGATCATCTTTTCCACGTCTTGGTACGCGCTGGAGCGCATGTACTCCTGTGCATCGGCGATCGAGGTGAACGCCCGCAGGCCCGGGGTGCCGTCCAGGGCGCCGGTGAATTGCAGGACGTCGCCGAACATGTAAATCCCAAGCTGCTTGGATGCGACGGTGTTGTACACGAGGCATGCCTTGCCGTCCTTGCCGGCGGCCTGATCGGTGAGGCCGTACGAGGCATAGAAGCGGGTGGCGCCCTGAATCAGGCGGTACACGAAGCGTGGTTCAACCGCTGCCGGGTCACCGTTGTTCGACGGTATCGGCATGGGAATGCTGGAGAGGACCGTGTACGGCCGCAACGACTTCGGCGGGCACGCGCCGCCGAGGCCGGCGATGTGCGTCTGCAACGTGGCCACCACGTCACCCGCCTTGTCCCGCACCTCAACGTGGACGGACGACGCCGTCTTTCCCGGAATCAGCTGTGTAGTCCAATCCTGCGGCAACTCGAAACTGATGGTCTTGCCCGGGTCCCGGTAGGTTTTCCACTCCGCCGCAACTGGCTCCGTTGTCGGCCCGGCGGTGCTTGACGCGGGAACGCTGGCGGTGCTGGTGGAGACGGGACTGTCCGACGGTGACGCTGACACCGTTGCCGGAGTAGTGCTCGACGACGGTACGGTCACCTCAGCGGTGATGCCACAGCCGGTTAGGGATAGCGCTGCGGCCAGGGTCCCGGTAGCGAAAATGGCCATGCAGATGGTTGCGGTGCTGCGCATTCCCCGTCGACGTTGCATTGGATCTCCTTCGGACTATCCGGCTTGTCCCACTGTTGCCCATGGTAGCCATCCGTCCGGCGGGCAAGGCGGCGGCGCGCGAAGCCCGTTGCGTTGTTAGTTTCTGGGGAGGCCGTGGTGGTAGGTGTTGCGGCGGGGGCGGCGGGTGGGGTCCAGGGTGTAGGGCGGGGTGAAGTGGGGGGTGCCGTGGATCATGGTCAGGGTCCAGGCGCCGTGGTGGAGGAGGTGGTGGTGGCGGCTGCAGAGCAGGGCGGCGTTGTTGATGTCGGTTTCCCCGCCCAGCTGCCAGGGGGTGAGGTGGTGGGCCTCGGTCCACCAGGCGGGGGCGGTGCAGTCGGGGAAGGTGCAA
>NZ_JBFREA010000044.1:0-14259 GCF_052114065.1 Specibacter sp. RAF43 | reverse complement strand
GCGGCGGAAGTCCCGGGCCAGGATGCCGTCGCGGTGCGCGGGGTCTCCGGCAGGTATTCCCGGCGGGGATTGCGCCCGCGGTCCTTTCCGGCGTCATGCCGGAGAGGATCCCCGGCCGCCATTCTAAAGTCCCTTCAGTCTATCGCCGTCCGCGTCACCGGGGAGGGGTTGCACTACGATGTTGCCGTGACCCTTCAACAGCTGCTGCTGGCCGAATACGATGCTCAATTGCGGTGCCGGATCCCCGCCCGCCACGCACCGGGCGTTCACCACGAGCTGGACGGGGACGTACTGCGGATCAGCGGGCGCCCCCGGGGCTTCATTGAAACCGCATCCCGGCTGGAGCTGGCGGGCACCGACCTGGATGCGCTGATTGCCCGGAATCGGGCCTTCTTCGCCGCGCGCGGCGAGTCCGTGGAATGGAAAACCCGCGGCCACGACCGACCCGCCGACCTGCCGGCCAGGCTCGTGGCGGCCGGATTCGTGCCCGAGGAACCGGAAACCGTCATGGCCGCGCCGGTGGACCGGCTTCTCCCGGGGCAGGATGCGGCCGCGGGCTCCCTGCCGGCGGGAGTTCACCTCCGGCGCGTGAGCGAGTATGCGGACTTTGCGGCAATAGCGGCGCTGCAGTCCGCCGTGTGGGGTGTGGAGCTCGGCGACACGGCCGGGGACCTCCATGCAGACGCGCAGGCCGATCCCGAAGGCGTCCTGGTGTTCGTCGCCGAGGCGCACGGGGTGGTGGTGAGCGCGGCACGGCTGGAACTGGTTCCCGGCACCGACTTCGCCGGGCTTTGGGGTGGCTCCACGCTGCCGCAATGGCGGGGCCGTGGCATCTACCGCGCCCTGCTGGGGGTGCGGGCCCGCCATGCCGCCGCCCGTGGGGTGAAGTACCTGCAGGTGGACGCGTCGGGGCAAAGCGCGCCGATCTTGGCCCGCGGGGGATTCACGGCCCTGACCTCCACGACGCCTTACGTGTGGTCCCCGGTCAACTGAACCTGTCTCCGGCCGGCGGCGGGGCCTGCCGCAGCGAGCGGTCACCAGGGTTTGTCCAAATGACGGACTTAAAAGACTAAGTGGTGGCCAGGAAGATTCCTGCCACCACTTACCCCCAAAGGTTTCTCACCAGGGTTTCTCACCAGCGTCTCTCACCAGCGGGCACCGGGTCCACCGTTCACACATTCATTAGTATGACAGAAACGAATGGAAAAGTGTATAGCGGGCTCTTAGCGCCCGCGTGGTTGGCGTGAATAGGAGAGCCACACCAGTGACAGCCCGACGGCCACACACAGGATGGCACCGTAGGAGAGCACCGTCAGCAGGGCGGCGGCGTGCAGCGGGGTGAGTTGTACAAGCAAAGTCAAGCAGGCCGTCGCGAAGCCGCACGACATCAGCAGGGCGGCCGACTTGTCCAGCCAGGGCCTGATGGTCAGGCCGGCGCGCAAGGTGGGCCAGATAAGGCAGGCGGCCGCATAGGCCGGATAGAGCCGGCCCATCAACATATAGGTGCCAAGGGCCGTCCCGGCCGGGAAACCGGCGAGACCCGTTCGGGACCCCCTGAGGTCGGCCAAGGCAAAGCACACGACCACCGCCAGCGACGCCACCGTCACCACCGCCAGCCCAATGGGGCCGCGGATCATCTGCCGGGCAAAGGGAGAGCCATAGGCGGTGGCAATCTTGGCGGCCAGCAGGAAAAACAGCGCAAACAGGCCCAGGCGCAGCATCAGATTGGCGATGTTCCGTCCGCCAAGCAGACCGTCCACCGGCAGGTAGATTTCCGGAATGCTCAACCCCACGCAAACGGTCACCAGCGCAAAGCACCAAAACAGGCTCACATTGCGCCCCTTGAGCGTGGCCGGCAGCCGCCACCCCATACAGGCAAAGCAAACCGCCAACGTGGTCCACTGCAGGATTGCTGTCATCCGAGGTTCTCCCATACGGTTTGGGCTGCTGCGGCGTCCTGCTCCGCACGTTTGAGCGTGCGGCTGACCGAGTCCAGCCGGGCGGCGGCAAGCGAAACCAACGCGCTGTTCGACGTTTCCCGCAGTATCTTCTCCCGGGCGTCGGGAGCCCAGCCGGCCTCGGCCGGGCGCAGGAATCCGCTGGCCACCAGGCCGTTGGCCAGCCCGACGCCGGCAATGCGGGCGCTGAGGATGGCAAGGTCCGGGGCCAGCCGGTCTGCACTGATTTGTGCCGACAGGTTTTGCGGTGCGATCCCGGCAATCCGGGCCACCCGCGCACGGAGATCGGCGGGACCGACGGCGTCCAGCCAGGTGCGCACGGACCCCCGGTGGGGCAGGGCGGATAATTTGATGGCCGCCGACGATGTGCCGGAGTCGCAGCTGGCGCTGCGCCGCAGAATCTCCCGGAGCAGGTCGGTGTAGAAGATCTGGCTCAGCAGCTCCGCATCGGTCGGCGGTTTCATCCCCGTGGCCAGGTCCTGGTACTTGGCGAATGCGGAGAGCGAGTTCACCACGGGCAGCTCCAGCGAGCGGCTGACGGCCGCCACGGTAGCCACCGATACCCGCCCCCGCACCAGCTGCTGCGCGAGAGTTGATCTCTTGATGCCCGCGACGCGGCAGACCTCCGCCGTGCTGCGTCCGCCGGCAACCTGGGCCAGCCAATGTTGAAATGCCTTGGCCGGGACGGTCACGGCGCAGTTCCTCTGCCCCGCCGGTGCGGGTCGGTGTGGGCGGACACGGCCGGTCTCAGGGATCCTGGGTGTCCACGACGCCGCGGAAACGGCTGCCGACGCCGTCGTACTCGCTGCGCCGCCACCCGAGTGCCGGTGCCGGGAGATCGCCCTTGCCGTGGAAGTCGCACAGGACATACGTGAACTCCGGCCACCACTTCTTCGGGCGCGTCGTTTCATGGAAATCGCAGACATAGCAGCGCAACTCCACCCAGATGGGGCGCTTGCCGGTTTGGTTCGCCCGGGACTGGGCCAACCAGTCCGGCGGGTTGGCGTCCAGCGCGGCCACGTCGGAGGCCCTCATGCGCGACGGCAGGCCGTGCCGGGCCACCATCTCCGGAGGGATGTTCAGTGCCTGGGCCACCTGCCGGCGGTTCATGGTGGGGTGCGTGGGCGAAGAATTGTTTGCCATGTTCCCCCTAGGATATTCCTTCGGTGCCCGGGGCGACGATTCGGCGCCCGCGCCGGGGACGCCGTCGACCAATTCCGCGGACGCCGGGGAACGCCGGCTGGTTCGAACGGGCGGGGTGCCGGACGTGAGAAACGCCACATTGGGACGTGTTTCATGGCCAAATTCCGCCAAATTGCGCTCATCGGGCCAGGTTGGGTTCGTGCATACCCTATGCTGTGGGAAAACATTGGGAATTTATGGGCGCGAATCCGGCTTTGAAGGGCTAGGATGGGGCGCTGAATGAAATACCCCGCCGAAACCACGAGCACTTCAGGAGTTTGAGAAACCGCATGGCAACGGATTACGACGCACCACGCAACAAGGATGAAGACCACGAGACAGAGTCGCTGCAGGCGCTCCAGGTGCAACGTGGCGGCGCCCAGACGGCGCATATTGACGTCGAGGACTCTGACACCGCCGAGGGCATGGACCTGCCGGGTGCCGACCTTTCCAACGAGGAGCTGGTGGTCCAGGTGATCCCGGCCCAGGATGACGAGTTCACGTGTTCGTCCTGCTTCCTGGTCCGCCACCGCAGCCAGGTGGCCCGCGAAAAGAACGGCCTGCTCTACTGCAAGGACTGCGAAGGCTAAAACCCGCACGCGACCGGTACGGTAAAGGGAGTCCATAAAACCGGCACAAGGGAACTCGACCATGGCAGCACAGAAACCCATTGAGGAACTGGTGGCAAGAATTTCCGCCAACCCCGGCCATGAGAACATCACGAACGGCGAACTGCGCGAACAATCCGTGCGGTTCGCCGCTGCGTTAACGACCCTTGGGGTCGGGCGCGGCGACCCCGTGGCGCTCCTGATGGCCGAGACCGTCGAGTTCGCGGTGGCGCTGCTGGGCCTTCAGCGGTTGGGTGCCGTTGCCGTGCCCCTGCCCGCCACGCTGGACCGCGACGCCGTGGCCGGGCGCGTCCACGCGGCCGGGGCCCGGCTGGCCGTCGCCGACGCCGACCAGCGCCGCAAGCTGCTGCCCGCCGGTGACACGCCGAACGACGCCTCGCCGCTGGTCGTCGTGGCGCGCGGGGACGCCTTTGGTTACGACGTTTCCTTTGCCGAGATGACGCATGGTACCGGCGCGTTCGCGGAGTTGCCGCCCGAGCCCGGCGACGGCGGCGGACACTAGGGCGACGGGGAGAGTCGCATGGGACGTCGCAGCGCGCAGGGACCGGCGCCGGTCCTGGCCGGCCGTACCGCGGTCAGGGCCGCCGTGGCCGCGGTCGGGTTTGCCCTGGAAGTGGCCATGGTGGCGGCGTTCCTGTTCTGGGGTTTCCGATCAGACCCTCCGTGGCACCTGGTCCTGGGGATCGGGGTCCCGGCGCTCGTGGTGGTGCTGTGGGGGATCTTCCTGGCGCCCAAGAGTCGTCGCCGGCTGCCCGAGGACACGGTGGCATGGGTGTCCCTGGGCGTTTTTGTACTGGCGGGCCTTGCGCTTGTGGCCGCCGGGGCCGATACCGCCGGCCTGGCCATGCTGGCGGTATCGGTCGCCTATTTTGCTACCAGCACCATCCTGCGCCGCCGGTAGCAGGTCAGTCCGCGGAGTGCCGGCTCATGAGGGAGCCGCCGGCGAGCTCCTGGACGGCGCAGCCGTCGTGCGTACCCACCGTGACCACCCACAGCGATTCCGCGGCCTCGTCGCCCAAGTCCAGGGCGCCGGCGTCGTCGCCTGCAATTCCGGGGACCCCGTGCGCCACCTTGCGCACCGCCAAGGTGCCGCCGAACGGCCGCCGGCCCACCACCACCAGCTCGGTGTTGACCCCAATGCCGTGCGCCTCCAGATACCGCAGGAGCTCAGGATCATGGTCGCTGATCCGGCTGACCCGGCCCCGATGCCCCGGATCCAGCTCGTCCAGGCGGTGCGAGGGGGGCATGGTGACGCGGCCGTCGGCATCCGGGATGGGATCGCCGTGCGGATCGCGCGTCGGATGGCCCAGCTTGGCGGACATGCGCTCGATGAACGTCGCCGAGACCGCATGCTCCAGGCGTTCGGCCTCGTTGTGGACCTCGTCCCACGTGTAGCCCAGCTCGCGGACCAGGTACGTCTCCAGCAGCCGGTGCCGCCGCACCATGGCCAGGGCCAGCGTCAGGCCGGCGGGGGTGAGGCGGATGGGACTGTACGGCTGGTGGTCAACCAAGCCCTGGTCCTTGAGCTTGCGGACCATTTCCGACACCGACGAGTTGGCCACGCCCAGCCGCACGGCCAGCTGGGTGGAGGTGATGGGCTTGTCCTGCCACTCGGTGAAGGCATAGATGACCTTGACGTAGTCTTCGATGCTGGAGGACGTTGGGGTTGGCTTCACACCCCCCAGCCTACCGTTTATGCCTGGCCGGAGAAGGTGAGCCAGATCAGCACAACGTTCAGCGAAACGATCAGGACCACGCTGGCCAGGGCGGCCACGCGCAGGGGCAGCCCGTCGCGGTGCGGGCCCATGAGTTCCTTGTTGGCGGTCAGGCGCAGCAGCGGGATCAGCGCAAACGGAATCCCGAAGCTCAGCACGATCTGGCTGACGATCAGCGCCCACGTGGGGTTGATGCCCAGGGCCAGCAGGGCGATTGCCGGAATCAGGCTGATGACGCGCCGGGTGAGCAGCGGTATGTGGACCTTCAGCAGCCCCTTCATGATGGTGGCCCCGGCATAGGCCCCCACGGAGGTGGATGCCAGACCGGAGGCCAGCAGGCCCACGGCGAAGATGACCCCGATGACCGGGCCCAGGGAGTTGACAATCGCGGCGTGGGCGCCCTCAATGGAATCGGTCCCCGCCACACCGTCCAGGGTCGAGGCGGCCAGCAGCAGCATGCCAATGTTGACGGCTCCGGCCAGGATCAGGGCGGCCACCACGTCCCAGCGGGTGGCCTTGACGACGCGTTCCAGCATGCCCGGGGTGCTGCGCGCGTCGGGGTGGCGGTCCTTGGCCAGTGATGAATGAAGGTAGATGGCGTGCGGCATGACGGTCGCGCCGAGCATGCCGGCGGCCAACAGGATGCTGTCCGGGCCGTCGAAGCGGGGTATCAGGCCGGCGGCCATGCCGGCGGGGTCCGGTGGGCTGAGCACCAGTCCGGCGAGGAAGCCGATGGTGATGATGACCAGCAAGAAGATGATGACGGATTCAAACGGTCGCTGGCCGCGGCGGTTTTGCACGGTCAGCAACGCCATGGAGACCGCGCCAACAATCAATCCGCCCACCGGAAGCGGCAAGTGGAACAACAGGTTCAGGGCGATGGCCCCGCCCACCACCTCGGCCAGGTCCGTGGCCATGGCCACGAGCTCGGCCTGGACCCAGAAGAGCCGGCGGCCCGTGGTGGAGAAGCGTTCCCCCAGGATGTCGGGCAGCGACTTCCCGGTCACCACACCCAGCTTGGCCGATTGGTACTGGATGAGCATGGCCATGATGTTGGCCGCCACCAGCACCCACACCAGCAGGTAGCCGTATGTGGCGCCGGAGGTCAGGTTCGCCGCCACATTGCCGGGGTCCACATAGGCAATCGCCGCCACGAACGCCGGGCCCAGGAGGAACAACAGCCCGGTCCGGGGACGGAGTTGGAGGCGGGGCGGGGATTTTGTCGATTCCAGCAATGACCTGTCCTTCGTTGGTCCTAAATCAATTATTTAGGCGTACCGAAATCATAGGCTGTCAGGAGCGGGTTTGTCGAGGTGTTACGTTGCTAGCGGTCGAGATGGCAAGTGGCCCGGGCACGCCAGGTCTGGGTCCGGTAGGGCAGCTCGATCACGGCGCCGGGGCGGTGTCCGAGGTGGTCGTGGAGGTACCACGTCAGGTTGCCCAGGACCTTGGCCCGAATGCTTGCGGCGGCCTTGAGGTAATAGCTGCGGGACTTGGCCAGCTCCAGCAGGTCCTCGGGGATCACCAGCTGGCGCCACGACGTCTCCAGGCAGTCAAGTTCGCCGAATTCCGGGCCCGTCGGCGGGCGGAAGCCGGGCTTGTGCACATCCCCGGCGTGCATGATGCGGGCCAGCCGGTGCACCCAGGGCACGCCCACGTCCAGCTGGTTCCAGATGAGTCCCAGGGTGCCGCCCGGGCGCAGCACGCGGGCGAGTTCGGTGCTGGCGGCCGCCGGATCGCACCAGTGCCAGGCCTGGGCGACGACGGCGGCATCCACCGACGCGTCCGGCAATCCCAGCCGTTCCGCCGAACCCACCACTGCCCGCACTTGGGGAAGGCTGCGCTCCAGTTGGGCGAGCATGTCCCGTGACGGGTCGACGGCGGTGACGTTCCAGCCGCGCCCCACGAGCAGTTGGGTGTATTTGCCGGTCCCGGCGCCCACGTCCAGCACGTCCCGGACCCGCGCGGCGCCGGCCACGATCCAGTCCACGGACGCGGGCGGATATCCGGGCCGGACGCGGTGATAGTGTTCGCCGCCCGCCAAGAATGCGTCCGCCATTTCCCTGCGCCGCTCGCCGTCCAAGACGGGCCCGCCCGCCCCTGCCATCGTGCTCCTGCCGTCGTGCCGTTCTGCCGGTCCACTTTACCCGCCCCGTCGCCCCCCGCCCGTCACCTGACCCGCAATAGATGTCGAAAAGGGCGCGTTTTCGTCGATTTCTCGACATCTATTGCGGGTCAGACGACGGGGCTAGCCGAGGATGTCGTCCCAGGCCGGGTTGAGGCGGCGCAGGACCTCGGCGTGCAGGATGGAGTTGGTGGCCAGGGCGTTGCCGCCGAACGGGCCGTCCACCCCGTCCAGCGAGGTGAAACGGCCGCCGGCCTCGGTGACGATCGGCACCAGCGCCGCCATGTCGTACAGATTTAGCTCGGGCTCGCAGGCAATGTCCACGCTGCCCTCGGCGACCATGCAGTACGACCAAAAGTCGCCATACGCCCGGGTGCGCCAGACCTCATCCGTCAGGGCCAAGAACTCCTCCCGATTGCCGCGCTCCGCCCAGCCCGTCAGTGAGGAGTAGGAGAGCGAGGCGTCGGAGAGGGAGGCGACATTGGAGACGCGGATGCGGGTTGCGGCGGCCAGCGACTTGCCCATGAAGGCCCCCGTGCCCTCGGCCGCCCACCAGCGCTTGCCCAGGGCAGGGGCGCTGACCACGCCCACCACCGGGCGGCCCTCGTCGACCAGGGCGATCAGCGTGGCCCAGACCGGCACGCCGCGCACAAAGTTCTTGGTGCCGTCGATGGGGTCGATGATCCAGCGCCGTGACCCATGGCCGCTGCTGCCAAACTCCTCGCCCAGCACGGCGTCGCGGGGCCGGACCCGGGACAGCTGGCTGCGGATGGACTCCTCGGCCGCCTTGTCCGCGTCGGTCACCGGCGTGAGGTCCGGCTTCGTTTCGATCTGCAGGTCCAGGGCCTTGAAGCGGGACATGGTCAGGGAATCGACGGTGTCGGCCAACACATGGGCCAGGCGCAGATCGTCGTTGTAGGTCTGGGGTTGGACAGTCATACGCCTCACGCTATCGCTAGATGGGGGAATAATCGGGGAGGGAGGCCTTGACGGTCTTGACAGGCCCGGCCGGCCTAGGCGGTGGTACCCAGTTCCTTGGCCTCGGCACGGCCCTCGGTCCGATCGCTCGTGCCCAGCAGGCGGCGCAGGGACGCCAGCCGGGCGGGCCCGGCGTCTCCGGCCCGGCCGCCGGCCACCCACGGGTCCAGCCCGCAGTTCACGGCCGCGGCGTCGTGCTTGCAGCCGCGTTCGCATGCGTCCGTGCCCGGTTGCAGATCCGGGAACGCCTGCAGGATGCGGTCCGCGTCCACATGGGCCAGGCCGAATGAGCGGATGCCGGGGGTGTCGATGATCCAGGACCCCGGCTGCCCGTCCGCCAGCCGCAGCGCCAGCGCCGACGACGACGTGTGCCGGCCGCGCCCCGTCACGGCGTTGACGCCGCCGGTGGCCCGCTGGGACCCGGTCAGGGCGTTGACCATGGTGGACTTGCCGACGCCGGAGTGGCCCACCAGCACGCTGACCTTCCCGTCCAGGTGGTGCCGGAGTTGTTCGACGGCGCCCCCGGCCAGGAGCGCGGAGTCGCCGTCGTCGCTGCGGGCATCGATGGCGGAGGCCGCATCGGCCGCGCCCTCGGATGCCGTCCGGCTGATGACCACCGTCATTTCCAGATTCTCATAGTTGGCCAGCAGCTCCGCCGGATCCTTGATGTCCGCCTTGGTGATCAGCAGGATCGGGGCGATGCCGGAGTCGTATGCGGCCACGAGGGCGCGGTCGATGAACCCGGTCCGCGGCTCCGGGTTGGCCGCCGCCACCACAATCACCAGCTGGTCGGCGTTGGCGACCACCACCCGCTCGATGGGGTCGGTGTCATCGGCGCTGCGGCGCAGCAGGGTGCGGCGGGTCTCCACCCGGACGAGGCGGGCCAGCGTGTCCGGGGCACCGGAGACGTCTCCAACGAGAGCCACGAAGTCGCCGGCGACCACGGGGGAGCGGCGCAGTTCCCGGGCCCGGGCGGCCACCAGCACGCGTTCGGTGGACTGGTCCTCGTCCAGGATGGCGGTGTAGCGGCCGCGGTCCACGGTGATGATCCGGCCGATGACGGCGTCGTCGTGCGCGGGGCGGTCCTTGGTGCGCGGCCGGCTGCCCTTCTTGTTGGCCCTGACCCGGACGTCGGATTCATCCCAGTTGCTGTAGTCGCGTGCCATGCCTAGTCCCCAGCCCCAGCCCCAGCCGGGGCCGTTTGGGCCACCATCTGGGCCCACATGCGCGGGAACCCGGGCATGGTCTTGGCCGTCGTGGCGATGTCCTCCACCTCGACGCCGGGCACGGCCAGGCCGATGATGGCCCCGGCCGTTGCCATGCGGTGGTCCGCATAGCTGTGGAACAGGCCGCCGTGCAGCGGGGCCGGGGTGATGATCAGCCCGTCGGCGGTTTCCTCGGCGTTGCCGCCCAGGGCGTTGATCTCGGCGACCAGCGCGGCCAGCCGGTCGGTCTCGTGGCCGCGCAGGTGGGCGATGCCGCGCAGGCGCGACGGGCCGGTGGCCAGGGCGCACAGCGCCGCCGTGGAGGGGGCCAGTTCGCTGGTGTCCGCGATGTCGACGCCGCGGATCTCCGGGCCCCCGGTGACGGTCAGCAGGCCGTCCTCCAGCGTGACGGTGGCTCCGAACTGGGGCAGGATCTCGCGCCACTTGTCACCCACCTGGGTGGTGTTCGCCGGCCAGTTGGGGATGCGGACGGTGCCCCGGGTGGCCAGGGCGGCGGCCAGGAACGGTCCGGCATTGGAGAGGTCCTGTTCCAGCAGCACGTCAAAGGCGGCGATGGGCCCGGGCTGCACGATCCAGTGCCTGGGAGTGGAGTCGTCCACCGCGACGCCCAGGGAGCGCAGCACCGCAACGGTCATGGCGATGTGGTCAACGCTGGGGACCGACTCGCCGGTGTGCTCCAGATGCAGGCCCTCGGTGAACCGGGCCCCGACCAGCAGCATCGCGGAGACAAACTGGGACGAGCCGGCCGCGTCGATGGCCACGTGGCCGCCGCGGACGGCGCCGGTGCCGTGCACGGTGAACGGCATCATGCCGTCACCGCCGTTCTCCACCCGCACGCCCAGCCCCTCGAGGGCGGCCACCACCGGGGCCATGGGCCGCACGCGGGCGGCGGGGTCGCCGTCGAACATAAAGGTGCCCGCAACCAGCGCGGCCAGCGGCGGCACGAAGCGCATGACGGTCCCGGCCAGGCCGCAGTCGACGGCCGCTTCCACCGGTGCACCGCCCCGGATCGGGGTGACCAGCAGGTCCGGTGCCGCCCCGGTGCCGGGCACTTCCTCGATGCCGGCGCCCAGGGCCCGCAATGCCCCGATCATGAGATCGGAATCACGGGACTGCAGGGGGGCGCGGAGCCGGCTGGCGCCGTCGGCCAGGGCGGCCAGGACAAGGTACCTGTTGGTCAGCGATTTGGAGGCCGGGATGGTGACGGTGGCGTCCAGGGGCGTTGCGGAAAACGGTGCGGGCCAAGGGGCGGCGGTCATGTGTACTTATTGTCCTGTCACGTCGTGGGCAAGGGAACGGACGGTCTTGTCCGCGTGCTGGAGTTGCGTCCGGGTGGTCTTCTTGCCGGACTCGATCAGGTGCCCGGCGCGCCAGGCCAGGCCGGGGCGCCCGGCCGTGTCGACGCTGGCCAGCAGGGCCCCGCCCAGCAGGCCGATATTCTTGGCCAGCTGGCCGCGGCGGTGGGACTTGCCGGCGGCGGTATCGGACTCGGCGCTGCGGTACTCCACATAGGCGCTGAGCCCGGCCGTCACGGACAGCAGGACCGCGGCGGCGCGGGAGCACTTGCCGGCGGCCAGCAGCACGCCGGCGCCCACCTGGGTGCCGGCCAGCACGCGGGCCAGGGTCTTCTCGCTGGCCTGTACGGGCAGGGCGGCAGAGACGCGGCGCAGCATGGGGGAGAGTTGCGCGGCGGTTTGTTCGGCATGGCGCAGCCGGTCGGCGCCGGCGAGGATGAAGGACGAGGCAAGCATGGGGCGGGCAAGTGCGCGAACGATGGACAAGATGGCCTCCTGATAATTGCGGTGAATCACCCGGCCGGGGCGCGGGCGGTTCCTCCTTGGTACAAGTCTTGCACTTTGGCCCGCCGATTGCGGAATATCCGGCGGCGGCGGCCGGTTTGCATAGGTAGGACGACGCCGGTCCCGCCACCGGTGCAGGTGGAGTGCGGCGGTTCCGCCCCAAAGTTGATTCATTCGAAAGGCTCCTATGCAGACACTGACAGTAGACTCGTTGGTGATGAACATTTCCGAGCCTGCGCAAGTTGAAGCGTCCGTAGCCAGCGTGCCGAACGGCCCCGGGCCGGCGGATCCCAACGAATTGATCCCCGTGGACATTGCCACGGAAAGCGCCGAGGCGCGCCGCGCGCGTTTTGAACGTGATGCCATGCAATACGTGGACCAGCTGTATTCGGCCGCCATGCGCATGGCACGCAATCCCAGCGACGCCGAGGACCTGGTGCAGGAGGCATACACCAAGGCGTTCTCGGCGTTCCACCAGTACAAGCCGGGCACCAACCTCAAGGCCTGGCTGTACCGGATCCTGACGAACACCTATATCAATCTGTACCGGAAACGGCAGCGGGAGCCGCTGCAGTCCAACTCGGACCAGATCGAGGATTGGCAGCTGGCGCGGGCGGAGTCCCACACCTCCTCGGGGCTTCGCTCCGCGGAGGCGGATGCGCTGGACCACCTGCCGGACTCGGATGTGAAGGACGCCCTGCAGGCGATCCCGGAGGAATTCCGCCTCGCCGTGTATTTCGCGGACGTTGAGGGATTCGCCTACAAGGAAATATCAGAAATCATGAACACCCCCATCGGCACCGTGATGTCACGGCTGCACCGGGGACGGAAGCTGTTGCGAGACATGCTGGCCGACTATGCAGTGGAACGCGGATACGCCAAGGGCGACGCGAGCGAACTTAAGGAAATGGAGAAATAGCCATGGGCGACTGCCAGAGCCTGGGTGATTGCGACGACGACCGGATCGCCCGGATTTACGAATACCTCGACGGGGCGCTGTCCAAGGCGGACCTCACCGACATCAAGGCGCACCTGGACGGCTGCACCGACTGCGCGCAC
The DNA here is from genome assembly GCF_052114065.1 of Specibacter sp. RAF43. Lineage (NCBI taxonomy): Bacteria > Bacillati > Actinomycetota > Actinomycetes > Micrococcales > Micrococcaceae > Specibacter > Specibacter sp. RAF43. The sequence goes on along the minus strand of NZ_JBFREA010000044.1, from coordinate 1,588 downwards.
GAATACGACCTCGAATGCGTCATCCGCTCGGTCGTGAAGCGCTCCTGCAAGGAAGCCGCACCCGAGACGCTCAAGGCCGCCATTTTGGCCCGCCTGCACGAGGCCCGGCCCGCCGGGGTCTAGCGGGCTCCCTCGGCTGCGACGGCGGCTGCCCCCGGGCGCAGGGAAATGGTGCTGTACTGGCTGGCGGGGCGGCCGGTGACGCGCCGGTGCAGCGACCCCGCGATCAGGTGGGCCTGCACCTTGGCCATCTCGGCCTTCTCGCCTTGGAACAGCCGGTCGACCGTGTTGGTCCACAGCTGCAGCCAGCGGTTGAAGTGATCGAGGGTCAACGGCTCCTGCGCATGGATGTCGAAGTGGATCTTCAACGCGTTGCGACTGTACAGGCCCGCCTTGAACAGCACCGTCTGCCAAAAGTCGGCCATGATGGGCATGTGCCGGACCAGGTCCATGTGGGCCACTTCCGTGAAGATCGGCCCGATCAGCGGATCCTCAAAGGCGCTGCTGTAAAAGGTCTCCACGAGCTGCAAGATGTCCGCCCGGTCGGCGATGTCCGTCGCGGCTGGGGCCGGCGGTGCGCCCTCCAGGGGCTGGTAGGTGTTCAGGCTCGACGCCGTCCTGCCGGAGTTGAGGCGCCCGTGGCCCGGGCGGGTGGGGTTCGCGGGAGGCATTGGCATGGGTCCTAGGCCGCCACGGCCAGCAGGATGAGGATTCCGGCCACCGGCAGGGTGATCACCTTCGCGGTTTCGGCCGTTATGTAGGCGATGTGCGTGCCGGTGCCGACCTTCGCCCGGACGGGAGTGCCGGCGTCGGGCGTCAGGGCCGTTTGTGACAGCGCCCGGGTGCGCTTGGCCATTGCCGGGCGCAGGATCGCGACCTGCAGCGCCAAAGCCGCCATGGCGGTGATGAGCAGGGCGCCGGCGCCGGGGGAGACCAGCGGAGCGTGCAGGGTCCAGGCGGCGATGACGACGACGGCAACGGCCAGCTCCACCAGGTTCAGCGCCTTGAAGACCAGCCGGCCGATGCCCACGCCCAGCGCGTGCGTCATGCCCGGTGCCCGGAATTTCAGCGGCGTTTCAATGAAGGAAATGGCGACGATCATGCCGAACCAGACAAAGGGCAACATCGTCAGTAACACGAGTGCGGGCATGCGGGGCTTCACTTTCCATCGGGCGGATGTCCCTATCAGCTTAGCTTTAAAACGGAGAATGCCGTGTTTAACAGCCGTGACTGATGGATCACGTTTTCCGCGCACAAAGGCCCGCTCCACCACCGGGGTGGGACGGGCCCTTGAACTCATAAGCCGTGGGACTTAGGTGTTGGGACGCTTACCGTGGTTTGCGCCGCCATTCTTACGGTCCCGACGCTTGCGTGAACGCTTCGACATAGCTGCCTCCGTTTCCTTGAAAGATCCGAAAATGATCTGCGTTCCAGTCTCCCATAACCGGCACACCTGCACCTAACCGGCCCGCAGGCGCGCAGCGGCGGCGGAACGTGAGCGAGGGAAAAGGTGGCCCGCAATAGATGTCGAAAAATCGCGATTTTCGCGATTTTTCGACATCTATTGCGGGTCAGATGCGCGTGCTAG
>NZ_JBFREA010000043.1:0-16741 GCF_052114065.1 Specibacter sp. RAF43 | reverse complement strand
CGTTCATCACGCCGAGGTCATCAACCTCTCCGGCAACAGCTACAGGCTCCAAGGCCGGCTCAAGCCACAAACTCTGGCACAATAAAACAACACACCGTGGCCCTGTTTTCAAATGGCAAAAATGGCCCTATTTTCAGTTGGCGTTGACAATTCCTCCGGATTTCCGGCCCAATACGACCCAGTACAAGTCAGTCCCACAGAAACAGTGTTCCCGGCGGGAACACAGCATCGGAAGCTTCACATACAGATTGATCCACATCGCTGGCTGCTCCCAGCAGCAGCCACATAACTCAGTTTCGGAACAGCACGGGAGGCGATGCCATCCAATTGAAGCAACGACGAAAAAGCCAGTTGGTTAGTAACATCGCAGGCCCAGCCTTTTCGCCGCGGTGTTCAGCGCCTTGGAGCAGGTTTATGAGCCCCAATAGTCAAAATGTCTTAAGTGTCGCCACATTGGATCAGCACTGATCCTGCCTGTAGGTGCGTGTCCGCGACGACCTGTGCACGATTACCACCCCGACCAGCGCGCAATTCGTGGTCTAGAGTGGCCGTGCCGCACTCCCTGTGCCCCCGCACACACTGCCCGGCTTGCCGGGACGCCAAAGAGCAATGCCTCCATCATCGGGGTTGAGCGCCGACCAGACCGGTGAGGCCCGGCCCAGTCCTACGCCCCGGTCCATCTGCGAGGCCCTGCCGTAGTCCGTCACGCCGGCTGGAGCCTTGAGGCCTCGGACGTTGCCATCATGGCGACCACGGGCGGCAGACACCTCGTCTTTTGCAGTCTCTGACCGCGGACACTGCCATGTCGCAGGCGAAATCCGAATCAGGTGGACTCCATGACGAAGAACAGGAATCAAGCACCACAGGCCACCGAATTCCCGCAGGACTTCTAAGCACTGTCAGCTTGTGGTGCCCCCGAGCCCTCGCGTCAGGGTGAGGCGGAAAACGCTGCGCGCAGCCTGGAGGCCCACTACCAATGCGGCTGCATGCGTCGAGAATCTCGCGTTGGGCAGCGCGCCGGACCGGAGCGCGTGACAAGGCATCCAGCGGTCGACTCGACAGGGACACACATTACGTCGGGAGATGCTGGTTCATGCCGGCAAGGCATGGCGGGCCAAACTATTCAGTATTAGACACCACATCCTGGTTCTTCAGATACTAAGGAAGCACACAGCTCTAGAAATCGTCTATATCAAGGGCTCAAGTTCCACACCAAATCACAGCTGTCTTAAGGCACACCGCTTCGACGTCCAACCTCGGCACAGCCTTGAAGCGTCAGCGTTGACGCGTAAGCAGATGCTAGCTTGAGGGGTCCAAATGTCATGTCTGATCTACGGCAATGCACGTTCTATCGGCACTTCGACATGGGCAAGCCATTCCTCGGCATCGCGCAAGCGCCGCAGAGCCGGCACCGATGATTACTCGCTGGAACGATTCGCACAATAGCAGTCGAAGAAAGGTCAACACACATGCCTCTGGATAATCACGAGCGGACAACAATAGCCGAACGAGATCGGCAACCGCGGCCGGACTACCGCAGTAAAGATGCCGACCTCCCCGTAGTCGAACGCCGCCACCCGTGGCGGACTGTTGGCGCCGTGCTAGCAGTTGCAATACTTGCCGGCGTCGTCTTGTCGCTTGCAACGAATCCAGCAATTGATATCGGCACGATTCGGGAATATATAACTGCGCCTGCGATCTTGCGAGGCGTGCTCATAACTCTCTTCCTCACCATCATAGCTTTCGTCCTCGGATTTCTCGGATCATTGGTGTTGGCAGTGATGCGACTATCTGAAAACAGAGTTCTTTCGACCCTGGCAAGTTTCTACATTTGGATCTTCCGTGGAACCCCACTACTTGTGCAAATAATATTCTGGGCATATCTTGGGGCAATATATCCGACCCTGGGGCTACCAATTCCATTTGCAGACATATTGCTGTGGGAAACGAAAACATCAGATTTGATTAATCCCACAATCGCGGCACTTCTTGCGCTGACATTCAATGAATTGGCTTATTCAGCGGAAATTATACGTGGAGGAATACTCTCCGTGCAGCAGGGGCAGACGGAGGCCGCTAAGGCGCTGGGTATGCCCACCGGCCGCACTATGCGCAGGATTGTTCTGCCTCAGGCGATGCGTGCAATCATCCCACCGATGGGTAATCAGTGGATCATTCTCCTTAAATCGACTGCCTTGGTGTCGGTGATTGGTGGAGCCGATCTGATGACAAACGTCCAGTACATCTATCAATCCAATTTCAAGGTGATACCTCTCCTTATAGTCGCCAGCATCTGGTATCTGCTCTTTGTGACAATATCGGCCTGGCCTCAGCGCTGGTTGGAGCGGCGATATGGCCGGGGAGCCTCCTCCCGAACGGCCTGATGCAATACCTTTTGTAGTCCGACCCAATGATAAACAGTGCCAAGGGAGTTATTGAATTGAATGACGTGATGGTCGAAGCCATATCAGTCCGCAAATCGTTTGGTGATAACGAAGTACTGAAAGGGATAGATTTAACAGTCAACAAGGGTGAGGTAGTTGCCTTACTGGGTGCAAGTGGCTCGGGTAAGAGCACGATGCTTCGCTGTGTCAATCATCTGGAGCGAATTGACAGTGGCAGAATCTATGTCGACGGAGACCTTGTAGGTTACGAACGACATGGCGAGACGCTCCGCGAACTTTCGGATAAGGACGCTTCCGTGAAGCGACGCCACATCGGGATGGTCTTCCAGTCCTTCAACCTCTTCTCGCATAAAACTGTTCTCGAAAACATTATTGAGGCACCAATTGGGGTTCTAAAGACTCCCAAGGCCGATGCCATAGAGAAGGCAAATTTTCTCCTGTCAGAAGTCGGCCTGGCTGACAAAACGCATGCCTATCCAGCACAGTTGTCCGGCGGGCAGCAACAGCGGGTGGCCATTGCTAGGGCCTTGGCCATGGATCCAAAGCTCATGCTGTTCGACGAGCCGACGAGCGCTCTAGACCCCGAACTGGTCGGCGAGGTCTTGAACGTCATGAGGCGTTTGGCCGACGACGGCATGACCATGATCGTGGTCACCCACGAGATCGGCTTCGCCCGAGAAGTTTGCGACCGCGCTGCCTTCATGAGCTCCGGGGAAATCGTTGAGTGTGGCCCTGCGAGACAGGTCCTGACCGAACCCGAGAACCCGCTGACCAGAGACTTCTTGAAGCGAGTCCTATGAGATTTCAACATCTATCAAGTCAATCCAAAAACAAGAAATTACATACAAATCAGATTGGAACCACCATCATGTTCACAAAACGAAATTCAAGCATCCTCACAGGTTCTTTCGCAGTCATCCTCGCTCTAACTGCCTGTGGGGGCGGTTCATCGAATGCGTCCAGCGACGCTACCAGGACGGTAAACGTGGCAGGCGTCCAAGTGTCCGCGGACCCCACTATTTCAAAAATGCTCCCAGAGAAGTTCGCTAAAGATGGTCTAGCCTTCGCTGTTTCTCCCCCATACCTGCCGTTTTACGAGGGCAGCTCACCGAACATCGTGGGTCCAGACATCGACATGGCCAACGCGATCGCAGCGCGGCTTGGAACGACGGCGAACTTCGGGGATGTAGCGTTCGATGGTGTTATTCCAGCGACGCAATCTGGCAGGTTTGACGTCATCCTTGGACAGATGGCCGATACAAAGTCGCGGCAAGAGGTCATGCACATGATCACTTACATGGGGTATGGAATTGGCATGGTGGTACCGGCCGGGAACCCCGAAAGTATTAGTTCGGGGAAAGACCTATGTGGGCTGACACTCGCCATCCCGTCTGGATGGTCACCGGCCGACTACTTCGACAGCCTAACGAAGGATTGCCTGTCCAGGAACCTTCCCGCGGTGACAATGAAGCGTCTACCCAAGGCTGCCGACACCATTCTGGCAGTTCAAAGTGGCACCGCGGACGCTTCGTATGTTTCCACGCCTACGGCGATTGCAAACGCAAAGGCGATTAAAGGTAGCCGGGGCTTGGAAATAGTCACGCCCAAGGACATGCCCGGCGGCTGGAACGTGCAGAACCACGGCGTTGCCGTACTGAAGGCGGAGTCTGAGCTAAGCCAAGCGATCGCGGCTGCACTGGATTCCCTTATTCAGGACGGCACGGTGAAGAAGATATTCCAACCAGCGGGCCTTGACCAGCTTGTCTTGGACAAGGCGAGGCTGGATGACTCGGCGCCCGAAACTGGCCTGGATTGAGCAGCCGAATCACTCAGTTGTATTCCGGCGCTCCCATTGAGGAGGGAATCCAGGCATGAATCAACTAACGAGCGACGCTCTAAGTGAAATGGAACAGCAGGCAGCGGAGCTGGTCGGTGTGAGCCGGGCAGCGGTGAAAGTCGAGATTGCGGACATCCCTTCCTTCTGGCGAGAGCAAGCCGTTGCGATGATCGCAGACACCATTGGTGTCATGCTCTCAGGGGGCTCGTCTGCCGAGGTGAGCGCCCTTGCTGCGGATGAGGACTTCGGCACGTTGGGCGTATCTCACGGCGGAGCGCAACTCGTCACACCAGGGCGAGCCAGAACGGACGTTCTCACTGCCGCCTTCATAAATGCGACAGCCGGGGCAGTAACCGAAATGGACGAGTTCTATACGGATGGCGGCTCGGGAGGTCATCCCGCGGTGCACATAGTTCCGGCGGCGCTGGCTGTGGCACAGGCCCGCGGTCAGTCGGGACGAGAGCTGTTAGCAGCCGTAGTAGCCGGCTATGAAGTGGCTGCGCGACTCTTCCGTTCGTACTCCTGTGACCCGCTAGTCCAGCCGCATGGCCATATGGCATCGGTGGGGGCTGCGGTCGCAGTCTCCAGGCTGTTGGGGCGGGATCCGGCCACACCGGCGCTAATTGCGGCTGCCATGCCAATGTTGACGCTGTGGGAGCCAAGTTTCGAGGGCGCGAGTGTGCACTATACCTACACCGGTGTTGGTGCAACAGTGGGCATACTTGCGAATAAGTTGGCTACCGCGGGGTTTTCGGGATCGCAAAGGGCATTATCTATTGCTTACGGGGAGATCATGGGCAGCGCCACCGGCCTAGGACTAAGTGATCCACCCATCAACCCAGATGTGCCTATTTTTCGCAATGCCTACGCGAAGTTTTATTCCTGTTGTGGAAGGGCCTATCCAGCAGTCGAGGCGGCATTGTCCCTCTCTGGCGTTGATCCATCTACTATCAAGTCCATAGAGGTGGAGACAGACGAGCTTGGGTTAAGCATTGCTCGCCAGCCCGAAGCCGGCGCCTTATCGAGGCGCTTCTCCACTCAATATGCTGTCGCTGCGGCGATCGTGCATGGACATGCTATGCCCTCGGCCTTTGCTCCGGATGAACGAACCATGGCTTTGAGCCGGAAGGTGGTTGTACACGCGACGCCCGAGTTCGCAAGTTCAAGCGGGGTTGGCGATCGTGCGGCACGGGTGACAGTGACAGATCTCCATGGCCGCAAGACGGCAAGAGCGACCGAAGGCCACGGTGCTATCCAAGCTCCGTGGCCATTGGATAGATTACGTGCGAAATTCACGGACCTCTCACCCGGGCGCTCACCTGAAAGGAGCGGTGAGCACTTTGACCTGCTGATGAAGCTGGAGTCCTTGGATGATCTTTCCAGCATTCTTAGTGGTTAGACCCGCAACGACAAGAAGTGTTAATTCGAAATAATGATATGAAAATGAAAGTGGGGCAACCTTGATTCAGCATGCCGGAGTCGCATCACTGACGATTGGTGGAAGAGGGCCTTCCGCGAAAGACAAGCGAGTTAAACTGCGCGAGCTTCTTGCTGGAGGCGAATTACAAATTGTGCCGACTTCTTACGACGCTTTGACTGCTTCTATTATCGAGCAACAGGGCTACGAAATTGTGCATTTTAGCGGCTTCTACGCATCTGCCGCTATCGCCCGTGTTCCTGACATCGGGCTACTGTCGATGAAAGAGATGGTGGATGCATCTGCCGCTGTCTGTAAGGCCACGACTGTTCCGGTCATCGCGGACGCAGACGACGGCTATGGGGGTCCACTCCAAGTATTCCGGGCCGTAAGCGAGTATTCGTCAGCGGGCGTTGCTGGGATTCACCTGGAGGACCAGACCGCGCCAAAGCGGTGTGGTCTCATGCGCGGACGGACCGTGATTCCGAAGAATGCAATGCGCGAGAAGATCCAGGCCGCGGTAGATGCTCGCCCTGATCCAAGTCTGGTCTTGATTGCTCGTACCGATGCTAGAGAGTCGGAGGGCCTTGATTCAGCAATTGACCGTGCGCGTTCCTATCTGGAGGCGGGCGCGGACGCCTGTATCGTTGAAGGCCCCGAATCGATTGAAGAAATGAGAATCATCAACCAGAGTCTGTCGGGTCCACATGTGGGTGGCTGGTCAGCATTCGACAAGAGTGCGTCTTTGACGCGAGAGGACCTGGTAGACATTGGCTATTCGTTAGTCTTCTTTGTGGATGGCCCATTGTCTATTCATCATGTGTACTCAAACTTGCACAAGCGGCTACTTAAAGACGGAAAGTTGGATGGGCTACAAGAGAATATGACATCCTACGAGGATTGGAATCGAAGCATGGGGCTGTCGGCATGGCGGGAGCTAGAAGAAAGCCTTCGCCGATAAACGGGACTCTTCGAGCTATGACGAGCGGCCTTCCGCCGAACGTGAGGGTCTTCCGATCTGGCACCAGTTCCAAGTGCTGATCCACTGGCTGCGAACGGGCACCCGCTCGGTTGCCATTTCCCCGGTTGTCGGACCAAGTCGAGGTTCGACAAGCTAATCCAGGTCCTCGTTTGCCGCCTAGGAGGGATCGGTTGCCACTCGAGCTGACCGATCTGTCCGAGGCTGGTGCATCGTAAATGAACCTGCGGTGGCGGGGCTGCCGACCGCATCCCCGTCGATCTTTCCATCAACCTGATCGTCGTTGGCTCGGTGGTCAATACTTGCTTGATTGGTTTGGCCGCTGGCTTCTACTTGTCGAATTATCAATCAGCGCTGGACCACCCATGGCCGATACGAGCGGAACTGGTGCCCAGCTGACTGGAGTGTTGCGAAGGGCAGCCGCTGATGCCCTTTTTGCGGATCGCTCTGGCCAGCGCCAAATCAAACCACCAACTATCAAGGAGTGCCATGTTCACTGAAAACAAGATCAAGAGCAAGCTGCGATCCGGTCACAGCGTGATTGGGATCGAGTTCATGTCCGACAGTCATAAGTTGATCGAGATGACCGGGCACGCGGGTTTCGACTTCATCCAATTCGACATGGAGCATACACCGTACAACTTCTCTGAAATCGAGGCATTCGTCCGCACAGCAGACAGTGTGAGCTTGACAAGCTTGGTCCGCGTCGCGGAGATCAGCTCGACGAATATCCGCCGGGTTCTGGAATCTGGCACCATGGGCGTCATACTTCCGCAAGTGCGAACAGCCGATCAGGTGGCGGACGCCATCGCCGCAATGCACTATGCGCCTCGTGGAACGCGCGGAATGTGCCCGATCACTCGGGCTGCACGGTATTCGGAGTCGTCGTGGGAGTCCTACGTGCAATGGTCTCAGAAGGAACTGATGTGCGTGGCGTTGATCGAAAACGAAGAGGCGATGGCAAACATCGCGGACATTCTTCGCGTTGACGGGCTGGACGCCGTTGGAATCGGGACAGGAGATCTAGGCCAGAGCCTCGGTGTAGGAGGCGCTGGTATGCGGAGTCCCCTTGTCCGCCAGGCAGTAGAATCGCTTTCCGTCCAGGCACGGGCGGTAGGCATGCCGATGTGGGCTATGCCCGATGTGACAGATCCCGTTACGTCGATGCGCCAAATGATGCGTGACGGCATTCGCGCGTTTGCATTCGACGCCGATATGTTGATGTACGGGCGCGCCTGCGACACGGCCATGAGCGCATTCCAAGAAGCCACGAAGGAAGACGTCCGGGAGCTCGCAAGGCAGGGGAGCTGACGCTCGCATGCTTTCCAGTGGTCCCGACGCCATGGCGCTGGTGGCGGCGCGGGCCCGCACGGGAAAAACTGCGCCTTCAATATGGAAGAAGTCCGAAAATGCCAAGGATCGGATGGTGGTCGCGCGTCGGATTTGGTGGCAGGACGAGTGAGTCAGTCCTGCCACCAATGGCATCGTAGGCCTACAAGAGTGGCTATGTCAGTTCTTGAACCACCGCCTGACTCTCCGTGAAGAACACCTCGTGAACTTGGTCCACAACGGCATCGAGTGGGAGACGTGTCGGAGATGGGCGAGGCCCATGACCTGCTGCGAAGCGCCCGTCGACGTCCACCAGGGCTATTCTTCTCCAAGCCACCCACCTTGCCAGCGCCAGGGGACAAGACGGCTCACCGTGGAGGTCCGGGGCGTTGGATAGGTCTGCTTCGTGACCTCGACCCCAATGACTCCGATCACTCCGATGTCAGATGAGTGCGCCCAACTGTTCGAGTCCATGAAACACGGGGTGCGTCAGCTGCAATCCGCCGAGCGCCTCACGGTCACCGCCGAACTGGCCGGACTGAACTGGTCCATTGAGCGGGAATCCTGGTGCGGCAGGACCGACAGCCTGGAGTTCCGGTGTGGTGCCCCCTCATGTCCGGAGCCAAGCGTCCAGCAGCCAGTCGGACAACTGCTCTGGGGAGACGTCACGGTACCGCTGGAATAGCTCGAAACAGCTAGGGGCCGGCAGCTCCGGGCCGCTTTCCTCGCGGCCGGCCAGCCGGAGGCCAATGCCATCCTTTCTGAACTGATCGAGAACGTCACCCTCCGAGAGTTGCGCAGGCTGGCACGCAAGTACAGCCAAGGCAAAATATGGGCCCGCCCCGCCCGGCCCAGGCAACTCACACGGGAGGAATTTCGATGACCCGACAGCAAAAACCTGCCCGAAAGCTGCTCAATTCATCGAAGTCGTCACGGAACTGAACATCTCCAAAGCCCAAGCCTTCGCTTTGGTCCGCTCCGCGGACCTCCGCGCAATTAAAATTGGCGGCAGGAGTCAATGGCATATGGAAATTGAGGACGAATAGCTCTCGGATGTCACCGGCCAAAATGGCTTCCGGCTGCAAAGAAGTAAGCAGCTACCTTGTGCCGAGTGGAAGTGGGAAGGTACGCACAAGTGCGAGCCTTCCCACTTACTGTCCGTCTCAAACGTGGGCCAAATGTCAGCCGACCCAGAATATCGAAAAGTTCATGCCATGACATCATGAAGGCATGAACTTCCGCCGAGTCGAGTATTTTCTAGCCGTGGTCGCCGCCGGTACCATCACCGCTGCCGCAGAAAAGCTGTATATTGCTCAGCCTGCGCTTAGCCGGCAAATCAAGACGCTTGAGCGTGAACTAAGACTTTCCCTCTTCGAATCGCATGGTAATCGGCTGGTTCTCACCCCGGCGGGACATGCCTTCATACCAGCGGCGCGACGGTTGATCGTTGAAACGCGGGGTCTGGAGAGCGCGGCGGACGCACTGCGGACCGGACGCGTCTCCAAACTTGTCGTCGCCGCCACATCCTCTTCGGTCCGAAGCTTCCTCGCTCCCTTCATCGCCACCACCGGGCCGGACGATCCTGCGATAGTTACGATGCGGACCCGGCATTTTGAAGTGTCAGAGCTCCTCTTGCGGGGAGCCGATTTTGCTATCTCCCCGTTGCCGGCAGAACCCGGCCTTTCAATGATTCCTCTGGGCAGTGTCCCGTTGAAGGCCCACGTCGCGGTGGATCATCAGTGGGCCCGTGAAGGCCGGCAGCGACTGCCGCTGGAAGCGGTATGCGAGAATCTTGTGATCCTTCCTTCCCACGAGAGCGTCAGCCGCCATCTTCTGGATAGCGCCATGAATCGGGCCGGCCTAAGGTTCAAACAAACTATCGAATGCGATGACGGGGAAACGATAATCGCACTGGCAGCAGCCGGAAAGGGCATCGGCCTTACGACTGACCTCGGCTGGCAAGGAACACACCCTATTCGAATTCTTGAGCCGGGGGCTGGCGACGCCCCTAGCATTTTGCGATTACCTTTGCACGCGGCGTGGATGCCGGGGCACTTTGCAGAAGAGACGATCCGCTCTCTGATAGACGGGTTGGTCAAATTCTTGGAGATGCAAGGCGATATGGTTCCCTCGGAACTCCCACGGACCATAACTTAGAGGCATGATTAGATAACCATTTACGCATTAGACAGCATGGAAAACCGCGCTGATACTGAAACAAGGGCAACAGCCTAATCAGCGCGGAGGATCTAATGCTTTTCGACAGACTGTACGTCAACGGGGTTATTCACACGCAGGACTCCGGACTCGCCCTTGCACGGAATCTTGGCGTTCATGGCGGCCGCATCATCAGTCTGGATGACGAGCTGCCGGTCTCACACTTCCGAGAGGTGCACGACCTGAACGGCGCGGCCGTTCTTCCCGGCTTTAACGATTCGCACTGTCATCTGACCTATATCGGTGAGGCACAGATGCAGGTGGATCTCCGTCCGTCCGCATGCGCCTCCATGGCAGAGCTGCTTGCCGCAGTCGGTGCAGCCTGCGCGGCCGCCCCCGAGGGCGTCTGGGTGCAGGGCGCCGGCTACGACCAGAACTACCTGGACAACCAACATCCCACTGCAGAGCAGCTGGACGCCGTCAGCCAAGGTCATCCCGTCTGGCTAACACACAACTCCCGCCACATGGGCGTGGCCAACACCAGCGCCTTTGAGCGCGCCGGCTTCGCGAACCGCCGCGGGGTTCGTCCGCCCGATGGCGGTGTCGTCCCTCTCGACGAAGATGGGAGGGCGCTGGGCCTGCTCCAAGAGACTGCCCGGGCATTGGTAACTGATTCCATTGGCGTTCCCACGGTCGAGGAAATCGCCCGGATGGTGGGCGCCGGCAGCAACGCTTTGCTGGAACTGGGAATCACCAGCATTACCGAGCCCGGGCTGGGCGCCCCTGCGCACCTCGGTCATTCGCCAGCCGATCTCGCCGGGTATCAACTGGCACGCGAGACAGGCCGGTTAGGTGTACGCGCTACTGTGATGCCATACCTGACAGTGCTGCATCACCTGTCCGGAACCGCCGACGCCACTGATGGCGGTAGCAACACGCACTCGCCTTGGGGGCTGGACCTTGGCATGCGTACCGGTTTCGGTGACGACTGGCTGCGATTGGGAGCGGCCAAGATTCTGTCCGACGGTTCGCTGATCGGCCGCAGTGCCTTCATGTGTTGCGACTATGCCGGAGACGCCGGCAACCGCGGCCTGCTGCAGTTCTCTGAATCCGAGCTGCGCCGGCGCATCACCGCTGCCCACGTGGGCGGCTGGCAGGTCGCCACGCATGCCATCGGCGATGCCGCCTTGGACGTCGTACTGGACATCTTCGAAGACGTCCAGGGGCTCCACCCCCGCGTCGACACCCGCCATCGCATCGAGCATCTGGGAGTCGCCAGCGATGGGCAAATCCGGCGCGTCGCCTCACTTGGCCTAGTCCCGGTCCCCCAAGGCCGCTTCGTCTTTGAACTGGGCGATGGTGTTGCCAAGGCTATGGGACCCGAGCGCACCGCTCTCACGTACCGTGTGAAGACRCTGCTTGATGCCGGTATAGAGATCCCTGCCAGCRCTGACGCGCCTGTGGTGGACGCAAATCCGATCCTAAACATTCACAGCTTGGTCAACCGGAAGACGTCCTCCGGGGAGGACTTCGGACCGGACGAGCGCATTACCGTAGCCCAGGCTGTGCGGTCCTACTCGATCGGCAGCGCCTATGCAGCGCACGAAGAACATTACAAGGGAACACTTTCTCACGGGATGCTCGCCGACTTCGTGACGCTCTCCGAAGACCTTTACAGGGTCTCACCGGAAAATATCCAGGACATCAGGGTCACCGCCACCGTTGTCGGGGGCAGGCTCGCCCACGGTGAGCTCTAAACCTTCGGCGCGACATCGCTACATTTTCCCGACACATAATCAACGAGCCCGCCAAAGGTCGGCGTTCACAACGCACCAAGGAGCAACACATTGGAGAAGAAGAACCACGCGGGTCAGGCCATCGTCGATTCTCTGCAGATACACGGCGTCAAGCGGGTATTCGCCGTCCCGGGAGAGAGTTTCCTCGCCGTTTTGGACGGTCTGCACGGCGCCGACATCGACACCGTGGTCTGCCGCCAAGAGGGCGGTGCCGCCTATATGGCAGAGGCACAGGGGAAGTTTACGGGAGAGCCGGGTGTGGTGATGGTCACCCGTGGCCCCGGTGCCGCGAACGCCTATATTGCGGTTCACGCCGCTTGGCAGGACGCAACGCCCATGGTCCTGTTTGTCGGCCTGATTCCCGTCGCGCACCGGATGCGCGAGTCGTTCCAGGAATTCGACCCAAACGCCTGGTTCGGGACCCAGGCCAAGCGCGTTTTCATTCTCGACAATGCGGAGCGGGCATCCGAATTGGTCGCGGAAGCGTTCTTCGCGGCCAAGTCCGGCCGCCCGGGACCGGTCGTCGTCGGATTGCCAGAGGATGTTCTTACGCAAGAGTTCACAGGTCGACTCCACCCCGTGATGCCCGTGGCCGACGGCGCTGTCTCCGACCGTGAGATGAAACAGCTCCTAGCTACCATAGCTGCGGCCGAAAGACCCGTAATCTTCGCCGGCGGGCCTCGCTGGACCCCCGACGCGGCTGCGGCCATCACGCACTTCGCTGAGTCCAACGGAATCCCCGTCATACAAGACTGGCGTGCTTCCGATCGAATTCCGTTCACCTCCGAGGCAAATTCGGGCTGGCTCGGCTACGGCCGGTCGGATGAGTCGCTGCGCATGTTCGCGGAGGCGGACGTCCTTCTAGCCGTCGGTGCATTGCCCACGGATGTACCGACCGACGGCTACACCGTTCGTCAGTCGGCGGACGCCACCAACATCTTGGTGAACATCGATACCACACTGCGCGGTCGCAGTGGCGCGGTCACCACACATATCGTCGCCGCCCCGGCTGCGTTCGCCGAGGCCGTCGCCGACGTGCAGCTGGGCAAGGCCCAGGTGTGGGAGACCTGGCGAGAGTCCGGACGCCAGGCCCAGATAACGGCCAGTACACTGCCAGGGCAGGAAACACTGCCGCCCACCAGAGCGGGGACTGCCCACATGAGTACGGTCATGACGGACCTGATCCGTCGTCTGCCCCATGATGCGGTATACACCTTCGGCGCCGGAAACCACTGCGTCTGGGCACAGTACTATCTGCCAACGCACGTGTTTCCCAGCCAACTGAGCATGCGTAATGGCTCCATGGGTTACAGTATCCCCGCCGCAGTAGCCGCATCACTGGAGAGTCCAGGGCGGCTTACGATCGCGATCGCCGGAGACGGCGAGTTCCTAATGAATGGCCAGGAGCTTGCGACGGCTGTGCAGTACGGAGCCGCCATCCTGGTGATAGTTATGGACAACGGCCAGTACGGCACAATTCGCGACCATCAGGAGGCTCACTATCCCGGCCGGGTCAGCGGCACCCAGCTGTCCAACCCGGACTTCGCTGCCCTCACCCGCGCCTTCGGCGGGCACGGCGAAACCGTCACGGCCGACGACCAGGTCGCCGGCGCCGTCGAACGCGCACTGAAGGCGGTCACGGACCAGCGAATCCCCGCCGTCATCCACGTTGTAACCGACCAGCAGATCGACCTCCCGTAACCGGGCACGAAGGAGAAACAGATGAGCCTGTATGCCGTCACCAACCCGGCCACCGGACAAACGGTCAGGGAATATCCCACCGCCACCGACGCTGGCATCCGGACCGCCCTCGACGCCACCCACCGAGCCTTCGGGGGGTGGAACAAGAGCAATGTCCGGGAGCGCGTGAAACTGCTGGGCCGCGTGGCCGAGCTTTACGCGGAGCGCCGCGACGAGCTGGCCGCCATCATCACCCGCGAGATGGGCAAGCCGATCGTCCAGGCCGGTTTCGAGGTGGACATCTGCGTGTCCATCTACCGCTACTACGCCAAGAACGGCCCGAAGTTCCTCGAGGACGAAGAGCTCGAGGTGGTTGCCGGTGGGAAGGCCGTGGTCCGCAAGGAGGGCTTGGGCGTGATCCTCGGGATCATGCCGTGGAACTACCCGTACTACCAGGTGGCCCGCTTCGCCGCGCCGAACCTGATGATCGGCAATAGCATCCTGCTTAAGCACGCCCCGCAGTGCCCGGAATCCGCCCTGGCCATGGAGCAGATCTTCATGGAGGCCGGCGCGCCAGCAGGTGCTTACATGAACGTCTTCGCCACAAACGAGCAGGTCGCCGACATTATCGCCGACCCACGGGTGCAGGGTGTCTCTCTGACCGGCTCCGAGCGCGCCGGCTCCGTTGTAGCCGAAATCGCCGGCCGCAACCTAAAGAAGGTCGTCCTCGAGCTCGGCGGGTCGGATCCGTTCCTCCTGCTGGATACAAAAAACGTCGCCGAGGCCGTGGGTCAGGCCGTCTTCTCCCGCATGGTCAACGGCGGCCAGGCCTGCAACGCCGCGAAACGCTTTGTGGTGATGGAAGACATCTACGACGAGTTCGTGGAGAAGTTCACCGCCGCCCTGGCCGCGATCGAACCGGGCGATCCGACCGATCCGATGACCTTCCTTGGCCCGCTCTCCTCAAAGGCCGCGGCCGACAACCTGCACCGCCAGGTCAGGTCCGCGATTGCCGAGGGTGCCGTAGCGCGCACAGGCGGCTCCAGGGTCGCCGACGACTCCGCATATTTCCAGCCGACAGTACTCACAGAAGTAACCCCGGAGATGGAGGTGTTCCACCAGGAGCTCTTCGGCCCGGTCGCAATGATCTTCAAGGTTGCCTCCGAGGAAGAAGCCGTGGCACTTGCCAACGACACCCCGTTCGGCCTTGGCTCCTCCATCCACACGGACGACGAGGAGAAGGCTCTGCGCGTTGCCGAACAGATCGAGGCCGGCATGGTCTTCATCAACGAGCCCGGCGGGACCGCCGCCGAGCTCCCCTTCGGCGGCATCAAACGCTCCGGAATTGGTCGCGAACTGGGCAAATATGGCATGGACGAATTCGTCAATAGGAAGCTCATCCGCATCAGGAACTAGTACAGGTGCCTGCATTAGAGCCCCACGACTGCGCACGTTCCAGTTGAGGGGATGGTTGTGCATAAGGAGTTTCTTGCATGCGTGCTCTCGTCATGGGTCCCGGGGCGACGGGCGGGTACTTTGGCCCCCGCCCCCCTTTTGCCGATGCTATGGCGGAGCCGATCATGATTGGGAGTTGCAGATGGCCGCATCCCCCGCACCAACGCGACAAGTGACGGCAGCCCGGCTCCACCACAGCCATTGATTCGATCACCAACCCTATAATTGATACATCCGCGCCGTTCCGGAATACGCGACCAGCGAGGGATCAAAGTGCTCTTGGATCACACCTGCCACCCTGACGGCGATTGGCCCGTTCGCCACGTTCACAATCGGCACCAGTGCAATATGTTGCGCATTCGCACCAGGCGCTTGAGCACAACAGCCTCCGACCCAAAGGAGCTGCCCCGCCGAGTCCTCGCTTGGGGTCTCGTCTCAGCACCGAGAAGGACTACGAATCCTCCTTCTTCGAACGCTCCCCGATACTCGCCGCGCTCAGGCTCTTATGCCCCGCGTCCACGCCAACCAGGGGCAAGCACACACACACAAATAGAAAGTTACTCAAACATGGCCTGCGCTCACGTTGTTAAGGTTCCGGAGCACTATGAACAGGTGTAAGGAAAAAGAACAGCCCACGGCGACCATGGAGGGGCCCCTGAACAACATTTAAGCCAGCGCCGAATACCCATCCAGCAAACTGCATATGTAGTGTTCCCCGTGGGAACAGCAGGTTAAGCGCTTAAACGGCTCTGACCTGCGGAAATACGGTGCCCGAGGTGGGACTCGAACCCACACACCTCTCGATACTGCATTTTGAGTGCAGCGCGTCTGCCATTCCGCCACTCGGGCCTGCGTCAACGGTACCAAAATGACCGTCGTTACAAAGATCACGCTCCTGCTCGTGAATCGCTTCCGAACAAGTGCGCGAAACCACTCTACATGCCGATAGGCTGTTTTGTAGAACCGGCGCCCGCGCGGCCAAAAGGCCGGCAAGTGCGTCCGCAAGCCACCGCAAGATAGCTTCCAAGGAGCCTACGTGTCCGATCAAACGGAACCCACCCCCGCACGCCGCGTCATCGTCGCCGAGGACGAAACCCTGATCCGTCTTGACATCATGGAGATCCTGCGCGGGGAGGGCTACGACGTCGTGGGCGAGGCCGACAACGGGGAAAAGGCCGTCCAGCTCGCCATGGAACTCAAGCCCGATCTCGTCCTGATGGACGTCAAGATGCCCGTCATGGACGGCATCACCGCCGCCGAGAAAATCGTCAAGGCCCGCATCGCCCCCGTCGTCCTGCTGACCGCGTTCAGCCAGAAGGAACTTGTGGAGCGCGCCCGCGACGCCGGTGCCATGGCCTACGTCGTCAAGCCGTTCACCCCCGCGGACCTCATCCCCGCCCTGGAAATCGCGCTCTCCCGCCACGAGGAAATCCGGGCCCTTGAGTCCGAGGTCACCGACCTTCAGGAACAGTTCGCCACCCRCAAGCTCGTGGAGCGCGCCAAGAGCCTGCTGACCACCAAGATGGGCCTGTCCGAGCCCGAGGCCTTCCGCTGGATCCAAAAAACGTCCATGGACCGCCGCCTGAGCATGCGCGAGGTCGCCGAGACCATCATCAACCAGGTCAACTAGACACCGGCACACGCTTAACGATCGTTCGGCGGCACCCGCCTTGGGTGCCGCCGAAC
>NZ_JBFREA010000042.1:0-18962 GCF_052114065.1 Specibacter sp. RAF43 | reverse complement strand
GCCGGCAACCAATCCCGGATATCCGGGGGCAAAAGGAACGGCGTCTCACGATCAACACGGCGATAATCTCGGGCCATGCTCCATTCTTAAACACCACCCACAACAAAACCGGCACCGCCACACCCAAAAAGCAACAGGCTCAAATCCGGGGTTTTTCGACATCTATTGCGGGCCACTTCTCCGTGGGCCGGCGTTGTGGGCCGGCGTTGTGGGGTCCGGGGCCTACGGCTCCAGGATGACCTTGCCGGTTGTGCGGCGGCCCTGGAGCGCGGCGTGCGCCGCGGCGGCCTCCGCCAGCGGGAAGCGGGCGCCGATGCGGGCGGTGAGCTGGCCGCTCGCGACGGCGTTGAACACCTCGGACGAGCGCCAGCGGCGTTCGGTGACGTTGCGCAGGTGGTGCTTCAGCGTGGGCCGGGTGATGAACAGCGAGCCGCCGTCATTGAGGCGCTGCAGGTCGAACAGGGGAGCCTGGCCGGAGGCCCCGCCAAAGAGCACCATGGTGCCCCGGATGCGCAGCGACGCCAGGGAGCCGTCAAAGGTGTCCTTGCCGACGCCGTCGTACACCACATCCACGCCGTTGCCGTCGGTGAGCTCGCGCACGGCCTCCGCGAACCCCCCGTAGCGCAGGACCTCATCGGCGCCGGCCACCCGGGACAGCTCCTCCTTCTCGTCCGTGCTGACCGTGCTGATCACGCGGGCTCCGCGCTCCTTGAGCATCTGGGTCAGCAGCAGCCCCACCCCACCTGCGCCGGCATGCACCAGCACGGTCTGGCCGGGCTCCACATGGAAGGTGGAATTCATCAGGTAATGCGCCGTCATGCCCTGCAGCGGGAGGGCGGCGGCGACGTCCAGCGGGACGCCCGCCGGCACGGGCAGGGCCATGTCCGCGCCCACAATGGCGTACTCCGCGTAGCAGCCAACGCCCTCGGCCGTGGCCACGCGGTCGCCCACGGCGAAGGTCTCCACGCCCTCGCCCACCGCCACGACGGTCCCGGCGGCCTCGGCTCCCGGGGTGAACGGAAACCGCACCGGGTAGATGCCCTCGCGCTGGTACGTCTCAATGAAGTTCACTCCCACGGCGGCCACCTTGATCAGCAGCTCGCCGCGGCCCGCCACGGGAATGGGCACCTCCCGCAGGACGAGGACCTCTGGCCCGCCGGTAGTTTCGGTGACGATGGCGCGGCATTGCGAGGTCATGGTGTTCTCCACTTCGTTGGGATTATTCTGGCTGCAGGGGAGCGGGCGGGCCCGGCTCCTACTCACATCATAGGACCGGGGATTCCCGGGCCCCACGAATGACTGCATAAATATCGGGTGCCATGAATAATATTGCTGTATAGTCGAGTTATGACAATTTCTGTAGCCGTCTCCGGGGCCAGCGGATACGCCGGGGGAGAGGTGCTGCGCCTGCTGGCCGGCCACCCCGACGTGACGATCGGCGCCATCACCGCCCACAGCAATGCCGGGGCTCGCCTGGGCGAGCTGCAGCCGCACCTGCACGCGCTGGCGGACCGGCTGCTGGAGGAAACGACGGTGGAAAACCTGGCCGGGCACGACGTCGTGTTCCTGGCCCTGCCACACGGCGCCTCCGCGGACCTTGCCGCCCGGCTGCCCGCCGAGACCCTGGTGATCGACGCCGGCGCCGACCACCGGCTGGAGGACTCCGCGGCGTGGGAGAAGTTCTACGGCTCCCCGCACGCGGGCACCTGGCCCTACGGCCTGCCGGAGCTGCCCGGCGCAAGGGACAAGCTGGCCAACGCCAAGCGCATCGCCGTGCCCGGCTGCTACCCGACCAGCTCGCTGCTGGCCCTGCTGCCCGGCTTTTCCGGCGGCGCCCTGCTGCCCGACGACGTCGTGATCGTCGCCGCCTCGGGCACCTCCGGCGCGGGCAAGGCGGCGAAGGTGAACCTGATCGGCTCCGAGGTCATGGGGTCCATGAGCCCGTACGGCGTCGGCGGCGGGCACCGCCACACCCCGGAAATCGAGCAGGGCCTCGCCAACGCCTCCGGCCTGGACGTGAAGGTGTCCTTCACCCCCACGCTGGCCCCCATGAGCCGCGGCATCCTGACCACGGCTACGGCCAAGGTCGCCCCGGACCTCATCGCCCGCGCCGCCGGAGGCCCTGCCGGTACAGAAGACGTGGCCGCGGCGCTGCGCCGGATCTGGGTCGACGCCTACGCCGACGAACCCTTTGTGCACGTCCTTCCCGAGGGCAGCTGGCCGTCCACCAAGTCGGTGCTCGGCTCCAACTATGTGTCCTTGCAGCTCGCCTACGACCCCCGCGTGGGCCGGGTCATCGTCTGCTGCGCCATCGACAACCTCACCAAGGGCACGGCCGGCGGCGCGGTACAGTCCATGAACATCGCCCTGGGCCTGGCCGAAGCCACCGGGCTCACCATCCAAGGAGTAGCACCATGAGCGTGACATCTGCACTGGGATTCCGCGCCGCCGGCGTCACGGCGGGACTGAAGGCCTCCGGCAACCCCGATCTGGCGATCGTCGTCAACGACGGCCCGCTGCACACCGCCGCCGCCGTCTTCACCGGCAACCGCGTGGCCGCCGCCCCCGTCCACTGGTCCCGGCAGGTCCTCGGCGACGGCCGGGTGGACGCCGTCGTGCTCAATTCCGGCGGCGCCAACGCCTGCACCGGCCCGGAGGGCTTCCAAAACACGCACACCACCGCCGAAAAGGCCGCCGACGTGCTGGGGCTCTCCGCCACCGATGTGGCCATCTGCTCCACCGGGCTGATCGGCGAGCAGCTGCCCATGGACAAGATCCTGCCCGGCGTCGAGTCCGCCGCCCGGGCCTTGTCCGAGGACGGCGGGACTGCCGCGGCCGCAGCGATCATGACCACCGACACCGTCCGCAAGGAAGCCTCCTGGACGTCTGCGCCCGACGAAGCCGGCGCCACCTACACGATCGGCGGCATGGCCAAGGGCGCCGGAATGCTGGCCCCCGGACTCGCCACCATGCTGGTGGTCCTCACCACCGACGCCACGGTCGAGGCCGAGGGGCTCGACGCCGCCCTCGGCGACGCCGTTAAGGTCACCTTCAACCGGACCGACTCCGACGGCTGCATGTCCACCAACGACACCGTGCTGCTGATGGCCTCCGGCGCCTCCGGCGTCCTTCCCGACATCGAGGACTTCACCGCCGGGCTCACCCACGTCTGCACGACCCTGGCCCGCGGCCTCATCGCCGACGCCGAGGGCGCCGGCCACGACATCGCCGTCACCACCGTCAATGCCGACAGCGAGCGCGACGCCGAAGTGGTCTCCCGGGCCGTGGCCCGCTCGAACCTGTTCAAGACCGCCATCGCCGGCAACGACCCCAACTGGGGCCGGGTCCTGGCCTCGGTCGGCACCACCGACGCCGTTTTTGACCCGAACGAGATCAACGTCAGCATCAACGGCGTCCAGCTTTGCCGCAAGGGCGGGATCGGGGACTCGCGCGAGCTGGTGAACCTTGAGCCGCGCGAGGTCTCGGTCGAAATCGACCTGCGCGCCGGCGACGCCTCGGCCACCATCTGGACCAATGACCTCACGCATGCGTACGTCGAGGAAAACAGCGCCTACTCCTCGTAGTCCCGGCGCGGCGCCACACGCGGCGTCGCAAAACAAGGCGTTGCAAACAACCAGAACAAGAACCTGAGGAAGACATGATGGACTCGGTGGAAACCGCGCAGGGCAAGGCGGCGTCGCTGATTGAGGCGCTGCCGTGGATTCAGCAGTTCGCCGGGACCGTGGTGGTGATCAAGTACGGCGGCAATGCCATGATCAACGATGACCTCCGACGCGCCTTTGCCGAGGACATCGTCTTCATGCACCACGTGGGCATCAAGCCGGTGGTGGTGCACGGCGGGGGACCGCAGATCAATTCGATGCTCAAGCGCCTGGACATTGCCTCCGAGTTCAAGGGCGGCCTGCGGGTCACCACGCCGGAGGCCATGGACGTGGTCCGCATGGTGCTGACCGGGCAGGTGGGACGCGAACTGGTCGGCCTGATCAACTCGCACGGCCCGTACGCGGTCGGGCTCTCCGGGGAGGACGGGGCCCTGCTGCAGGCCGAACGCACGGGGACCGTCGTCAACGGGCTGCCCGTGGACCTGGGCCTGGTGGGCGAGGTGGTCGGCGTGAACCCCGGCGCCATCTTGGACCTGCTGGAGGCCGGGCGCATCCCCGTCATTTCCACCGTGGCCCCCGAGGTCGGGGACGCCTCCACGGTCCTGAACGTCAACGCCGACACGGCCGCCGCCGCCCTGGCCGTGGCCCTGGAGGCGTCGCGACTGGTCATCCTGACCGACGTCGAGGGACTCTACGCCAACTGGCCGGATCGGTCATCGCTGCTCTCCTCCCTGGGCTCGAGGCAGCTGCGGGCCATGCTGCCCACGCTGGAGTCGGGCATGATCCCCAAGATGGGGGCCTGCCTGAGCGCGGTCGACGGCGGCGTGGCCCGCGCCGCCGTCGTCGACGGCCGCAGCGCCCATTCGGTGCTGCTGGAGCTGATGACAGTCGAGGGCAACGGCACCCAAATATTTCCCGAGGAAGAGGATCCATCATGAGCAGCGGCACCCCCGACAACCAGGCCGGGCCGGCCCCGACGGCCGTCAGCGGGACGGCCACCGCCGCGGCCGTCACCGGCACCGGCACCGGCCAGCAGTGGCTGGCCCGCTACGGCGAATCGCTGTTGGGCGTGTTCGGCAGCCCGCAGCGCGTGCTGGTCCGCGGCGCCGGCTCGCTGGTCTGGGATGCCGACGGCAAGGAGTACCTGGACTTGCTCGGCGGGATCGCCGTCAATGCGCTGGGCCACGCCCACCCGTTCGTCACCTCCGTCATCTCCAGCCAGCTGGCGACGCTGGGCCACGTCTCCAACTTCTTTACCAGCCCCACCCAGATCGCCCTGGCCGAAAAGCTGCTGATGCTGTCCGCGGCCCCGGCCGGGTCGAAGGTGTTCTTCGCCAACTCCGGCACCGAGGCCAACGAGGCCGCGTTCAAGCTGGCGCGCGCCCACGGCAAGGCCAACAGCGTCCCGGGCGGCCCCGCCCGCACCACCATCCTGGCCTTGGAGGGCGCATTCCACGGCCGCACCATGGGCGCCCTGGCCCTGACCGCCAAACAGGCCTACCGGGAACCGTTCGAGCCCATGCCCGCCGGCGTGAAGCACCTGCCGTTCAACGACGTCGACGCCCTCCGCGCCGCCCTGGACGGCACCGTCGCCGCCCTGATCATCGAACCCATCCAGGGCGAGGCGGGGGTGCGCCCGCTCTCGCCCGAATACTTGCGGGCCGCCCGTGAGCTCACCACCCGGGCCGGGGCCCTGCTGATTCTCGATGAGGTCCAAACCGGCGTCGGCCGCACCGGGGACTGGTTTGCCGGGACCGCCGCCGGCATCACCCCGGACGCCATGACGCTGGCCAAGGGGCTGGGCGGCGGCTTCCCAATCGGCGCCCTGGTCACGTTTGGCGAGGCCCCCTCCCAGCTGTTGTCCGCCGGCCAGCACGGCACCACGTTCGGCGGGAACCCGGTGGCCACCGCCGCGGCCCTGGCCACCCTGCACGTCCTGGAGTCGCAGGACGTGCTGGCGAACGTGCGCACCGTCGGCGCCCTGCTGGCGGACGGGCTCGCCCGCACCGACGGCGTGACCGAGGTCCGGGCCTTTGGCCTGCTCATCGGATTCGACCTGGCCCAGCCGGTGGCCGCCGCCGTGGTCACGGCCGCTCTCGAGGCCGGGTTCATCATCAACGCCCCGCGCCCCAACACCATTCGTCTGGCCCCACCGCTGATTCTCACCGCCGGGCAGGCGGCCTCCTTCCTGGCCGCCCTGCCCGCGTTGATCGAACACGCATCCGCCCCGCAATCCGCCGAAGGAGCAATCTCATGACCCGGCACTTCCTGGTCGACACCGACCTGTCCCCGGCCGAACAGGCCGAGGTCTTGGCCCTGGCCGCCCGCCTGAAGAAGGCGCCCTATTCCAAGGGCACCTTCGCCGGGGACGGTGCCGGCCGCCAGACCGTTGCCGTCATCTTCGACAAGACCTCCACCCGGACCCGGGTCTCCTTCGCCACTGGCATCGCGGACCTGGGCGGCAGCGCGCTGATCATCAACCCCGGCGAGGCCCAGATCGGCCACAAGGAATCCGTCGCGGACACCGCCAGGGTGCTCGAGCGCATGGTCTCGACGATCGTCTGGCGCACCTACGACCAGGCCGGGCTTCAGGAGATGGCCGCCCACTCCGCCGTGCCCGTCATCAATGCCCTCTCCGACGACTACCATCCCTGCCAGCTGCTCGCGGATCTGTTGACCATCCAGGAGCACAAGGGCACCCTGGCCGGGCTGACCATGACCTACCTGGGGGACGGCGCCAACAACATGGCCAACTCCTACCTGCTGGCCGGGGCCACCGCGGGCATGCACGTGCGCATCGCCGGCCCCGAGGGCTACCTGCCGGCCGCCGCCGTGGTGGCCGCCGCGGCGGACCGGGCCACCTTGACCGGCGGCTCCGTGCTGGTCACCAGCGACGTTGACGCCGCGGTGCGCGGCGCCGACGTCCTGGTCACCGACACCTGGGTGTCCATGGGCCAGGAGGAGGAAAAGGCCCAGCGCCTGGAGCTCTTCAAGGACTACGCGCTTGACGACGCCGCCCTCGCCAAGGCGGACGCGGGTGCGATCGTGCTGCACTGCCTGCCCGCCTACCGCGGCTACGAGATTGCCGCCTCCGTGATCGACGGCCCGCAGTCCGTGGTGTGGGACGAGGCCGAGAACCGCCTGCACGCGCAAAAGGCGCTCATGGTGTGGCTCGTGGAGCAATCGGCGGCGGAGCAGGCCGGGCCCGACGGCGTCCCGGATGCCGCGGGCGCGGCGCCCGGCCGCCGGCCATGACCAAGACTCCCGCGTCCCCGGCCGGCATGCCCGCCACCAAGACGGCCCGCCAGGCCCGGGTGACGGCCCTGCTGACCAGCCGGGCCGTCCGCTCGCAGGCGGAACTGGCCGCGCTGCTGGCCGACGACGGCCTGGTGGTGGGGCAGGCCACCTTGTCCCGGGACCTGGTGGAACTGCGGGCCGTGCGCGTGCGCGGCGAGGACGGCGGCCTGATCTACGCCCTCCCGGGCGAGGGCGGGGATCGCAGCGTGCACTCCGTGTTTTCCCAGGAACTGCTGGACACCCGGCTGGTGCGGCTGTGCGGGGAACTGCTGGTCACGGCCGAGGCGTCGGGCAACATTGTGGTGTTGCGGACCCCGCCGGGCGCCGCGAACTTCCTGGCCCTGGCGATCGACCACTCGGTCATGCCCAGCATCCTGGGCACGATCGCGGGGGACGACACCGTCATGATCATCACCCGGGACCCGCTGGGCGGGGCCGACGCCGCCCAACGGTTCCTGGACTTCGCCGCCGAATCCGGCGCGGCCGGCTAGGGAACCCCGCCCCGGCCCCGGGGGAGCGCACCCCAAGTCCGTCGAAACCACATAATCTAGACCTAACACCACCGCCGCTCGCGCCGTTACGGCCGGGCGGACAACGCACTCGAGGAGAATGAACGTGACTGACCGCATTGTATTGGCCTACTCCGGTGGCCTTGACACCTCCGTCGCCATTGGCTGGATCGGTGAAGCCACCGGCGCCGAGGTGATCGCCGTCGCCGTCGACGTCGGACAGGGCGGGGAGTCGCTGGAGGACATCCGCCAGCGCGCCCTGGCCTGCGGCGCCGTGGAGGCCTACGTGGCCGACGCCCGCGACGAATTCGCCAACGAATACGCCATGCCCACGCTGAAGGCCAACGCCCTGTACCAGGGCCACTACCCCCTCGTGTCCGCGATCTCCCGGCCCGTGATCGTCAAGCACCTGGTGAAGGCCGCCCGCGAATTCGGCGCCACCACGGTCGCCCACGGCTGCACCGGCAAGGGCAACGACCAGGTCCGCTTCGAGGTCGGCATCCAGACCCTGGGCCCGGACCTGAAGTGCATCGCCCCGGTCCGTGACCTGGCCCTGACCCGGGACAAGGCCATCGCCTTCGCCGAGGCCAAGGGACTGCCGATCGAAACGACCAAGAAGAACCCGTACTCGATCGACCAGAACGTCTGGGGCCGGGCCGTGGAGACCGGCTACCTCGAGGACATCTGGAACGCCCCCACCAAGGACATCTACGACTACACGGCCACCCCGGAATTCCCGCCGGCCCCGGATGAGCTCATCATCTCCTTCGTCCAGGGCGTCCCGGTCGCGATCGACGGCGTCCCCGTCACCCCGCTGCAGGCCATCCAGCAGCTCAACCGCCGCGCCGGCGCCCAGGGCGTGGGCCGCATCGACGTCGTCGAGGACCGCCTGGTGGGCATCAAGAGCCGCGAAATCTACGAGGCCCCCGGCGCCATGGCGCTGATCACCGCGCACAAGCACCTCGAGGACATCACGATCGAGCGTGAGCAGGCCCGCTTCAAGGCCACCGTGGGCCAGCGCTGGAGCGAGCTGGTCTACGACGGCCAGTGGTTCTCCCCGCTGAAGCGCTCCCTGGATGCCTTCATCCAGGACACCCAGCAGCATGTCAGCGGCGACATCCGCATGACGCTTCACGGTGGCGCGGCGATCGTCACCGGCCGCCGCTCCGAGACCTCCCTGTACGACTTCGACCTGGCCACCTACGACACCGGCGACAAGTTCGACCAGTCCCAGGCCCGGGGCTTCATTGAACTGTGGGGCATGTCCTCCAAGGTGGCCTCCACCCGCGACCAGCGCGTCGCGGGGAAGTAGCACCCGGTGGCGCAGAAGAAGCCGACCAACGAAGGGGCGTTGTGGGGCGGCCGGTTCAAGGGCGGCCCGGCCGACGCCTTGGCCGCACTGAGCAAGTCCACCCACTTTGACTGGCGCCTGGCCCTGTATGACATCGCCGGGTCCAAGGCGCACGCCCGCGTCCTGCACACCGCGGGCCTGCTCGACGCCGCCGAACTGGACGGCATGCTCRCCGCCCTGACGGACCTGGAGACGGACGTGCGCTCCGGCGCRTACGGTCCGGCGGAGACCGACGAGGACGTGCACGGTTCCCTGGAGCGCGGGCTGATTGAGCGCGCCGGCCCGGACCTGGGCGGGCGGCTGCGCGCCGGACGCTCCCGCAACGACCAAATCGCCACGCTCGGGCGGATGTACCTGCGCGACCACGCCCGGATCATCGCCGGCGGCGTGCTTTCGGTCGTGGATGCCCTGGTGGGGCAGGCGAAGGCGCACCACGGCGTGGCCATGCCGGGCCGCACCCACCTCCAGCACGCCCAGCCGGTGCTGCTCAGCCACCACCTGCTGGCCCACGCCTGGGCGCTATTGCGCGACGTGCAGCGGCTGGTCGACTGGGACAAGCGGGCGGCCGTCTCGCCGTACGGTTCCGGCGCCCTCGCCGGCTCCTCGCTGGGCCTGGACCCGAACGCGGTGGCGGCGGAACTGGGCTTTGACTCGGCCGCGTGGAACTCCATTGACGGCACCGCCTCCCGGGACGTCTTTGCCGAGTTCGCCTGGGTGTCCGCCATGATCGGGGTGGACCTGTCGCGCATCTCCGAAGAGGTGATCCTGTGGGCCACGAAGGAGTTCTCCTTCGTCACCTTGGATGATGCCTACTCGACCGGTTCCTCGATCATGCCGCAGAAGAAGAACCCGGATGTGGCGGAACTGGCCCGCGGCAAGGCCGGGCGCCTGATCGGCGACCTGACCGGGCTGCTGGCCACGCTCAAGGGCCTGCCGCTGGCGTACAACCGGGATCTGCAGGAGGACAAGGAGCCGGTCTTTGACGCGTGCGACACCTTGGAACTGCTGCTGCCGGCCGTTTCGGGGATGATCGCGACGCTGGTGTTCAACACCGAACGCCTGGAGTCCCTCGCCCCGCAGGGCTTCGCCCTGGCCACGGACATCGCCGAGTGGCTGGTCCGCCAGGGCGTGCCGTTCCGGGAGGCCCACGAGCTCTCCGGCGCGGCCGTCAAGGTCGCCGAGGGGCGCGGGGTGGAGCTGTGGGACCTGACGGATGAGGAATACGCGGGCATTTCCGCGCACCTGACCCCGGCGGTGCGCAGCGTGCTGAGCACCAGCGGGTCCCTGAACAGTCGCAGCGGGCAGGGCGGTACCGCCCCGTCCGCCGTGCTGGCCCAACTCGCGGCCCTGGAGGGGCAGCTGGGTGAGGTGCGCGCCTTCCTGGCCTGACCGGCGTCGTGCCGGCACGGAAATGCCCATGTCCGCAACGGATGTGGGCATTTCCGTGCGCCGGGGCGGCTAGGCTGATGCCATGACTGAGATTTCTACCGCACAGCTGATGGATCGCCTCGGTGCCGCCGCCGACGCCCTGACCGGTAAATTGGCGCTCCTGAGCGACGCCGACGTCCGCGCCGCCACCGAGTTGCCCGGCTGGACGCGCGGGCACGTGCTGGCGCACGTGGCCAATGTTGCCGGCGCCGTGGCCCGGCAGGCGGAGTACACGGTGCGCGGGGAGTCCATCGAATTTTACGACGGCGGCCAGGGCGGCCGGACGCAGGCCATTGAGATGGCGGCCGGGCACGGAGCCCAGGAGCACCGGGCCGCCGTCGACGCCGCCCTCGCCCGGGCGCTGACCGTGCTGGGCGGGCTGAGCCAGGAGCAGTGGCGGCTGCCCATCAACTATCGCAACGGCGTTGTCTACGACGGGGCGCTGGCGCTGTGGCGGGAGCTGGTCATCCACCTGTCCGACCTTGATCTGGGCCGCGGCCCGGAGACGTGGTCCCAGGAATTCTGCCTGTACCTGGTCGATTTCCTGGCGGCCCGGGTGCCGGCCGACACGCGGCTGAAGCTGCTGCCGCTGGCGCTGGCACCGATGACCGTCGGCGACGGCGACCATGCGGTGTCCATCTCCGGGATGCTCACGGACATCGCGGCGTGGCTGGCCGGGCGCACGCCCACGATGGGCAGCCTGCGAGCCGAGGCCGCCGCGGACTCCGTGGACCTGCCCGCGCTGCTGCCCTGGCCGTCGGCGCTGGCGAAGTAGCGCCCCCTAGGCGGCTGGCGCCGCGCCCGGACCCCGGAGGTCCTGCTGGAGCTCGGCGCGTTGGCGGGTTGGCTGTCGCCTCGCGCCGCGGTGCGGCTAGTTCCGGCCCCGTATTTCCCCGGCCGCCCGCCACAGGTGGAGGGTGGCGTAGGACCGCCACGGCCGCAGCGGCTCGGCCATGCGCGCCAGCTCAACGGCCCTGATCAGGCGCGCCTCGGCCGGAGAATCTCCGCGCAGCCGCCCATAGCCATTGCGCACCGCGGCATCCGTGGGCAGAAAGACGTCCCGGCTGGCCAGCACCCGCATGCTCACGTAGCCAACGGTCCACGGGCCGATCCCCGGCAGGGGCAGCAGCTTTGCCGCCAGCGATTCCGGCGTGTCCGCGGCGCCCACGGCCAAGGAGCCGTCGGTCAAGAGCCCGGCCACGCCCATGATGGCTTCGATCCGCCGCCGCGGGCCCCGCAGGATGGCCCGCCCGCCGGCGGCGATCTCGGCCGGCGACGGGAAGAAATGCGTCAGGGAGCCGTGCGTCAGGCGTGCCGGCGTGCTCAGGACAACCAGCTGGTTGAGGGCGGTGCGCGCCGCGGCCACCGTGATCTGCTGCCCGATCATCGCCCGGATCAGGATTTCGGCCGGGTCCACGCAGCCCGGCAGCCGGATCCCCGGCAGCGCGGCAACCCGCCCCGCCAGCATGGCATCGGCGGCCAGCGCCGCGTCCACCGCCAGCGGGTCGTGGTCCAGGTTGAACAGGTGCCGGACGCGGCGGAGCAGCTCGGGGGCATCCGCCGGATCCTCAACCTCGTGTTCTAGCACCAGCCGCGCCCCGTCCCACGCGACCGCGAACCAGCCGTGCCCGCCGGGCAGTGACAGCGTCCGTGCGTAGCGGGCGGGGCCGGCCTCCTCCACGCCGGCCACGGCACGAACCGCCAGGAATTCAAAGATTCCCGGCTCAAACGGGGGCGTAAATTCCAGTGCAACGGCCATGAATTCATCCTCCCACGCGGGCGCGCCGGTTCCTGGCCCTTCCGGCGCTGGCCTAGTCTGGCTACATGGAGGACATCATGGACGCCCTGGGCGTCATCACCCGAATCGTTAGAACCACCAAGCTCAACCACCAGGAAGCAACGCTGGTGCTGGTGCAGCAGGAATTTTCCGCCCCCGTCAGCGACGTCTGGTCCGCATGCACCGATCCACAACGCCTCGGCCAGTGGTTCCTGCCGGTCACCGGCGGCACCAAGGCGGGGGACAATTACGCGTTGGAGGGCAATGCCTCCGGGGAAATCCTCGAATGCAATGCGCCGCGCAACTTTCGCATTTCCTGGGTGTTTGGCGGCGGGCCGTATTCGGAGGTCGAGGTCCGGCTCATCCCGACCACCACCGACCGCACCCTCGTCGAGTTGGAACACACAACCGTCGTGGACCCCGCCATGATGGCAACCTTCGGTCCCGGCGCCGCCGGGGTCGGCTGGGACCTGACCCTGTTCGGGCTCGGCAGGCACCTGCGCGGCATCCCCACCGGCCCCGCCAGCCCGCACCCGCCGGAGGTGCTGAACCCGTTCGTCGCCGGCAGCAGCGACGCCTGGGCCGACGCCGCCATCGCCATGGGCGCCGAACCACGCCTGGCCCGGGACTCGGCGGTGCGCACCACCGCCTTCTATACCGGAGCGGCCGACGCCGGCACCTCCTAAGTGCCGGCCGCCACCTCGCGCCGTCCCGTCGAGCGTGCCCGTCGAGGTGACAGTAGCGGCGGGTGCGCGGCCCGGCCCAGGGCTCTCTTTCGGTGCCAGGGCGTGCTGCTAACGTGGAAATATGGGCAACCCGATCGACATGCTTGAACTGTTGGAGCAACCGGCCACCCTGGTGGGACCGTACCTGCTGGGCGCCCTTGTGCGCCATGAGAGTCCGGAGGGTCCCGTCGTCGTGCGCCTCACGGAGGTCGAGGCCTACCTGGGCCCGCAGGACTCACCGGACCCGGATCCCGGCGCCCACAGCTACCGGGGCAGGACCAACCGCAACGCCGTCATGTTCGGCCCGCCCGGCCGCCTCTACGTGTACTTCACCTACGGCATGCACTTTTGCGCGAACCTGGTGTGCCGTCCGGAGGGGACGTCCTCGGGCTGCCTCATGCGTGCCGGGGAGGTGGTGGAGGGCCTGGACCTGGCGAGGTCGCGCCGGCCCACGGCCAAGAAGGACACGGAACTCGCGCAGGGGCCCGCCCGGCTGACCAAGGCGCTCGGGCTGGGCCGGGAGCACAACGGCATCCCCGCGCTGGGCGGAGAGGTCACCGTGACGCTTCCGGCGGACCCCGTGCAGGGTGTGGTGATGCGGGGGCCGCGCGTGGGCATCAGCGGCCCGGGCGGCACCGCGGCCTATCCATGGCGGTTCTGGCTTGACGGCGAGCCCACCGTCTCGAAGTTCAAGCCGGGAGTGGTGCGTGGTCCGCGCCGGCCCAGGCAAGGTGTTGCGAGTATGCGATGAGCTCGGTCACCTCGGGCAGCAGATCCGCCGGGGTGAGACGCTGGACCAGACCCGAACGGGCCGGCGGCCATTCGTGCGCCAGGATGGAATAGACGCCCGTGTCCACAC
The DNA here is from genome assembly GCF_052114065.1 of Specibacter sp. RAF43. NCBI lineage: Bacteria > Bacillati > Actinomycetota > Actinomycetes > Micrococcales > Micrococcaceae > Specibacter > Specibacter sp. RAF43. Next base: position 5,393 of record NZ_JBFREA010000042.1, on the reverse strand, counting down.
GGGAGTCGTCGTGGCCGCGGCGGTACCCGCGCAGCACCCCTTCGAAGGTGGCGCCCAGCTTCAGGATGGCGGCGGCACTGCGCACATTGCGGACGTCGCAGCGCAGCGCCACCCGGTGCACCAACAGCTCCTCAAAGGCGAAGGTGAGCAACGCCAGCTTGGAGGCGGCATTGACGTTTCGGCCCCAGTAGCGGCGCCCAAAAAACGTCATGCCCACTTCCACCCGGGACTGCTCCGGCACATAGTCGTACAAGCTCGTCGTGCCGGCCACCGTGGCGGTTTCCTCATCGATAACCGCAAAGGCGATCACGGCCGGATCCGCGATCCGGGCGGCAAACAGCCGCTCCAGGGCGCGCTTGGAGGAGGGCCGGTCCGAGGCCATGCCGGCCCACATGTCCGCATCGATGTAGGGGAACAAATCTGCCGCGTGACGACGCCGTAGCGGCACAAGCCGGACACCGTGCCCGGGGAGGAAAATGTTGTGTTGCACGAGAGAAAATATAAGCACCTTTTTGCCCGCCCGAAAACCCCGCCACGGGCTGCCTGTAGCGTGGAAGGGTGAATGAGACACTTGACGCCCCGATTGACCCCTCCGCGAGCACGGCCCAGACCCCCGAAAATCCGCGAGTTTCCGCGGTTATTGAGCGCTTGTGCGCCACCATTGCCGACTACCCGAGTACGGGAATTGTTTTCAAGGATTTAACCCCCGTTTTTGCCGACGGGCCGGCCCTGCGCGAGGTGGTGGATGCGCTGATCGCACCCTTCGCCGGGCAGTTCGACGCGGTGGCCGGGGTCGAGGCCCGCGGCTTCCTGCTCGCCGCGGCCGCCGCCTACGCCACGGGCACCGGCGTCATCACCATCCGCAAGGCCGGAAAACTGCCGCGCGCCGTCTTTTCCGAAAGCTACGCGCTCGAATATGGCAAGGCAACGCTGGAACTGCACCGTGACGACGTCCCGGCCGGCACGCGCGTGTTAATACTCGACGACGTCCTGGCCACCGGCGGGACGCTCGGCGCGGCCGCGAGACTGCTGGAACGCTCGGGCGCCCACGTGGCCGGCATCGGCGTCGTGCTGGAAATCGGTGCGCTGCCCGGACGGGAGAACCTCCCGGGCCACACGGTGGTTTCCCTGCTGGGCGTATAGCCGCCGGCACCGCCGCGGCCGGACCCCTCCACGCAGTGGACGGGTATAGAATGGACGGTCCGCCTTTTGCACGAGGGAGCCTTGCATGTACGACGCCGAACTGGCCCATGAACGAAGCTACGTTGAGGGGCTTTACGCACGCCTGGACGAGCTCCGCGCCGAAAAGACCGCCCAGCTGGCGGAGGTCCGCCGAACCAAGGCGATGGGCACGCACCAGAACAGGTCGGAGCGGGACTCCTTTGCGTCGATGTATGAAAACCGCCTGGCCCAGCTAAACGCCGTGGATGACCGGCTCGTGTTTGGCCGGCTGGACCTGGATTCGGGGGAGGAACGCTACATCGGGCGGATCGGGCTCTCCACCGAGGACCTGCGCCAGCTCATGGTCGACTGGCGCGCCCCGGAGGCGGGCACGTTCTACCAGGCCACCGCATTTGAACGGATGGGCGTGCGCCGGCGTCGCCACCTGATCCTGCACGGGCGCACGGTCAAGGCCGTCGAGGACGACGTCCTGGACCACACCATGCTGGTGGAGGGCGAGCACCTCCAGGGCGAGGGCGCGCTCCTGGCGGCCCTGAACACGAAGCGGACCGGGCGGATGTCCGACATCGTGGGCACCATCCAGTCCGAACAGGACCGCATCATCCGATCCCCGCTCAGCGGGGCGCTGGTGGTCCAGGGCGGCCCCGGCACGGGCAAGACCGCCGTGGCCCTGCACCGCGCCGCCTACCTGCTGTACACGCACCGGGAACGGCTCAAGTCCGCCGGCGTGCTGCTGGTGGGCCCCTCCAACGCCTTCATGAAATACATTGAGCGCGTGCTGCCGTCCCTCGGCGAGACCGGCGTGGTCATGGCCAGCGTCGGCCAGCTGCTGCCCGGCGTGAGCGCCAACGCCGTGGAAACCCCCGAAGTGGCCCGGCTCAAGGGCCGGATCGACATGGCCCAGGTCATCTTCGACGCCGTCGCGAACCGGCAGCGCCTGCCGCGCGGGGATGTCTCCTTGGACGTCGAGGGCACTCGCCTGGTGCTCACCGCCCGCCAGGTGCGCCGCGCCCGGGACAAGGCCCGGGCCACCGGCAAGCCGCACAACGAGGCCCGCGTGACGTTCGTGAAGATCCTGCTGCGCGAGCTGACGGACCAGCTGCGCGAACACATTGAGGCCGCCGGCGCGGGAAACACCGCCGACCGCTCCTACCTGGCCGACGACGTCCGCGGCTCACGGGATGTGCGCGTCATGCTCAACCTGTGCTGGATGCCCATGAGCTCCCAGAAGCTGGTCCGTGACATGTTCAGCAAGCCGGAAATACTCGCCGCCGTGGCCCCGCAGTTCACCGAGGCGCAGCGCGCCCTGCTGCTGCGCCCCGCCGACGCGCCCTGGACCGAATCCGACGTGCCGCTGCTCGATGAGGCCGCGGAACTGCTCGGGGAGCTGGACGCCACGGGCGGCCGCGCCCAGGCCGCGACCGACGCCCAGCGCAAGCGCGATCTGGCCAATGCGGAGAAGGCCATCGCCAACATGAACCAGCAAATGGAGGATTCCGGCGTGGACGGCATTCTCACGGCGGAGCAGCTGGCCGACCACAACGTCGTCCACGAGGCATCGCAGACCAACGCCGAACGCGCGCTGACCGACCGCGCCTGGGCGTACGGCCACGTGGTGGTCGATGAAGCCCAGGAGCTCTCGCCCATGCAGTGGCGGCTGTTGGTGCGCCGCTGCCCCGTGAAGTCGTTCACCATCGTCGGGGATATTGCCCAAACCAGCTCGGCGGCCGGCGCCACGTCCTGGAAGCAGGCCCTGACGCCGTTCATGGGCGACCGCTGGCAGCTTGAGGAACTAACGGTCAACTACCGCACGCCCGCCCAGATCGCCGAGGCGGCCGTGCGGATGGCCAACGCGGCCGGCCAGGTGGTCTCGGCACCCAAGGCCGTGCGCGACGGCGAGTGGGAACCGATCGTGGACCGTGTCGCGGCCGACGATGTGGTCGGCCAGGTGGCGGCCGTCATGGACGAGGAACTGGCTGCGGTGGCCGGGGGACTGGTGGCCGTGATCGCCCCGCCCGCGATGGTGGCCGAAACCACCGCCGCCCTGCGCGCCGTTTACGGCGCGCGTGTGGGCCACGGCGCGGGGTCGGTGGAACAGGACATCGTGGTCATTGACCCGCACGAGGCCAAGGGCCTGGAATTTGACGGCGTGGTGATCGTGGAACCGGGAGCGCTGCTGGCCGGGGCCGGCGGGCGCGTGGGCGATCTCTATGTCGCCATGACCCGGCCCACCCAGCGCCTGCGCCTGGTCACCTCCACACCCCTCCCGGAAGGTATCGAGTACCCGGCACCGGCCGGGCGGTCGGTCCGCTGACGCGCACCGCCGCCCTGCCGGTCCTCCGCGGCGGGAGGCAAGGGACGGGCGAATCGGAAGAACCGGCGTCGTGCTGGTAATTTTGGAGCGTGTCTTTGCAAACTGAACTCCGCGCCCCCGAGAACGATCCCAGCTTCGCCAATGTGTGGCAGGAGCTCAAGTGGCGGGGCCTGGTGCAGGTCTCCACCGACGAGGCGGCCCTCGAGGAGCTGCTGGCCGGTGCGCCCATCACCTACTATTGCGGGTTCGATCCCACCGCGCCCAGCCTGCACCTGGGCAATCTGGTCCAGCTGCTCACGATGCGCCGCATGCAGCTGGCCGGGCACAAGCCGCTGGGCCTGGTGGGCGGCTCGACGGGCCTGGTGGGGGACCCGCGGCCGACGGCGGAGCGGACCATGAACTCCAAGGAGACCGTTGCGGAGTGGGTGGGGTACCTCCAGGGCCAGGTCCAGCGCTTCCTGTCCTTTGACGGGGCCAATGCGGCCCGCATGGTCAACAACCTGGACTGGACCGCCCCGCTGAGCGCCATCGACTTCCTGCGCGAGATTGGCAAGTACTTCCGGGTCGGCACCATGATCAAGAAGGACATCGTGGCCTCGCGGCTGAATTCCGATGAAGGCATCAGCTACGCCGAATTCAGCTACCAGATCCTGCAGGGCCTGGACTACTTGGAGCTGTACCGCCAGTACGGCTGCGTGCTCCAGCAGGGGGGCTCGGACCAGTGGGGCAACCTGACCAGCGGCACCGACCTGATCCGCAAGGTCGAAGGCGCCTCCGTGCACGCGCTGGGCACGCCGCTGATCACCAATTCCGACGGCACCAAATTTGGCAAGAGCGAGGGTAACGCCATCTGGCTCGATGCCGCCATGTGCAGCCCGTTCGACATGTACCAGTTCTGGCTGAACACCTCCGACGCGGACGTCATTGACCGGCTCAAGGTCTTCACGTTCCTCACGCGTGAGGAAATTACCGCACTGGGCACGGCCGTGGCCGAGAAGCCGCAGGCCCGCGAGGCCCAGCGGACCCTGGCATTCCAGGTCACGTCCCTGGTGCATGGCGTGGAGGCCACCCTTAAGGTGATCGCCGCCTCCGCGGCCCTGTTTGGCCAGGGTGAGCTGTCCGAACTCGATCTGGACACCCTTCAGGCGGCCACCCGGGAATTGCCGCGGGCCTCCGCGCCGGCCGCAGGGGTGACCATCGTGGAGCTGCTGGTGACCTCCGGGCTGGCGGCCAGCAATTCCGCCGCCCGGCGCACGGTGGGCGAGGGCGGGGCCTACGTGAACAACGTCAAGGTCACCGATCCCGACGCCGTGCTGGACGGCTCCGCGGCCCTGCACGGCAAGTACCTGTTGGTCCGCCGCGGCAAACGCACGCTGTCCATGGTGGAACTGGCGGCCTAGACCCTCCCGACTTGCGCTGGGGGCCTTCAGTTGTGTAGTCTTCTAGCTGTCGCCTGCACAAGGTTGAGCCACTTCGTTTCGAAGCAGTGCTTACATTTCTTGCAGGAAACCAAACCTAACAAGTCTTGCGATTACAACCGACGCTTAAAGTCGGCGAAAATCGTTCGAAACTACAGGTTTGCCGAATTTATCAAGTGACCAGCCGCACATAATGCGGATTGGACAAAATGAATTCAAATGAAATAACATGGAAACATCGCAACGACGAAAACTAAATGAGCAATCATTTAGGAATTACTCGGATTGCAGTTGTTGTTTGAGAACTCAATAGTGTGCCAAGTTTTATTGATACCAATTGTTTKTTGATTGGTTATTGGATCGTCTGCTGCCGCCCCTGTGGTGGTGGATGGTTTTTTAGCTGGTTTCGAATTTAGTGCATCATGGCGTCGCCTTTTTCCGGTGTGTTGTGGTGGTGTGTCTGTTTGTTTTTATTAACG
>NZ_JBFREA010000041.1:0-35625 GCF_052114065.1 Specibacter sp. RAF43 | reverse complement strand
GCCGGCAACCAATCCCGGATATCCGGGGGCAAAAGGAACGGCGTCTCACGATCAACACGGCGATAATCTCGGGCCATGCTCCATTCTTAAACACCACCCACAACAAAACCGGCACCGCCACACCCAAAAAGCAACAGGCTCAATTTCGCGATTTTTCGACATCTATTGCGGGTCACTTCTGTGTAGTGTGTGCCCATGACAAACTATGCGGTCTTCCTGCGCGGCATCAACGTCGGCGGCATCAACCTCAAGATGGCCGATCTCCGGACCGCCCTGGAGACCCTGCCGGTCACGGGCGTGAAGACGCTGCTGGCCTCGGGGAACTTCGTGTGCGCAACCGGCGCGTCCGACGTCGAGCTAAAGGGGCTCGTGGAGGCCTGCCTGCGGGAGAACTTCGGCTACGACGCCTGGGTGGTGGTCATCGACCGGGCCCGGCTCGCCGCGCTCATCGACGCCTGCCCCTACCCGTCGGACAATGTGAAGGAGCACAGCTACGTCACGCTGGCCTCCAGTGCTGCCGTGCTCGATGATTTGGAGGCGCTGGGCCGTGAGCTCGACGGCGTCGCCCTGACCCGCCTCGCCCCCGAGGCCCTGGCGTGGCTGGCACCGGCCGGCGGCACGCTCGAGAGCCCGTTCAGCAAGCTGACGGCCAAGGCCAAGTACAAAAGCACGACGACGACCCGCAACCTGCGCACGCTGCTCAAGGTCCGCGACGCCATGGCCTAGGCTCCTCACCGTGCGGCGGCAAGTGCCTCGTGAAAGGCCCGGTGCCGGGCGATCTCGGCCTCGGTCGGATCAACCACCAGCACGTCGGCGGCCGCGCTCACGCTCTCGCGCAGGCGCTTCCGGGCCAGCGCGGCGCGGCCGCGGGCCCCGGCGGCGGCGAGGAACTTGCTGGTGACGGCCAGGAAGATGCCCAGCACCACCCCGGCCACCACCAGGAGGGTCGGCAGCGGCCAGCCCTCCACCGTGGGCGCAGCGGGGACGGGCAGCTGGAAATAGCCCAGCCCGGCCAGCACACCGAGCCAGACGAGGCCGCCCACGGCCACCAGCAGCGCCAGCCACTGGATGGCGGAGAACACCGGCCACCACCAGGCCCGCGTGTTGGCTTTCAGGTCCGTGGACGCGACCGCCTGGTCCAGGGCATCAGGGAGCGTTCCCCGGTTGCTGCGCGCGGCCGCCCGGATGGACGCCCGCCACGGGCCCGCGGCGCCATGGCTGGCGGCGTCGGCAAAGTCGCGGACGGCCGAGTCCAGCTGCGCCGCTTCGGCGGCGCCGGCCGGCGGCAGCGACGTCCGGTTCACCGCCGCGGCGCCCTCGCGCCGCAGGCGCAACCGCCGCAGCGGGTCCGTGCGGAAACGGGACAGCCACCGGGTCGCCGGCCAGCCGGTCTGCCGGCTCGCCTCCAGTTTGTAGGACGCCCGCACGGCCGACACCACGGTTTCCACATGCACCGCCTGCGCCAGCCCGGAGGCCAGCGCCTTGCGGTCCTGCTGGTGCACGCCGGCCACCTCGCCGGTTCCCGCCGCGGCGCCCAGGCGTCCGGCGGCGACGGCAACGTCCGCGGCCAGCCGGGCGGATTGGGCGGCCTTGGCCCGCACGACGGCGGCTATCCGCTTGCGCAGTTCCCCCACCCCGGCGCCGGTCGCGGCCGAGACCGCCAGAACGGCGACCCGGTGGAGCCCGTCACGGTCCAGAATGGACCCCAGGGACTCCAGCACGGGCTTGACCTCGGCCGGGGCCAGCTTGTCCACCTGGTTGAGCACCACCAGGGTCACGGCCCCGTGGGCGGAAAACGGCCGGATGAAGTCGTTGTGGATGGCGGCGTCGGCGTACTTTTGCGGATCGAGCACCCACACCAGCACGTCGACCTGCCCGGCCAGGCGCTCCACGGTTTCCCGGTGCGCGTGCCGGACCGAATCGAAATCCGGCAGGTCGAGCAGGACCAGCCCGCCGCCGTCGTCCGCCCAGCCGGGCGCACCCTCGCGGCGCTCCGCGACCTCAAGCCAATCCAGCAGCGGGGCGCTCCCGGCCGGTCCCCACACCATGGCCAGCGGTGCGCTGGTGGTGGGACGGCGGACGGCGACCCGGGCGGCGTCGGTGCCGGAGACGGCGTTGAACAGCGAGGACTTCCCGCTGCCGGTGGCCCCGAAGAACCCCACCACGGTGTGGTCGGCGCTGAGGGAGCGGCGCGAGGTGGCCCGGTCCAGGACGTCGTAGGCGTGCTGGAGCGCGGCGTCGTCCAGGCGGCCCTCCCCCAGCTCGCGGGCCTCATTGAGCGCGTCCAGCTTCCGGGCCAGGGCGGATTCGGTGCGTGCGTCCCGGTGCCGGCTCATGCGCGCGCCCCCAACGTGGCCAGCTGTCCGGACAGTGCGGCCAGCAGCTGCGCCGGCGCCTCGGCCGGCGGCGGCCCGATCCGCTCCAGGAAGCGTTGCCGCTGGCCCGCGAGCAGGCCGGTGCTACGGTCTTGAAGGGACTGGCGGGCCTCGTTCGCCAGCCGCCGGACCGCGTCTTCACCGAAGATGGCTTCGAGCAGCTTTTGGCCCACGACGGCGGTGCCCCCGGCGATGCCGACCTCAATGCCCGTCAGTCCCCCCGTGAAGGAAAAGACCACGATCATCAAGATGACGCCCAGCCCGTTGACGCCGAAGGACAGCCAGCGGGCCTGGGAGCGCTTCGCGGCGCCCTCGGTGCGGATCAGGTTCAGCACGTCGGACTGCCAGGCCCGGATTTCACCGGCCACCTGGGCGGAAAAGTCCTCGGTGACGCCGGAGAGGTCCTCGGCGCCGAGCAGCTGGCGGCCGGCCGGGTCCGCGCGCCAACGCTGGTCCGCGTCCTCACAGGCCCGGGCGGCCTGGTCCACGATGACGGCCTGCAGCCCGGTTTCAATGGCGGTTTCCACCTTGACGGCCGGCGGGGGCTGCCCCTTGAAGAACGCCCCGATCCGGTCCCGGACCCGGCCGATCCCGCTTTCCAGGGCCCGGAAGAAGTCGCCGGTGCCCACGAAGTCCTGCCAGCGGGCCAGGACCTCCCCGCGCAGCAGGGTGCCGTCGCTGGTGGCCCGGTTGATCCGTACGGCCGCGTCGGTGAAGGCCGCGGCGACGTCGTCGGCCAATTGCCGGGCGGACTCATGCTGGGCCAGCGCGGCCTGGGACAACGTCTCCAGCTTCCCGGAGAGTGAGCGCACCGTGCCGGTGAGGGTGCGGCGGGCGATCTCCGCCCGGCCGGCGGAGTCCGCGCCGATGGCGGCGAGCCAGGCGGTGATCGGGCCGAGCGTTCCGGGCGGCAGCATGCCGAGCTCGTCGAGCCGGGTCTCGGGGACCACGAAGAGCCGGGCGTCGGCCAGGCCCTCGTGCGCGAGCATGGCGCGCAGGTCGGCGCCGACTTCCTGCTCGGCGCCGTCGGGCACGCGGTCCAGGACGACGGCGACCAGGATGTCCCGGGATGCCGCGTCCACCAGCAGCTTCCACGGCACGGCGTCCGCGTACCGGTTCGCGGTGGTGACAAAGAGCCACAGATCGGCCGCGGCAAGGAGCTGGGCGGCCAGCTGGCGGTTGTCGTCGGAGACGGAGTCCACGTCCGGGGCGTCCAGCAGCGCCACGCCCTTCGGGACGGAGGGGTCCGGCACCAGGACCAGGGACTGCATGGCGGAGGCGTCCGGGGCGACCCCGGCGCGGGATGCCGGCACGTGGTCCTTGACCAGTTCGCTGCGGACGCGGTGCAGCGTGGGCAGCACCCGCGAGGAGGTGAACCAAGGGGCGTCCTGCGGGTGGTGCAGCAGGATGGGCTGGCGGGTGGTGGGCCGGATGGCGCCGGAGCGGGTCACCGGGTGCCCGACCAGTCCGTTGACCAGCGTGGACTTCCCGGCGCCGGTGGAGCCGCCCACCACGGCGAGCAGCGGCGCGTCGAGGCTGCGGTAGCGCGGGAGAATGTAGTCGTCGAGTTGTTCCAGCGAGGAGGCGGCGGTGGTCCGGGCGGCGTCGACGCCGGGCAGGTCCAGCGGCAGGTCCAGGGCGGCCAGCTGCGCGCGAACGTCCTCAAGCAGGGACACGGCGGCGTCCTGCGCGGCGGCAGTGCTGGCCGCCGGGGCCGGGTCTATTCCAGTCACAGCTTCATCATGCCATTGAGTCCGGCAATACAATCTCACGCCGCAGCCCGATTTCCCCGCCCTTTTGCAAGTGACCCGCAAAAGATGTCGAAAATTCGCGATTTTGGGGTGTTTTTGGACATCTATTGCGGGTCAGTTGCCCAGCGGGTATGCGAAAGTTGCGGGCGGGCATGCGAAAGGCCGGAAACCCTTGAGTTTCCGGCCTTAGCTTGTGACCCCAGCGGGATTCGAACCCGCGTTACCGCCGTGAGAGGGCAGCGTACTAGGCCGCTATACGATGGGGCCCTAATACATTCGATTTTTTTGCTCAGCGAACTCAGAAAACCTTACCTGAACTTTGCCCCGCACGCCAATCGAAATGGCGGCTTTTGCAAGCGCTGGGATACCAGGACTCGAACCTAGAATGTCGGTACCAGAAACCGATGTGTTGCCAATTACACCATATCCCAATGGCTGCGTTCCGCCGCCAAGTCCGCAGCTTTCTTGCGGTCTTCAGCGGCCCTCGCGCCGGGATAAAACTCTACCGGAAAGTTCCCCGTTGTCCAAAACCGGGACCGCATGGGGGCTGAGGCGTGCATCACAAGCCGCCTATGCCCCGTAGTCCGGCACTCCACGTGCAGAATCCATTTAGCATGCTGATTGGAAATGCACGGCCATGCCACGTACGGTGAAGTTCTACGGTGACGTGCACCAGCAGGCCCCGGACTTGACCAAGGATCTTAATTCTCCGTGAACCACCCGCACAAACTGCTCAACGGCAACCCATTGACTTGGTCAACACCGTCCCGCAGGGCAGTCATCACCGGCGGCGCACTGGGTTTGGCGGCCCTGGCACTTGCCGGCTGCGAGAGACCGGCGCCGCCGCTCCCCTCCGCCACTGGCTCCACTGGCGTCCGGCCGTCCGAGCAGGCCAGTAGCTCGCAGGCACTGACAACGCTCGAGGCCCGGATCGTGGCCGGCGACAAGCTGAATCCCAAGAAGCCCTACCGGCGCTTGACCCTGGACGGCCCGCAAGAGCTGGTGGTCCGCGAGGATCTCCACCGGGCCAGCTCCAAGCGCACGGCCACACGGAAGGCGCTGGCCGCCTTCGGACACATCACCGATACCCACATCTTGGATCCGACGTCCCCGGCGCATTCGACGCTCACATTTTTCAAAGCGCCGCCCTCGCTGGACGCGCTTTCCAACTACTACTTCCGTCCCCAGGACTCGCTGACCGTGCATGTCATGGATGCCATGATCCGCCGCTTAAACGCGGTGCGGCAGGGCCCGATAGCACAGAGGCCTTTCGACTTCTATATTTCCACCGGGGACGCCAGCGACAATCGCGGCATGAACGAAGTCCACGCCTTCATTGAAACCCTCAATGGGGAGAAAACCTCGGCCTTCGCGTTCCCCGGCCATTCCGAGAGCCTACAGTCATCACTTGCCCTGCCGGAAGACTTGGCCCGGTTCATCTGGCAACCGGTGCCGCCCAAGGGTGATTCGCCGTCGAAGGTCTGGCAGGACAAGTACGGCTACCCTGTCTGTGCGCATGTTCTTGCGGACGCTTCCAGGCTCGTATCGACGGAAGGGGCAAACGTTCCCTGGTACTCCGGCTTCGGCAACCACGACCAACTCGCCCATGGCGGCGTCAACCAACTCGAGACGCCGTTGGAAAGCTTCTACGCGGCGTTGTCCACTCTGGACAGGCTCCCGCTGGCCCTTCCGCCCCGGACCACGTATGAGGCCTTTGAACAAAAACTGAATTCGTCCACCCAGCCGCAGATCAAAAAGGTGCTCTCCACCATGCCGGGGCAGCCGGTCAAGGGCTCCGCCGAGCGCCGGCCGGCGTCAAAGACGGAATTCATGAGCGCCCATTTGATCAACACCGGGCCACATGGCCCCGTCGGCCATGGCTTCACGGTTGACAACGTTCGTACGGGCCTTGCCTACTACCGTTTCCAGCTTGCGCCAGGCATCGTGGGCCTCATGCTTGACACCACTGACCCCACCGGCGGCGGAAGTGGGTCTGTGGACAGCCGGCAGGCCGCCTGGCTGGAAGCCGAATTGAACAAGGTGTCGGGCGTGCGCTACGACCAGGCCGGCAATAGAATTCGCCGGCAGGTTGAGGACCAGTTGGTCGTTCTGTTCAGCCACCATCCTTCCGCCGTCTTCGGACCCCTTCGATCCGCTTCTGCGGACGACGGCGCCATCACCAGCGCTGAATCCATCCGGGATTTTCTGGGCAGGTACCCGAACGTGATTCTCTGGGTGAGCGGCCATCTTCACAGAAATCTCGTATGGGCGCGGCCAAGCAGCTACGGCGATCATGGCCTGTGGGAGGTCAACACCGCATCTCACATTGACTTTCCGCAGCAGTCGCGTTCGGTGGAAATCATTGACAACAGGGACGGTTCGTTGTCAATTGCCGGCGTGATGATCGACCATTCGGACGCTGTGCGGCTGGACTATGCCAAGCCGTTCACGAGCGCACAGCTGGCGGCCTTCAGCGCAGAGCTTGCCTTGAATGTGCCAGACTCCGGCCCCGCCAAACGCACCGGCACCGCCAAGGACCAGAACGTGGAGCTGTTGCTGAGGAAACCTTTCTAGGCCGGCCAAGCCGGCGCCACCCAGCTGCCAAGTTCCCCCAGCCCGGCCACCACGCACACGCCGTCCGCTGCGGCGCCCGGCGGTACCCCACGGCCTTTCCTGTCCAGCCAGACCCCCTGCAGCCCCGCCTCCGCGGACCCGAGCGCATCCACCCGGTAGTTGTCCCCCACGTACAGCGTCTCCGCCGGGCGGGTGCCGAGCAGGCGGCAGCCCTCCAGGAAGACCCGGGGATCCGGCTTGGCGGCATCCACCGTGTCAATGCCCACCAGGACCCCGATGCGTCCCAGGCCGGCACGGTCCAGCTTGGCGCGCTGGTAGTCGTGGACGTTGTTGCTGACGGCCCCGTAGGGAATGCCGGCCGCATCCAACGCATCCAGGACCGGCACCACGTCGGCGTAGGCCTTGATGAAGTGCGGCTGCGCCCGCTCGAAGTCCTCGATCCAGTCCTGCTCCGCACGGGCATCAAAGCCGGGCGTGCCGAAGTGGTCAAACACGGCCCGGGCCCGCAGTCCGCGCTGCTCGGCGAAGGTGAATTCGCCCGCGACGTAGCGGTCGTAGTAGTTCTCGGCGTCGGCCATGTAGAGGGCGGCGAAGTGATCCCACTCGGCCGCGCCGAAATCAGGCAACAGCGGCCGGCTCGCCGCGATCATGGCCTCCTGCATGGCCCGGTAGAGGTCCACCAGGGTCTCGTCGATGTCAAACAAAACACCCCTGACCGGGGCCGTGAAACGGCCCTGGACAAGGGTGCGCCGCAGTGCGAGGTCTGCCAAGGCGCTAGCCCCGGAAGGCTTTCAGGCGGACCAGGGAGGACTCCTTGCCCAGGATCACCATGGACTCGAACAGGGGCGGGGAGATGCGCCGGCCGGAGAGCGCCGTGCGGACCGGACCGAACGCCAGGCGCGGCTTGACGCCCAGACCCTCCACGAGGGCCGCCTTCAGCACGGTCTGGATGTTCTCCGCCGTCCAGTCCTCCACCGGGGCCAGGGCGGCCAGCGCCGCATCCAGGACCTCGGTGAGGTTCTCCGGCAGGCCCTTGCGGGCGTCGTCGGCGACGTCGACGGCGTCGTCCGCCTTGAACAGGAAGGAGAGCATGTCCGGGGCCTCGCCCAGGAGCGTGATGCGCTCCTGGACCAGCGGGGCGGCCTCGGTGAGGATTTCCTCCTCGCGCGGCGTCAGGGTCTCCCCCACGACGCCGGCGGCCCGCAGGTACGGGACCAGGCGGTTGCGGAAGTCCGTGGCCTCGAGCCGGCGCACGTGGGTGCCGTTGATGGCCTCGGCCTTCTTGAGGTCGAAGCGGGCGGGGTTGCCCAGGACGTCGTGGATGTCAAAGTTTGCCACAAGCTGCTCCACCGTGAAGATGTCCTCGTCGGCGGAGAGTGACCAGCCCAGCAGCGACAGGTAGTTCAGCAGGCCCTCGGGGATGAAGCCGCGGTCCCGGTGCAGGAACAGGCTGGCCTCGGGGTCGCGCTTGGAGAGCTTCTTGTTGCCGGCGCCCATCACGTAGGGCAGGTGGCCGAATAGGGGCAGGTACTCGGCTACGCCGATCTCGTACAGGGCCTGGTAGAGGGCAATCTGCCGGGGCGTGGAGGAGAGGATGTCCTCCCCGCGCAGCACGTGCGTGACGCCCATCAGGGCATCGTCCACCGGGTTCACCAGCGTGTACAGCGGGGCCCCGTTGGGCCGCACGAGGGCGTAGTCCGGGACTGATCCTGCCTTGAAGGTGATCTCGCCCCGGACCAGGTCTGTGAAGGTGATGTCGGTGTCGGGCATCCGCAGCCGCAGCGCGGGCTTGCGGCCCTCGTCCCGGAACGCGGCGAGCTGCTCCGGGGAGAGGTCGCGGTCGTAGTTGTCGTAACCGAGCTTGACGTCCCGGCCCGCCGCCTTGTGCCGCGCCTCGACCTCCTCCGGGGAGGAATAGGACTCGTAGACGTGCCCGCCGGCCACCAGCTTGGCGATGACGTCCTGGTAGATGTCCCCGCGCTGGGACTGGCGGTAAGGGGCGTGCGGGCCGCCGACCTCGACGCCCTCATCCCACGTGATCCCGAGCCATTTCAGGCCGTCGAGCAGCTGCAGGTAGCTTTCCTCGCTGTCCCGCTTGGTGTCGGTGTCCTCGATGCGGAAGATCAGCTTGCCCTGGGTGTGCCGGGCGTACGCCCAGTTGAACAGCGCCGTGCGGATCAGCCCGACGTGCGGGGTGCCGGTGGGCGACGGGCAAAACCGTACCCGGACGGGGGTTTGGGCGGTGACAGTGGGGATGGAGGCAGCATTAGTCATGATGGTTTCTAGTTTAGACTCCCGGGCGGCCGTTGCGGACGAGGCGCATTTTTGGACCCGGGCACGACGCCGGTGACCCGCCTTCCCGAGGCGGGTCACCGGCGTCGTGCCCTAGCCAACCGGCTCGATCACCGGGTGTGGTGCGATTCCTGGAGCTGGTACACGGGCGTGTCCAATCCCTCCATCCGGGCCTTCAGTTGCAGGGCCAGATAGTTCGAATAGTGCCGGCTCTGGTGCAGATTGCCGCCGTGGATCCACAGATTCTCCACGTTGGTGGGCTTCCACATATTGCGCAGCTCCCCTTCCCACGGGCCGGGGTCGCGCGTGGTGTCCGAGCCGTAGCCCCAGCACTTGCCAACGGCGTCCGCGACCTCGGGCGAGACCAGGTCCGACAACCAGCCGTTCATCGAGCCGTACCCGGTGGCGTACACGATCAGGTCGGCTTCCAGCTCCTGCCCGTCCGCCATGACGACGGCGTTGCCGGTGATCTTGGCCACCTGGCCCGAGGCGAGGCGGACCCGGCCGTCGATGACCAGCTGGGAGGCGCCCACGTCAATGTAATAGCCGGAGCCGCGGCGCAGGTACTTCACGAACAGGCCGGAGCCGTCCTCGCCAAAGTCCAAGTCGAAGCCCGCCGCGGCGAGGTCGCTGTAGAACTTCGCGTCGCGGGAGGCCATTTCGGCGTAGACGGGCTTCTGGGCATCCGGCAGGATCCGGTACGGCAGGGAGGCAAAGAGCAGGTCCGCCTTCTCGGTGGTGACCCCGTTGGCCAGGGCCTTCTCCGAATAAAGGTCGCCGAGGCCCAGCTCCATGAGCGTGTCGCTGCGGGAGATGTGCGTGGAGGAACGCTGGACCATCGTGACGTCCGCGCCGTGCTCCCACAGGTCGGCGCAGATGTCGTGCGCGGAGTTGTTCGAACCGATCACCACGGCCTTCTTGCCGGTCCAGTCGCCGATCTTGTCCTTGGCGGCGAAGACCGGCCAATCGTCCGGGAACTTCAGGTACGGCAGGTGGTCGTACCAGACCGGGTCGTGCAGGTGCAGCGACTTGTACCGGTTGCGCCAGGAGTCCCCGGCCCGGGCGTTCTTTTCCACCACGATCGTGGGCACCCCCTGCCGGCGCAAACGCGCCGCCAGGCCGATCCCGCCCTGCCCGCCCCCAATGATCAGGCAGTACGGTTGTTCCTCGTAGCCGAGCCGGGCTTCCGACTCCTGCTTGCGTTCCAGCCAGGACTGGCGGCCCCTGGCAATCTCATGGGACACGCCCTTTTCCCGTCTGGGGCCCTTCCTTTCCTCGAAGCCCTTGAGCTCGCGCATGGTGGTCAACAGCGTCCAGCACTTGCCGTTGCGCAGGCGCAGGTGGCCGTAGCCGGTCGCGGCCCCCGTTTCAAAATTGATCCAGGCCTCCGTGCTTTCCTCGTCGCCGGTGGCGTCCTCCGCCAGGGCCCACTTGGTTGGCGCGACGTGGTCCAGGCGGTCCGTGAGCATTTGGCCGATCTGCTCCCGCCCCTCGAAGGTCTTCAGGTTCCAGGTGAACGCGACAAAGTCACGCCAGAAGCACTCTTCGGCAAACAGCGCCGTGGCCGCCTTGATGTCCTTTGCTTCCAGCGCCGCATCGAGGCTGGCAAGCCAGTCCGCGGCAACGTCGGTGGGTGTTCGCGACATGTCGACTCCTTTTCGGTGGGACCAGCTTCGCGCCCCGGGCCGTGGAGCGTAGGCTGATCGAAACGTGATTGATTTCACAAGTACAGCGCGGCGGGGGTTGCACGGACGTTACACGCCGTGGTGTTTGCCCCGCAGCCCGTCACCGGCGCTCGTACGCCCTCCGTGCCCACCAGGAGAAACGCATGTCCCAGCCACTGCCCGGAGCCGGACTTTTAACTGCCTTGGCGGCATCGGTGCCGTCGAGTCCGCCGGCACTGCGTTTTTCAGATCCCGAACGGTACGCCCGCATTTTGCGGCACGCGCATGCGGACGTCATTGGCGGTGCCAGCCGGCCCGAGATTGCCGCCGGCATCCAGGAATCCTGGCGCCGGTCGCTGGCGTTGGGGATCAGCCCGGACCAGCACAGTCCCCGGCACGTGCGCGACGCCGGCGACGTTGCCGGGCTGCGCGCGGGGCACCCCTTGGCGCCCGTCATCCCCGCCCTCACCGAACTTTTGGGCGACGACTCCCGCGACGGCAGGCAACTGCTGATCATCACCGATGCGTTGGGCGAGGTGCTGTGGCGGATCGGCAGCCACGATGCGCTGGCGCTGGCCGAGACGCTGGAGTTCGTGGAGGGCGCCGACTGGTCCGAGTCCGGCATCGGCACCAATGCCATCAGTGAGGTGCTGCGCACCGGTGCTCCCGGGCAGCTGTTTTCCGCCGAGCACCTGGTGCGCACCCACCACAACTGGGCGTGCACTGCGGCCCCGATCCGGAAGCCGTCGACCGGGGAGCTGCTGGGCGTGCTGGACGTGTCGGGACCGCTGAACACCCTTACCGCCGACTCGATGCGCATGGTCAAGTGTGGGGTCCGGGTGGCTGAGGAGATCCTCGGACGCCTCGGGGCCGGCGCCGCGGAGCGGGCGGTTCCCGCGGCCCCCGCGGCGGCACATCACGGCATTGCGCGCATCGAGTTGTTGGGCGAGCGGCCCTCCGTGGTCCACGCGGACGGGTCCCGGGTTGCCCTGACCCTGCGCCGGGCGGAGATCGTGGCGCTGTTGTGCTCCCGGCAGCACGGCTGGAGCGCCGACGAACTCGCCTACGAGCTGTACGGGGAAACAGGGACGGCGGCCAGCGTGCGCATTGAAATGCATCGGCTCCGGGCGGTGCTGGGACCGGTGATTTCCTCCCACCCCTACCACCTGTTGGAGTCCCTGGCGGCCGTGGTGGACGCCAGCCAGGTCCGGGCCGCGTTGCAAAGCGGTGACGTCCCCGCCGCCATGACCCGCTACCACGCGCCCCTGCTGAGCCGATCGACGGCGATGGCCGTGGGGCTGCTCCGGGAGGAACTGGATGCCGCCGTGCGAAGCGCCGCCCATGCGAGCGCATCCGTGCACTCACTCACGCACTGGCTATCCACGGACATGGGCGCGGCGGACACCACGGCGGTCAGCGCGTTGGAGAAGCTGCTCGGCCACGGCGATCCCAGGACCCTGGCCTTCGCCGCCCGGGCGCGGCGCCTCGACGACGCGCTGCGGTAGAAAAACTGACCCGCAATACATGTCGAAAAATCGACGAATCGGGCGAATTTTCGACATATATTGCGGGTCAGTCCAGGAGGGGGCTAGCTGAAAAGGGCGTTCTTCGGCTCGTTGTTTTTCACGAACTGCCAGCCAAACCACAGCACCAGCGCGAAGACCGGGATGGCGCACAGGGTCCACAGGCCGAGGTGGAAGACGCCGCCGTCGCCGTCGGGCATGGTGTCAAAGGCAATCAGGACCGTGATGACCAGCAGGGCGAGCAGGCCGGCCCAGCCGGTCCACGGCGAGCCGGGCATGGGCAGCGAGGAAACCCTGCCCCGCTTGTGCCGGAGCATGATCTGGCAGGCGAAGATGGAGCCCCAGGTGAAGATGACGCCGATGGAGGCCGTGTTCAGGGCGAGGTCAAAGGCGTGCGAGCCGCCCAGCCACAGGTTCGCGCCGACGCCGACCGCGTAGACGCCGGCGATGCTCAGGATGGCCGCGTACGGCACGTGGCGGGAGGACATCCCGGTCAGCCACTGGGGCGCATGGCCGTTGTTGGCCATGGTGCGGAAGATGCGCCCGATCGAGTACAGCCCGGAATTGCAGGAGGACAGCGCCGCGGTGATGACCACAAAGTTCATGACCGAACCCACCCAGTCCAGGCCCATCGCGGCAAACACCGTCACAAACGGGCTCTCCCCGGACTTGTACTGGTCCGAGGGCATGATCATGGCCAGCAGCGTCACCGAGCCCACGTAGAACACCACGATGCGAACCACGACGGCGCGGATCGCCTTGGGCACTTCGCGTGCCGGATTCTGCATCTCGCCGGCGGCGATGCCGACCAGTTCAATGGCGTTGTAGGCGAAGATCACCGAGTTCAGCACCAGGATCATGACCAGCCCGCCCTTGGAGAACATGCCCCCGTCGGCCGCGAACAGGTTGTTGACGGTGGCGTGCTGGCCGCCGACCTGGGCGTTGAGCACCACCATGACCGTGCCCACGACCAGGAACAGGACGATGGCCCCGACCTTCAGGCAGGAGGCCCAAAACTCGAACTCGCCAAACGCCTTGACGCTGAGCAGGTTTACGCCCACCAGCAGGGCCAGGGCGCACAGGGCGCTGACCTCCACGGGGACGCCGGGGAAGAAGTATTGGAAGTACAGGCCGATGGCGATCAATTCGGCCACGCCGGTCATGGCCCAGTTGATGAAGTACATCCAGCCGGAGAGGAAGGCGCCCTTCTTGCCGAACAATTCCCCGGCGTAGGAGACGAACGAGCCGGAGGTCTGCCGGTACATGACCAGCTCCCCCAGCGCCCGCATCAGCAGGTAGGCGATGACCCCGGCAATTGCGTAGGAGAAGATCAGGGACGGGCCGGTGCTGGCCAGCCGTCCGCCGGCGCCCATGAACAGGCCGACGCCGATGGCCCCACCCATGGCGATCATGGTCACGTGCCGCCGCGACAGCGTCCGTTGGTAGCCTTCGCTGGTGATGGAGCCCGCGGCGGGCGCTATGGGAGGGGTGTCGATTACTTCATGTGACACACGAAAATCCTTAAGTCGTCGATTGCCCGTTGCGAAACCCCCAACCGGCGCGGTGTTCGACGTCGCTGGGCACAAAAGGCTTGACAAGCTTACTACAAGGGTTTACGAGTGATTAAAGTCACGGCCGCCGGCGACAATCACTGCCGCCGGCGGCGGCGGGTGAGCCGCCCGCGGACGGGACGGCCCGGCGTCGTCCGTCCCGGCCGGCTAGCGGCGGACCACCGGGTTGGCGAGGCGGCCGATGCCCTCGATCTCGATCTCGTAGCGGTCGCCGGCGGTGACGAGGCCGACGCCGGCCGGGGTACCGGTCATGATGACGTCGCCCGGGAGCAGGGTGAAGGCGCGGGAGACGATGGAGACGAGTTCGCGGACGCTGCGGACCATCTGGTTGGTGTTCCCGTCCTGGCGGAGCTCGCCGTTGAGCCAGCCCTTGATATTGAGGTCGTCCGGGTCGAGCTCGGTTTCGATCCACGGGCCGAGCGGGGCGGAGGTATCGAAGCCCTTGGCGCGTGCCCACTGGCCGTCGGATTTTTGCACGTCGCGGGCGGTGAGGTCGTTGCCGCACGTGTAGCCGAAGATGACCTCGTCCACGCGCTCCTCCGGCACGTCCTTGCAGATCCGCCCGATGACCACGCACAGTTCGGCCTCGTAGGAGACCTCTTCGGAGAACTCGGGGAGCACGATGGGCTCGCCCGGGCCGACGACCGAGGTGTTGGGCTTGAGGAAGAACAGTGGGCTGGCCGGGACCTCGTTGCCGAGTTCGCGGGCGTGGTCGGCGAAGTTGCGGCCCACGCCCACCACCTTGCTGCGCGGGATGATCGGGGCCACCAGACGGACGTCCTCCAGCGGGTACCGGATGGTGGTGGGGACTACGCCGTTGAAGAACGGGTCGCCCTTGATGACGGTGACCACTTCACTGCCGGGCTCCCCTTCCACAATTCCGTACTTCGGGTCATTATCAACAACAAAACGGGCGATACGCATGGGAGAGAGTCTATCGCGCCGCCCGCGGCGGCTCGTCCCCGGACGCGGGATCCTCCTTACTTTCCACATCCTCGCGCCGCTCCTGGATGAGCTCCTTGGCACGCACCAGGCGCAGGGCCGTGACGAGCACCAGCCCCCCAAGGACGTTGAACAGTGCCGTGTACCAGAACCAGTTCCACCACTGCAGGTACCCAAACGCCGCGCCGGCGTGGATGGCCCCAAAAATTATCAGCGAATCCAGCACGGAGTGGAAGAGCGGCAGGCCGGCGAGCACGAAGCCGCAACCCACCGCCGCCACGATCTTGCCCGCCATCGAGTCGGTGCCGTGCTGCATGCGCGTCATCAAGGTGATGGTGCTGCCGCCCAGGACGGCCAGGGCGGCGGTCTGCAGCGACAACGGGGCCAGGGCGTAATGCGCGGCGGAGTCGATGACGTTCCCGCCCCATTCCGGAAAGGCGGCCATGACCAGCCACATGACGCACCAGCCGCCCACAAGGTTTCCCGCCAGGGTACCGAGCCACAACTTGAACAACTGGCCCGCCGGGGCCTCCTTGGCCGCAACGGCGGCGATCGGCACCAGGAAACCCTCGGTGAAAAGTTCGCTCTTGGCCAGCAGCAATGCCACAAGCCCGATGCTGAAGGCCAGCCCCGCCAGCAGCCGGCTGCCGGTTTCGTGCTCCACCGCCAGGTACGCCATCACCCCCAGGCAGACCTCGATGCCGCCAAATAGTCCCGTAACAACCACCGAGGGCCAGGTCCGGTGCAGCCGCTGTGCGCCTTCCTCCACGATGCGATCAAAGGAAGATTCCAGCGCTTCTTCCACGGGAGCGTCGTTATCGCCCAGTTCGCCCCTGCGTTCCTCGTCCTCCACGGTTCCTCCCTGCCGCTCGCGTCCTTCCCACGGGGCCCTGCGGTCACCGCGGCCTGACGATGTCCGTGTATCGTACGTCGTCCTGGGCCCCACCGGTCCGTGCCGCTGTCCGAAAACCCGCCGTCCTTCTCTGCCACCCTCCATTGGACAGACCCCCGGGGTCCTCTGACACGATCGGATGATGACTGATTTCAACGGTGCGTTCATTCCCATCCTGGCCATACTGGCCGCCACCGCGGCGGCGCTGCTGCTGACGGCAATGCTGCGGTGGACTGCCAATCGCGTTTTTCACAAGGTGGCGGACTTCCGGCGTCGATCCACGCAGGCCAAACTCCCGGTGTTTGGTGTGCTGCTTTTCCTGGGTGTGCGCCTGGCCTTGGCTGCCACGGTGTCGGAGCAGCCCTGGTTCGCGGGAGTCGATTTCGTCCTTGTCGCCGGGCTCATCGCGGCACTGTGCTGGCTGGCGCTGGCCGGTCTGGTCATCGGGGAGCGCTTGCTGCTGCGCCGATTCTCCGGTCGCATCGGCGACAACCGGCGGCTTCGCAGGCTCACCACCCAGGTGACCCTGGGACGGCGCTTCATCGCGGCCCTGATGATCACCCTGGCGGTGGCGGGATTGCTGCTGACCATTCCGGAGGTTCGGGCCGTCGGCACCGGCCTGCTGGCCTCGGCCGGGCTCATTTCCATCGTGGCGGGGCTCGCCGTGCAAAGCACCCTGGCCAATGTCTTCGCCGGGGTGCAACTGGCACTCACCGACGCCATCCGGATCGACGACGTCGTTGTTGTGGAGAAGTTGTGGGGCCGAATCGAGGAAATCACCATGACCTACGTGGTGGTGCGCGTCTGGGACGAGCGGATGTTTATTCTGCCCTCGACCTACTTCACCACGACCCCCTTTGAAAACTGGACCCGGAACAGCCCCAAGATCATGGGCAGCGTGGAACTCGACCTGGACTGGCACGCTCCCGTGTCCGAGCTCCGCGCGCACCTCGAGGTGGTCCTGGCCGCCACTCCCCTCTGGGACGGGCGCACCGGCAAGCTGGAAGTGACCGACGCCGTCGACGGCCTGGTCCGCGTCCGGGTCTTGGTCAGCGCCGCCGACAGCGGCGCCTTGTGGGACCTGCGCTGCCTGGTGCGGGAGGAAATGATCTCACACGTCCAGCAAACACACCGGGCCTCGCTGCCCCGGCAACGCTGGGAGATGATCACCGCCGCTTCCTAGCCTCAACCGGATCTAGCCCGCAATAGATGTCGAAAAATCGCGAAATCTCGCGATTTTTCGACATCTATTGCGGGCTACTTGGGCCGGGGGGCGGGCGGGAGGCTAGACGAGGCGGGTGAGCCAGCCGTGCAGGTCCTCCACCACGCCGGTCTGGATGCCGAGCAGCTGCTCGCGGATGGCCATGGTGACCTCGCCGGCGCCGGATCCGGGCGAGGCGATGACGCCGTCGGCCGTCTTCAGCTCGCCAATGGGGGTGATCACGGCGGCGGTGCCGCACGCAAAGGCCTCGGTGATGTCCCCGGCGGCCACGCCGTCGCGCCATTCATCGATGGTGATCTTGCGCTCCTCCACGTGCATGCCGCGGTCCGCCGCCAGCTGCATGACGGAGGCGCGGGTGATGCCGTGCAGGATGTGGCCGTTGAGCTTGGGGGTGACGATCCGTCCGTCCTTGAACACGAAGAAGATGTTCATGCCGCCAAGTTCTTCAATGGCGTTGTCGTTGAACGGGTCAAGGAAGAGCACCTGCTTGCAGCCCTGGGCCTCGGCCTCCATCTGCGCGACCAGTGAGGCCGCGTAGTTGCCCCCGCACTTGGCCTCACCCGTGCCGCCCTCGCCGGCGCGGGCATAGGAGTTGGAGAGCCAGATGGAGACGGGCTTGAGCTCGCCGCCAAAGTAGTTGCCGGCCGGGGAGGCGATGACCCGGAAGGAGACCTCGCGGGCCGGGCGCACGCCCAGGAACGCCTCGGTGGCGATCATGAACGGGCGCAGGTACAGGGCCTCGCCGTCGCCGGAGGGGACCCAGTCCTGGTCCACGGAAACCAGCTGGCGCAGGGATTCCAGGAACGTCTCGGCGGGCAGTTCGGGCAGCGCCAGGCGGCGGGCGGAGGTGTTGAAGCGGGCGGCGTTGGCCTCGGGGCGGAAGGACCAGACGGAGCCGTCGGCGTGGCGGTACGCCTTCAGGCCCTCGAAGATCTCCTGCCCGTAGTGCAGCACGGCGGCGGCCGGGTCCATGGCAATGGGGCCGTACGGCTCGATGCGGGCGTTGTGCCATCCGCCGTCGCCGTTGGCATCAACGCGGTAGTCCACGATGGCCGTGTGGTCCGTGAAGTAGTCGCCGAACCCCGGATTGGCCAAAATGGCCGCCCGCTCGGCCTCACTCTTCGGATGGGACGAGCGCTGCAGGGTGAACGCGAGCTCACGAGCTGAAAGGGTCATGGTTCCTCCACATGGTTGTGCCCGTCATTGGTAGTACCAGCCTGGGCGGAATTCGGTGTTGAAGTCTCTGCGCAACATAGATCGTGCATTTCAGTTACAACGCATTCACTCTATTGGTAAAGCGTACTCCTGGCGACCGTCCCCCACGGGCCTGGCCCGCGGGGCCCTAGAGGGCTTGGGCGATTGCGTCACCGATGGCGCCGGTGGCCCGGGGGGCGTCGGGGCTGCGGCCGGCGATGTCGGCCGCCACGGCCGACTCGATCCGGGCCGCCGCGTCCGGGTAGCCGAGGTGGTGGAGCAGCAGCGCCGCGGACAGGATGGCCGCCGTCGGGTCCGCCTTTTGCTGGCCGGCAATGTCCGGCGCCGAGCCGTGGACCGGCTCAAACATGGACGGTGCGGTGCGGTCCATGTTCAGGTTGCCCGAGGCGGCCAGGCCGATGCCGCCGGTGACCGCCGCGGCAAGGTCGGTGATGATGTCGCCAAAGAGGTTGTCGGTGACGATCACGTCGAAGCGGGCGGGGTCGGTGACCAGGAAGATCGTGGCCGCGTCCACGTGCAGGTAGTCCACCGACACGTCCGGGAATTCCGCGGCGACGGCCTCGACGGTGCGCTTCCACAGGTGGCCGGCATGGACCAGCACGTTGTGCTTATGCACATAGGTGAGCTTTCGGCGCGGGCGCTCGTTGGCGCGGCGGAAGCCGTCCCGGACCACCCGCTCCACGCCGTAGGCGGTATTGACGGAGACCTCCGTGGCGATCTCCTGCGGAGTGCCCATACGCAGCACGCCGCCGTTGCCCGCATACGGGCCCTCGGTGCCCTCGCGCACTACCACGAAGTCGATGGCGCCGGGGTTCGCCAGGGGCGAGGCCACGCCGTCGAACAGGCGCGAGGGGCGCAGGTTGACGAAGTGGTCCAGGCTGAAGCGCAGCTTGAGCAGGATCTCGCGCTCGATCAGCCCGGACGGGATGCTGGTGTCGCCGGGGGCCGCGCCGACCGCGCCGAAAAGGATGGCGTCGTGGCCGCGCAGGGCCGTCAGGGTGGCGTCGGGCAGGGTCTCACCGGTGGCCAGCCAGTGCTGGGCGCCGAGTTTGTACTCGGTCAGCTTGAGGCCGACTCCTTCGGCGGCGGTGACCTTCTTCAGGACCTTGACGGCCTCGGCGGTGACCTCGGGGCCGATGCCGTCGCCGGCGATGACGGCAATGTCAATTACAGCAGTGTCGGTGGATGCGCTCATGGTTTCAGAATAACGAAACCATCCACATGATGGGCAAGAGGTAGCCGGTCCGCGCCGAGACTCTACCGGATTCGGGCGAGTCTCGGGCCGGACCGGCTACCTCGGCGCAAGAGTGGCGTAGGCGTCCAGGGCGGCGCGCCGGGTCAGCCCCAGGTCCACCATCGGTTCCGGATAATCCGGTGTCAACACCTCCGGCACCCACCGGGCCACGTAGCGTTCCTCCGGATCAAACTTCCTCGCCTGAGTTTGGGGATTGAAGATCCTAAAGAACGGGGACGCGTCGGCCCCCGACCCGGCCACCCACTGCCAATTGGCCGGATTGGACGCGGCGTCGGCGTCGACCAGCGTGTCCCAGAACCACCGCTCCCCCACCCGCCAGTGGAATCCCAGGTTCTTGACGAGGAAACTGGCGGAGACCATGCGGACGCGGTTGTGCATGAACCCGGTGTGCCAGAGTTCGCGCTGGCCCGCATCCACCAGCGGGATGCCGGTGCGCCCGCCCTGCCACGCAGCCAAGTGCTCGACGGCGGTCGCCGGTCCGGTGGCCCCGTCGTCTCCCGGGGGCTCCCGCCACGGAAAGCCGTCAAACTGCGGCCGCAGGTTGGCCGTGGCCAGGTCCGGATGGTGGAAGAGCTGGTGCCAGCAAAACTCGCGCCAGCCCAGCTCCGCGGCAAAAACGGCCGGACCGGTGGATCCGGGCAGCTGCTGGCGGCTGTCTGCGAGCGCGGACCACACCTGGAACGGGCTCAGCTGGCCCCAGCGCAGGTAGGGGGACAGGCGGCTGGTGCCGTGCCGGTCCGGCCGGTCACGCGCTGCGGAATAGTCGGCGACCGGGCCGCCCAGGAATTCCGCCAGGGCCCGGTGCCCGGCGGCCGCCGTCGGCGTCCATGCTTCCCGCAGGCCCGCGGCCCAGTCCGGGGCGGCGGGCAGCAGGGACCAGCTCCCCAGCGGGTCGCTGTCCGGCAGGGGGCCGCCGAAGCCGCGGCCGGCGTCGGGGCGTCCCCGGGGTGCCCGGACGTCCCGGTCCGCCAGGGCCCGCCAAAACGGCGTGAACACCTGATAGGGGTTCCCGGCCCCGGTGCGCACGGTCCATGGTTCGTGCAAAAGCGATGCCTGGAAGTCTTCGGCGTGAAGTCCCGCAGCGACGGCCCACTCCCCGGCGGCCGCGTCCACGACGCGTTCGGGTCCGCCGTAGCGCCGGTTCCAATACACGGGCCCGGCACCCAGCTCCCCGGCCACCCGGGCCAGAACGTCGACCCCGGCACCCCGGCGCAGGATGAGGGGGATGCCCAGGGCGGCCAGCTCGGCGCGCAGGTCCGCCAGGGCGTGGTGCAGCCACCACTTGGCCGCGCCGCCCAGCGGCCGGAGGCCGGCGGATTCCTCATCCAGGACGTACAAGGCCACCGCGGCACCGTCGCCGGCGGCGGCCAGCAGCGCCGGGTTGTCCGCCACGCGCAGGTCGTCACGGAACCAGGCGAGGGAAGGGTTCATGGGACGGGCCTTTCGGTGGGTGCGGGGCGGGGTGCGGGGCGGGACGACGTCAACGTTCACCACCGGTGGCAAGCCAAATCAAGGTGAGAGTCACGAGGAATCCCGTCAGGTAGTTCAGCCAGAGGAAGCGTTTCCAGGCAACGTTGGCCGCGGCCGAGGTGGCGTCGGTGACCCGCAGGTACGGGGCAATGTTGGCCAGGTACGGCACGGCCAGCAGCGCCGCGAAGGGCGCCGCGGTCCAGAGCATCAGGACCCCGGCGCCGGCGTAGGCGCCGAGGGCAAGCCATACGGTGGACCGAGCCCCCAGCACCGTGCCGATCGACGCCAGCCCGCCGTCGCGATCCGGCCCGATGTCCTGGACGGCGCCAAAGGCGTGGCTGGCCACACCCCACAGGAAGAAGGCCGCCAGGAATGCCCAGAGGCCGCCGGTGAACTCCGCCCGGGCCAGGGCCAGGCCGTAGAGGGCCGGCGCGACGAAGTGCGTGCTGGACGTGGCCGAATCCAGGA
This sequence comes from Specibacter sp. RAF43, assembly GCF_052114065.1. NCBI lineage: Bacteria > Bacillati > Actinomycetota > Actinomycetes > Micrococcales > Micrococcaceae > Specibacter > Specibacter sp. RAF43. The sequence goes on along the minus strand of NZ_JBFREA010000041.1, from coordinate 14,411 downwards.
ACGGCCGTTCCTTAAATCGCAGCCCCGGCGCGCTGTAGGCCACCACGGCAACGATCGAGACCGCCAGCACGGCATTCGCCGCGGCATCACCGCGGAACGCGAGCACCGCCAGGAAGGGGACGGTGGCGATGACGGAGGCCCGGAGGATGAAGCGGTGGTGCCTGCGCTCGAGCACCGCCCCTTCCACGCCGCCCTTGCGGGCATTGCGCAGATCGGATTCGTAGTCAAAGACGTCATTGATCCCATACATCGCCAGGTTGTACGGGATCAGGAAGAACAGCGTCCCCACCGCCCCGACCCAGTCGATCCCCCCGATGGACAGAAAATAGGCGGCCGCAAACGGGTAGGCCGTGTTGACCCAGGACACGGGCCGGGAGGTCACCAGCAGATTCTTCATGCGGGCCTTTCACCGGAGAGCAGCAGCCACAGCCCGGGCAGCAGCAGCGACGCCGCGAGCGGGTAGGCAAAATCTTCCAGCGGCGCCAGCCCCACCCGGACCCCGGCCAGGGTGTGCCCGGCGTAGTCGAACAGGCCCGAGCCGATCATGACGTTGTCGAAGATGGCCGTCAGGGCCACCAGGACCACGAGGGTGCCGACGACGGCGGCCGCCATCTTGGGCCTGGCCGCCACCTTGGGCGCGGCGCCGCGCCGCAACCTGGCCCCGCGCCGCACCAGGGCCCCGGCAAAGACCAGTAGCGCCGCGGCCAGAAAGATCGTGTTGAGTTGGCCGTAGTTCATGCCCGGCCCCCTTGTCCCGAGGGCCGGTCCCGGCCCAGGACCCGCTGCGCCCCGGTGAACAGGATCATGGTCTGGTAGCACAGGAACAGCAGGAAGAACGCCTCCTCCAGCGGCAGCTGGGGTCCTATCATGATGCCCGTCATGAGCGGGGACTGCCGGTGGACGAAGATGCCGGCGGCAATCGCGGACACGTCCCAGGCCAGGAAGAACCCCGTGCCGAGCAGCACCACGGCCGCGGCGGGCAGGGGCCTGGCGAAAAGGAACAGTTTCCACCGGGCATCCAGCAGGGCCATGCATGCCAGCAGCACCAGCAGGATCAACAGGTAGCTCATCCGGCGCCGACCGCCGTCGCAGCGCTTGGCGCGGGGACATGGGGCTCGGGCACATGGGGCTCGGGCAGGGGCCCGGCGGTGCGGTCCCTCCGGACCGCCTTGAGGACGTTCTCGGCACTGATCATGCACAGCGGGACGCCGATGCCCGGGCGCACGGAGCTGCCGGCATAGTACAGCCCGGCCACCTTGGCGTTGGCGTTGCCCGGGCGCAGGAAGGCGCTTTGCGCCAGGGTGTGCGCCAGTCCCAGGGCGCTGCCCCGCCAGGCGTTGACGTTGTCCAGGAAGTCGGCCGGCCCGTAGCTGCGCCGGACCGTGATGCGCTCGGGCAGGTCGGGGATGTCGGCCCAGGCCGCGAGCTGGGCGATGGCGGCGCCGGCGACCTTTTCCACCATGGGTGAGCCGCCGCCGTCGTACCCGCCCCTGCCCCACTGCGGCAGGGCCGGGGCGGGGATCAGCAGGAACAGGTTCTCACAGCCGGCCGGTGCCGCCGCGGCGTCCGTGGCGCTGGGGCGGCAGACGTAGATGGAGGTGGGCTCGGCGAGCTCGCGGCCGTCGGCGATCCGGGCAAAGTTGTCCTGCCAGTCGTCGGTGAACAGCAGGTTGTGGTGGGCCAGTGCCGGCAGTTCGCCCCGGACGCCCAGGCAGACCAGGACGGCGCTGATGCCCGGGTCCGCGGTCCGCCACTTCTTTGCCGTTTGGGTGCGGAGTTCCTGTGGCAGCAGCGCGGTCTCCACATGGTGCAGATCGGCCGCGCCCACCACCAGCCGGGCGGAGGTGCGCTGTGCGGTACCGCCGCCGTCGCGCCAGGCGACGGCCTCGCACCGGGCACGGCGTCCGGCGGGGCCGGTGACGATTTGCGTTGCAACGGCGTCGGTAATGATGCGGACGCCGGCGCGGCGGGCCACCCGTTCCATGGCATCGACGACGGCGGCGAAGCCTCCTTGCGGGTAGAGGACGCCGTCCTGCAGGTCCAGATGGCTCATCAGGTGGTAGAGGGAGGGCGCCCGGTAAGGACTGGTGCCCAAGAACACCGCAGGGTAGCCCAGGATTTGTTGTTGGAGCGGATGCGCAAACCGGGAGGCGACAAAGCGGTGCAGGGACATGGCCAGCAAAGGGGCCAGCCGCGCGGCATGGCGCAGCACCGCCGGGGCGGCCAGGCCGCGCAACGTAGCGAACGGGTCATAGAGAAAGTGCTTCTTGGCCAGGGTGTAGGCCTGCTCGGCGGAATCGAGATAGCGGGCCAGCGCCTCCCCCGAGCCGCTCTCCTGGGCCTCAAACAGGGCCATGGCGGCCGCCCGCCCCGTGCGAACGTCGGTGGGTTCGCCCGGCCCGGCGCCCCACAGCCTGTAGGCGGGGTCCAGGCGGGTCAGCTCAAGCTCGGCGGCGGCACTGGTGCCCATCATCTTGAACCAATGGTCGATGACCTCCGGCATGAGGTACCAGGAGGGGCCGGTGTCAAAGGTGAAGCCGTCGCGTTCCCAGCGTCCGGCCCGGCCGCCCAAAACGGCTTGTTTTTCCAATACCGTCACGGCGTGGCCGTCCCGGGCCAGCAGGCCGGCGGTGGCCAGCCCGGAGATGCCCCCGCCAATGACAACGCACGGGCCGGCGGTCCGCGCCGGCGGGCGGGACTTGGCCTTCGCGGCGGCGAACCCCGCGTGCCAAAGGGCCGGCCGGAGCCTTCGCAGCCTGCGGTTCACCGGGACACCGCCAGGGTGCCGTTCGGGTCGCTGGCGCCAACCGGCGCGCGGGTGCGCCGGTTACCGGCACACACGGCCAGGGCGAGATAGGCCTTTTGATAGCCGGGGACCCGGATCCGCCGGGTGGGCAGCTCCGCGGCCGGCAGGCGTTCCAGCCTCGCCACCAGGGCCAGGAAGAGGTCATGGGCCAGCCGCACCGCCCGCCTGGGCCGTGGGGCAAGGTAGGCCATGCCGGCCCTGGCCACCGCCAGGTCGGCGCGGATCTCGGCCAGCAGCTGACGTTTGTGTCCCTCCGTGATGCCGGCCGGATCCAGCCCGGGCAGGTAGCTGCGCCCCAGCTCCGTGCTGTCCGCCCCCAGGTCGCGCAGGAAGTTCACCTTTTGGAAGGCGGCGCCGAGGCTGCGGGCCGAGCGGGCCAGCGCCTCCTGGTGGCCGGAGGCGGCCCCGTCCATGGTTTGAAAGACCTTCAGGCACATGAGCCCCACCACCTCGGCCGAACCATAGATGTACTCCGCCAGGGTGTCCGGTGAATGGGTGCCCCCGTCCAGGTCCGAGCGCATGGAGGCAAAGAACGGCCGGGTCAATGCGACGTCGATGGTGCACCGGCGCGCCGTCGCGGCGAAGGCATGCACCACCATGTTGGTGCTGTACCCGCTGGCCAGTGCCTGCTCGGTTTCCCGTTCCAGCCGGTCAAGCTGCGCGCAGACGGCCGCCGGGCCAAGGCCGGCGGCCCGGGCGGCCCCGTCAACCGCTTCATCGGCCACCCGGACCAGTGCGTAAATGTTGCAGATGTCCCGGCGTGCCCGGGAGCCGAGCAGGGCGCAGGCGAGCCCGAACGACGTCGAATAGCTCCCAATGACGACGCCGGCGCTCCGTGCGGCGGTTTCGGAGTAGTGGTTGAGCGGATTGATTTCCATGCCTAGCTCCTCCTGGTCAGCACGTAGTCGCAGATTTGGGTCAGTTCCAAGGTCAGGGATTCGGGCAGGGCCAGCTGTGCGGCCCGGTCCAGGGCCCGTCCCACGAGCTCCTCGGCGAGGGCCACCGCGTAGCCTTGCGCACCGAGCTCCTGCAGGACCGCCCGGACCGCCGCGACGTCCGTGTCCCCGCGGCGAAATGCCGCCAGGGCCCGGCCGAACGGGTCCGAGCCGTCGGCGAACGTGGTCAAGATGGTGCGTTTGCCTTCCCGCAGGTCCGATTCGACGGACTTGCCGGTCATGGCCGACTGCCCAAAAGTGCCCAGCACGTCATCGATGAGTTGATAGGCCACCCCGATGTCGCGCCCGACGGCGGCAAGCCCGTCGGCCGTGGCGGCCGGCTCCCCCGCCAGCAGGGCTCCGGCTCGCAGGGGCATTTCGAAGGAGTACACGGCAGTCTTCAGGCGTTCCATGTTCAGGACCTCCTCCAGCCCGGGCGAGACGCGGCGCAGGGAGAACAGCAGGTCCTCGAGCTCGCCGGCGGCCGCGGCAAAGATCGCCTCATGGATGGTGGCGAGGATGGTCCCGCTGTGGGGATGGCCGGCGGCTGCGGCCGTGGCCAGGCGCAGGGCGCCGGTCAGCAGGAGGTCCCCGGCAATGATCGCCGCGGAGTAGCCGGCATGGTCGGCGTCGGCGGCGGCGTGGCCCTCGCCCAGGGCCACGTCGCGGTAGACGGCGCCCAGGGTGTCGTTGCCGCGGCGGACAAAGTCCCTGTCAATGACGTCGTCGTGAACCAGCAAGGCGGCGTGGAGCATTTCAAAGGCCGCGGCCAGCTCGCCGCAGGCCTTCCAGTCCCGCCCGGCGAAGGCATCGTACGTCAGGTAGACCAGTTTGGGGCGCATCCATTTTCCCCCGGCGATGGTGCCGCCCATGTGCTCCCACAGCACGCTAAAGGCCGGGGAATAGCCGGCGGCCCGGCGGCCTTCCGCGGCAAAGTATTGCCCCAGAAGATCCTTGACGCGGCCCTGGAACACGGTCCAGTCCAGGGGCCGTCCGGCGTCCGGGGCGGGGCCTGGCGGGCCGCCCCTCTGCGCAAGAAGGGTCTCGCCGGGGCGGGCGGCCTTGCTTTCATGGTTCATTGTCATGGCCCTTCATCCCTAGGCATCGCTGGGCTCAGTTGAGGTGGGCGCGGCACCGTCTTCCAGCACGGCCACCCGGTGGTTCATGGCAGCGACAACGCTGTCCAGGAAGTCGACGATCACCCGCTGGCCGTCGTCGTCATAACTGCGCACCTTGCCGTCGACCTCCATGATCATGGGCATGATCTTTTCCATGGTCTTGCGGATCGACTCCTCGCTGGGAGTGACCAGCCAGCGGCGCCGGTCGGTGGGGTGCGGCGTGCGGCAGGCGTGTCCCTTGCCMACCAGCCGGTCAATGACGGTGGTGGTGGCCGCCGCCGTCAGGTGGAGCGACTGCGCCAGTTCCCCCGGCGACATCGACCGGTACTTCAGGAGGTGCTGCATGGCCTGAAAGTCGGTCTCATTCAGTTCCATCTGGCGTCTCATGATGAACTCGATGACCTCGTTCAGGACCAGGATTTGGCGAATGAGCACGGAGGCCCTGTGCATCGGTGCCGGGGGACGCCAGCTGCTGCCGTCATGCATTTTAAGGGGCTCCATCCATTGATAATACGAAAATCTAACTACATAATGGTGGAAGGAAGTTATTTTGTCCAGCAGAAAGTTGACGGCCGTGGGCACGATTGCCGTAGCGGGAGCCACCGGGTACCTGGGCGGTCGCCTCGTGCCGCTGCTCCTGGAAAACGGCGAAGATGTGCGGGTGCTCAGCCGCCGGCGCGAGAAGCTGCGGGACGTGCCGTGGCGGGCGCAGGTGGAGATCCTCGAGGGATCGATGGAGGACCCGGAGACGGCCCGGGCGCTGTGCGAGGGCGCGGACGTGGTGTACTTCCTGGTGCATTCCATGTCCGGGGGAAAGTCCGCCGCCACGTTTGAAAAGTTGGAGCGGGCGTGCGCCCTCAACCTCGCCAAGGCCTCCCGCGAGGCCGGGGTGCGCCGCCTGGTCTATCTTTCCGGCCTCCACCCGCCGGGAAAGCTCAGCCGGCACCTGGCCTCGCGCACGGAAGTCGGCGAAATCCTGCTGGCCTCGGGGACGCCGACGGCGGTGCTGCAGGCCGGCCTCGTCATTGGCTCCGGCTCCGCCAGCTTTGAAATGGTCAGGCACCTGACCGATGTCCTGCCCCTCATGCCCGCCCCCAAGTGGGTCATGAACAAGATCCAGCCCATTGCCATCCGGGACGCGCTGCACTATTTGGTGGGGGCGGCGCGGTTGCCGGCGGACATCAACCGGACCTTTGACATAGGCGGCCCCGAGGTCCTCACCTATGCGGACATGATGGGCGGCTACGCCCACGAGGCCGGATTCCGCCGCCCCCTCGTCATCCCGCTGCCGGTCCTCACGCCGTGGCTGGCCGCGCAATGGGTCAGCCTGGTGACGCCGGTCCCCCGCAGCCTGGCGGTGCCACTGGTGGAATCGCTGCAGCATGACTGCGTCGCGGCGGAAAAGGACATTGCCGCCTACATCCCGGATCCGGCGGGAGGGTTGACGCCGTACGGGCGCGCCGTGCAATTGGCCCTGCACAAGATTGCGGCCGACACCGTGGAAACGACGTGGGCCACCGCCCATGCCCTGAGCGCCCCGGCGGAGCCGCTGCCCAGTGATCCGGAGTGGGCCGGGTTGACGGTCTTCACCGACGAACGCACCAAGACCACCACGGCCCCGGCCGAGCGCGTGTGGAGCGTGGTGGAAGGCATCGGAGGGGCGAACGGCTACTACTCGCTGCCCTTTGCCTGGGCCGCGCGTGGCTGGCTGGACAAGGCAGCCGGAGGGGTGGGACTGTCCCGGGGACGGCGCAGCCACCAGCACCTCCAACTCAACGACGCCGTGGACTGGTGGCGGGTGGAAGCACTGGAACGGGGCCGGCTGCTGCGGCTGCGGGCGGAAATGATCGTCCCGGGACGTGCCTGGCTGGAGTTTGAGGTCACGCCCGTGGCGTCGGCCCCCGGCACCGAAGGCGGGAGCGTTTTCCGCCAGCGCGCCATCTTCTTCCCGCGCGGACTGTCCGGGCGCCTGTACTGGCTGGCCGTGCTGCCCTTCCACGGCATCATATTCAAGAACATGGCCAACCGCATCACGGCAGCCGCCGGCCTCCCTCCGCCAGCCTCCCGACCCCGGGCAGCTGACCCGCAATAGATGTCGAAAATGGGCCGAAATCGGCACATTTTCGACATCTATTGCGGGTCAGTCCAGGGGGCGGGGCTATAGCTGGGCGGGTTCCTCATACTTGGGGAAGATCGGTGCCGGGGCGGGCAGGACCGTACCGGGGCGCAGCGGCGCGGCGATGGCAGCGAACTGGCGGGCGCCGTCGTCCGGCTGGCCCAGGGCGTCAAGCAGCTTGGCCGCACCGTCGGGCATGACCGGCTGGATCAGCAGGGACACGATGCGCAGCACCTCCAGGGTCACGTACAGCACCGTTTCCATGCGGGAAAAGTCGGTTTTGCGCAGGATCCACGGCGCCTGCTCGGCAAAGTAGGCGTTGGTGTCGCCGAGCACATGCCAGATCCGCTCCAGCGAGCCGTGGAAATCCTGCACCTGGTACGCCGCGCGGGCATGCTCGAGCAGCGCGCCGGCGGCGGCCAGGATGGCGTGGTCGGCGTCGGTGAACGCACCCGGCGTGGGGACCATGCCGGCGCAGTTCTTCGCCACCATGGACAGGGAGCGCTGGGCCAGATTGCCCAGGTTGTTCGCCAGGTCGGCGTTCATCCGGCCCACCACCGCGTCGTGGTTGTAGGAGCCGTCGGCGCCGAACGGCACCTCGCGCAGCAGGAAGAAGCGCACCTGGTCCAGCCCGTACTGCGCCACCCAGTCGCCCGGGGCCACCACATTGCCCAGCGACTTGGACATCTTCACGCCGTTATTGTGCAGGAAGCCGTGGATCATCACGCGCTTGGGCAGCTCGATCCCCGCCGACATCAAGAACGCCGGCCAGTACACGGCGTGGAAGCGGGAGATGTCCTTGCCGATGATGTGCACATCCGCCGGCCAATACCGTTGGAACGCGGCGGACTCCATGTCCGGGAAGCCGACGCCGGTGAGGTAGTTGGTCAGCGCGTCAACCCATACGTACATCACGTGTTTGTCGTTGCCGGGCACGGGCACGCCCCAGTCAAAGGTGGTGCGGCTGATGGACAGGTCCTCCAGGCCGCCCTTGACGAAGCTGATGACCTCGTTGAACCGGGTGCGGGGTGCGCCGAACTCGGGCTGGTCCGCGTACAGGGCCAGCAGCCGGTCCTGGTAGTTGGAGAGGCGGAAGAAGTAGCTCTCCTCCTCCGTCCAGGTCAGCTCCGTGTCGGTGACCTTGGAGTAGCGCTTGCCGTCGGCGCGCAGTTCGGTCTCGTCGTCGCCGTAGTAGGCCTCGTCGCGGACGGAGTACCAGCCCTCGTACTTGCCCAGGTAAATGTCCCCCGCGGCCTCCATCTTCTTCCAGATGGCCTGCGACGCGGCGTAGTGGTCGGCGTCGGTGGTGCGGATGAACCGGTCGTAGCTGATGCCCAGCGCGGCGTGTGCGTCCTTGTACACGGCGGCGTTGCGGTCCACCAGCTCCTTGGCCGTGATGCCTTCCTTCTCGGCCGCCTGCGCAATCTTCATCCCGTGCTCGTCCGTGCCGGTCAAGAACATCACGTCAAACCCGTCCAGGCGCTTGAAGCGTGCCATGGCGTCGGTGGCGATATATTCGTAGGCGTGCCCGATGTGCGGCACGCCGTTCGGGTAGGTGATGGCGGTGGTGAGGTAATAAGGCGTCTTGGCCGAGTCGATGGATGTCACCTAAACGAATTTACCGTGAACCCGGCCGAAATGCCGCTTCGTGACCGGCCCCGGGCGCGACGCCGGAGCCTCCCCGGGACGTGCCGGCCGGCGTCGTGCGGCGCGCCCCAGCGCAGCTGACCCGCAATAGATGTCGAGAGTCTCACGAAATTCGCGTATTTTCGGCATCTATTGCGGGTTAGGCGGGACGGGGACGGGGCGGGCTAGTCCTCCAGGTCGACCTCGCGGGCCATGCTGGCGCCGATCTCGGCCTTGATGGCATCCAGGACGCCCTGCGGGACAGAGCTGTCCACGGTCAACAGGGCCAGGGCCTGGCCGCCCTCGCTGTGGCGGGCCACCTGCATGCCGGCAATGTTGACGCCGTTCTCGCCCAGCAGGCGCCCGAGCGCGCCGATGACGCCGGGGCGGTCCGCGTAGGAGATGACCAGCAGGTGGTCGCTCATCGGGATTTCCAGGTCGTAGCCGTTGACCGCGACGATCTTTTGGATCTGCTTGGGGCCGGTCAGGGTGCCGGAGACGGAGATCTGCGAATCGTCGGACAGGGCTCCGCGGATGGTCAGTACGTTGCGGTAGTCGGCGGATTCGAGCGTGGTGATCAGGCGGGTGATGATGCCGCGCTGTTCGGCCAGGATGGGGGCGTTGACGTAGGAGACCTGCTCGGAGACCACGTCCTTGAACACGCCCTTGAGGGCGGAGAGCTCCAGCGCCTTGACGTCCAGGGCGGCGATCTCGCCGGCCACCTCGACGTCGATCTGGGTCACCGACGCGTGGGTCAGGGCGGTGAAGATCCGGCCCAGCTTCTCGATCAGCGGGATGCCGGGGCGCACATCGGCGGCAATGACGCCACCGGCGACGTTGACGGCGTCGGGCACCAATTCCCCGGCCAGGGCCAGGCGGACGGACTTGGCCACGGAGACGCCGGCCTTTTCCTGCGCCTCGTCGGTGGAGGCGCCCAGGTGCGGGGTGACGACGACGTTGTCCAGGGACAGGAAGTCCACGTCCGTGGCGGGCTCCTTGACGAACACGTCAATGCCGGCCCCCGCGATCTCGCCGTCGCGCAGGGCGACGTTCAGGGCGGCCTCGTCCACCAGGCCGCCGCGGGCGACGTTGATGACGTAGGCGCTCTTCTTCATCTTCGCGAACGCCTCCTTGCCGATCATGCCCATGGTCTCGGGCGTGCGCGGCATGTGGATGGTGACGAAGTCGGACTGCTCCAGCAGCTCATCCAGGGTCAGCAGCTGCACGCCCAGGCTGGCGGCGCGGGCGGAGGTGACGTAGGGGTCGTAGGCGATGATTTCCATGCCGAAGGCCTTGGCCCGCTCGGTGATCAGGGCCCCGATGCGGCCCAGGCCGATGATGCCCAGCTTCTTTTCCAGCAGCTCGGTGCCCGTGTACTTGGAGCGCTTCCACTCCCCGTTCTTCAGCGCCGTGCTGGCGGCCGGGATGTGGCGGGCCAGCGAGAGGATGTGCCCGATGGTCAGCTCCGCAGCGGAGACGATGTTCGACGTCGGGGCGTTCACGACCATGACGCCGGCCTGTGTGGCGGCCTTGATGTCCACGTTGTCCAGCCCCACGCCGGCGCGGGCAATGACCTTCAGGTTCTTCGCGGCGGCGATGGCCTCGGCATCCAGCTGGGTGGCCGAGCGCACCAGGATCGCATCGACGTCAGCAATCGCGGCGAGCAATTGGGCGCGGTCCGCGCCGTCGGTCTGGCGGATCTCGAAGTCGGGGCCCAGGGCCTCGATCGTGGCTGGTGAAAGTTCCTCCGCGAGGAGTACGACTGGCTTGGTGGCGCTCACCTGTGACCTCTTAGTTCTCGATAGATAATGGGGGGGATTTTGGTGAAGGGCTCGAACATTGGTGATCCAACAAAAAAGCCGGACTCCAGTTTATGGGAGCCCGGCTTCCTTGCCGTAACAATTGCCGGGGACGGCGACGCAAGCGACGGGGGTCACAGGCACGCGGCCCGTGACCCCCGCCGTTCGTTACGTCAGCGGGCGACGGAGCCCTCGGTGTAGTCGTCGCTGGTCTTGATCCAGGAGAACAGCTTGCGCAGTTCACGGCCCGTGGCCTCGATCGGGTGGTCCTCGCCCTTCTTGCGCAGCGCCGCGAACTCGGGTCCGCCGGCATCCTGGTCGTCGATGAAGCGCTTGGCGAAGGCACCGTTTTGGATGTCCGCCAGGACGGCCTTCATGTTTTCCTTCACGTCCGGGGTGATGACGCGCGGGCCGGAGACGTAGTCGCCGTATTCGGCGGTGTCCGACACGCTCCAGCGCTGCTTGGCGATGCCGCCCTCAACCATCAGGTCAACGATCAGCTTGAGCTCGTGCAGGACCTCGAAGTAGGCCACCTCGGGCTTGTAGCCGGCCTCGGTGAGGGTCTCGAAGCCGTACTGGATCAGCTGGGAGGCGCCGCCGCACAGCACGGCCTGCTCACCGAACAGGTCCGTTTCGGTCTCCTCGGTGAACGTGGTCTCGATGACGCCGGCACGGGTGCCGCCGATGCCCTTGGCGTAGGAGAGGGCCAGGTCGCGGGCGTTGCCGCTGGCGTCCTGCTCGACGGCGATCAGGTCCGGCACGCCGCGGCCGGCCTCGAACTCGCGGCGCACGATGTGGCCCGGGCCCTTGGGGGCGACCAGGGCGACGTCGACGTCGGCCGGCGGCTTGATGTAGCCGTAACGGATGTTGAAGCCGTGGCCGAAGAACAGCGCGTCGCCGGCCTTCAGGTTGGGGGCGATTTCCTCGGCGTAGACGAAGCGCTGGACCTGGTCCGGGGTCAGGACCATGATCAGGTCGGCCTCGGCCGTGGCCTCGGCGACGCTGAGCACGCGCAGGCCCTGGGCCTCCGCCTTGGCGCGGGACTTGGAGCCCTCCTTGAGGCCGACGCGGACGTCGACGCCGGAATCGCGCAGGCTCAGGGCGTGGGCGTGGCCCTGGCTGCCGTAGCCGATGACGGCGACCTTGCGGCCCTGAATGATGGACAGGTCTGCATCGTCGTCGTAGAACATGTCGGTCACTGTGTAACTCCTTGGGTAAATGGTGGGTGCTGCTAATTCGTGATGCTGGTGTGGCCGCGGGCGGCCACGGGCGCTAGGATGCGCGGAGTGCCCGGTCGCTCATGGAACGGGATCCCCGTCCAATGGCCAAGGTGCCCGATTGCACGATTTCACGGACGCCGAAGGGCTCGAGCACGTTCAACAGCGCCGCGAGCTTGTCCGGGTGGCCGGTGGCCTCAATGGTCAACGAGTCGGTGGAGACGTCGACGACCGAGGCGCGGAAGAGGTCTGCGGCTTGGGTGACCTGCAGCCTCGTGGCGGCATCCGCACGTACCTTGACCAGGATGTGGTCCCGTTGCACGGAGTTCTCTGTTACCAGTTCAACAATCTTGATGACGTTGACTAGTTTATTCAGCTGCTTGGTGACTTGTTCAATCAGGTCCCCGTCGGCGTCGACCACCACGGTCATCCGGGACACGCCGGTGACCTCGGTGGGGCCCACGGCCAGGGAATTGATGTTGAAGGCGCGGCGGGCAAACATGCTGGCCACGCGGGTCAGCACGCCGGGCTTGTCCTCCACCAGCACGGAAAGGGTATGTCGGGTCATCTCTAGTCCTCCTCTTCCCACACCGGGGTCATGTTGCGGGCCACTTGGATCTGGTCATTGCTGACTCCGGAGGGAACCATCGGCCACACCATGGAGTCGGGGCTGACCACGAAGTCAATGACCACCGGGCGGTCGTTGATGGCCAGCGCCGCCTCGATGGTGGCGTCGATGTCCTCCGCGCGTTCGCAGCGCAGGCCGGCGCAGCCGTACGCGTCCGCGAGCTTGACGAAGTCGGGGATGCGCACGGTGTCGTGGCCGGTGTTCAGGTCGGTGTTGGAGTACCGGCTGTTGTAGAACAGGGTCTGCCACTGGCGCACCATGCCCAGCGAGGAGTTGTTGATGATGGCAACCTTGATGGGAATCTTGTTGATGGCGCAGGTGGCCAGTTCCTGGTTGGTCATCTGGAAGCAGCCGTCGCCGTCGATGGCCCACACCACGCGGTCCGGGTTGCCGACCTTGGCGCCCATCGCCGCCGGCACGGAGTAGCCCATGGTGCCGGCGCCGCCGGAGTTCAGCCAGGATCGGGGGCGCTCATACTTGATGAACTGGGCGGCCCACATCTGGTGCTGGCCCACCCCGGCGACGTAGACGGCCTCGGGCCCGGTCAGGGCGCCGATGCGCGAGATCACGTGTTGCGGGGACATGAGCCCGTCCTCCGGCTCGGTCCAGCCCAGCGGGTAGGTGTCGCGCAGATTGCCCAGGAACGCCCACCAGTCGGCGAGGTCGGGGGTGCCGGTCGCGGAGAATTCGGCGCGGACGGCGGCGGTGAGGTCCGGGATGATCTCCTTCAGGGACCCGACGATGGGGACGTCCGCCGTGCGGTTCTTGGAGATCTCCGCCGGGTCGATGTCCGCGTGGATGACCAGGGCATGCGGGGCGAAGCTCTTGAGCACGCCGGTGACCCGGTCATCGAAGCGGGCGCCGAGGGTGATGAGCAGGTCCGACTGCTGCAGGGCCGTCACGGCCGAGACGGAGCCGTGCATGCCGGGCATGCCGACGTGCAAAGTATGGGAATCGGGGAACGCGCCGCGGGCCATCAGCGTGGTGACCACGGGGGCGCCGGTCAGTTCCGCCAGTTCCAGCAGTTCCGCTGAGGCCTCGGCCTTGATCACGCCGCCGCCAACGTACAGCACCGGCTTCTTGGCATCGCGGATCAGCCGGGCGGCCTCGCGCAGCTGCTTGGAGTGGCCGCGGAACACGGGGCGGTAGCCGGGCAGTTCGATCACCGGCGGCCAGGAAAACGTCATCGGGCCCTGCTGGGCGTCCTTGGAGACGTCGACCAGGACGGGGCCGGGGCGGCCGGTGGAGGCCAGGTGGAAGGCCTCGGCGAGGACGCGCGGGATGTCCTGGGCGTTGGTCACCAGGTAGGAATGCTTCGTGACCGGCATCGTGATGCCCACGATGTCCGCCTCCTGGAAGGCGTCGGTGCCGATGACCCCGCTGGAGACCTGCCCGGTGATGGCCACCAGCGGCACGGAATCCATGTGGGCGTCCATGATGGGCGTGACCAGGTTGGTGGCGCCGGGCCCGGAGGTGACGATGCACACGCCCACCTGCCCGGTCACCATGGCGTAGCCCTGGGCGGCGTGGCCGGCGCCTTGTTCGTGCCGGACCAGCACGTGGTTGAGGTCCGAGGCCATGAGGGGATCGTAGGTGGGCAAAATCGCCCCGCCGGGCAAACCGAAAATGTCCTTGACGCCAAGTTCCTCCAGTGAGCGGACAATGGCTTCGGAGCCGGTCATCTTCACGGGGGCCACCACATTGTTGGGGCCTACGACGGCGGAGGCCGGGTTTGCGGCGCTGGTGCTGGTGCCGGCGTGGCCGCCATGGCCCGGGGACTTGGCTGCCATCAGCGCTGGGCTGGCGGGCGATCCTTTACTCATCGGTTCTTCCTTAGGGGAACTCATGCTCTCAATGTTTCTACAGGTGCGCCTGGCTGGGTCAGTGACGCATTTTTTACGAGTTACCGCTGGTGGTGGGAACAAAAAAACCCCTCAGCCACAACTGGCTCGGCGAGGGGTTTGCACGTGTTGCGACTTCTCTTTTGAATATCAGAGGGTCATGACCGTTTTGTGTGGCCAATTGCGTCACGCGCTAGCTAATGACGACTACGAGGTTCCGTTGCATATCTGTAGTCTTTCCTTTGGCTTTGAGGGTGTCAAACAGCACCCCCAGCATCTCACTATTTGGACGAAGTGTCCATTCTGTGGGCACCCCTGTGGGGCC
>NZ_JBFREA010000040.1:0-20255 GCF_052114065.1 Specibacter sp. RAF43 | reverse complement strand
CGCGGGTCTTTGCTGCTTGTAAGGGCCGCCACCAGCGTGGCCCCCAGTGCGGCGTTGAGCTGGCGCACGACCTCGCGGATGCCCAGGCGTGCGGTGCCCGCGAACCCGGCGTTCTGGATGGTTGAGATGCTCATGACATTCCTTGATTACGGGTGGCTGCTGTTTCAACTCTATCCCGACAGGACCAGTTTTACCACCAAAAAGCCACAGAAATGCCAACGAGGCGATACTGGTCACTTCGCCTTGGCGGGGGCAGCAACAATGAAAGCAGCGAGCAGTGAGTGGCCAGAAGGACTGAATCGAATAGGCCAGCCCTCAGTACTGTGGAATCCGGCTGTTCTTCAATGGTCGCCCATTCGTCCTTCAATGAAAATCAGAGAACGGCAATTGGTGGGAGCCTGCTTCTCACACGGTCCAAGATAAGCCTCTCGCGCGGAACAACCGCTGACGGCAGATCGTCAAGACTAAACCACTCAAGCACTGACGCCTTGTCGGGCTCCACTATCCGGGACTCGCCTAGCGGATAGCCCCAACTATGTCGAAGGCCCTGCAAGGAAGGAGGCTGGTTCGCGATCGGCATTGAGTGTCTGTGGTGTTGAGTGTTTGAATGGGCGCATGGCTGATCGCAGTGTTCTGGTCTCCGGGGGCGGCATTGCTGGCGCGACCGCCGCGTATTGGTTGGCAAGGGCCGGTTGGTCTGTCACGGTCGTGGAACGGGCAGCTGGCATACGATCTAGTGGCAATCCCGTCGATGTGCGGGGAGCCGCGGTCACCATTGCACAGGACATGAGCATTTGGTCACGGCTTCAGGAGGCTGCCACAGGTATAGAACGCCTAGCCTTCGTCAACGCCGACGGGCGGCCCCTGGCATCGATTCGCACACACCGTCGTGGCAACCGCAACGAGGAAGTGGAGGTCTCCCGCGGCGAACTCGTCGGTTTGTTGCTCGGCAAGGCCCAGGAGAGCAGCCTCATCATCCGGGACGACTCGATCACGGCCTTGCACCAAGGTGGCGGCGGGATCGACGTCGAGTTTCGGCGGACTCGTTCCCGGCGCTTCGATATGGTCGTTGGAGCCGACGGGATACATTCCTCTGTCCGGGCCCTTGTGTTCGGTCGTGAAGAACGTTTTTCCCGCCCTTTTGGCATGTTCGTGGGCACTGTGCGCTCGTCGATACCGATCGAGGATCCGCGCACCGTGCTGATGTACAACGAACCGGGCACCTCGTTGACCATCCATCCGGCTGGCGGGAAGCCCGGGTTCGCTTTCATCTTCCGTGGGCCGGACGATTTCGATTACCGCGACCCGGACCAAGGCAGGCGACTCGTCGAGTCCACCTACGCCGACGGTGGTTGGCTCACCAAGCGCGCACTTCAGGAATGGGGCGCGTCCGAGGATAGGTACTTCGATGCCGTCACTCGCATCGCAGTACCACAATGGAGTGCCGGACGTGTGGTCCTGCTTGGTGACGCTGCCGGTTGCATCTCCCTGTTCGGTGAAGGCTCCAGCAGCGCAATCGTCGGAGCCAAGACCCTCGCCGATGCGATTGCCGTGCACCCGGGCGACCACGCCACCGCGTTCGGGGCCTATGAACACACGCACCGCAAATATGCCCGACCGATGCAACGAGGTGCTGGCATCGCATCACGCCTCCTCGTGCCCAAGACCCGATCAGGAATCACGATACGCAATGCAGTCTTGAACGCGCTCCCTTTTCGGAACAGGCTGTGAATCGCCCCTCTCGAGCAACTTATCCCCTCAGCTGACCGGTGACAGCCGGGTCACCTGGGCCGAGCAAGGGTCGCGAGCCTCCCTGCAGCTGTGCACCCGATTTGGCTCGTGGCCCGTACCCATCTGCCCGTCACCCTTTGAAATGTCTTTGGGCTACGATCGTGCTACCGGTGATGGATCCCACCAGAACCTCGGGGGGATTCGAACTGCCAAGATGGCTGAGGGTTTCCTGCCCCGTACCGCCGGCGCTGGAGGCTACCCTGAGGAATCATGGAACCCATTCGCTGCCGCATGCACTGAGCCTGGCGCGATCGAGCGGCGTGCGCCTACGCCCGCGCCCACAGGTGGGATTCGCCAGAAGGGGTGTGAGCATACCGACAGCTTCGGAAACGTAGCTGCCCTGTTATCCGATGATTGGCCGTTCCTCGGGCAGACGGTAGAACCTTGGGTGAGCTGACAGGGCCAGTGCGGATGCCACGGTGATCGTCCCGATTCTTCCGATGAACATCAGCGCGATCAGCACTCCTTGGGCGCTTGCCGGAAGACTGAAGGTGATACCGGTACTCACGCCTATGGTGGCGAACGCGGAGATGGTTTCGAACAGGACGCGTTCCAGTCCATGGTCGGTGAACATGAGCATCAGGATGGTTCCAACGATGACTGCTCCAACACCAAGGAGGGCTACGGACAGGGCCTGCCGCTGCACGGAAGAACTGATGGAGCGGTGGGCAATCGTGACCTGTTCGCGGCCTCGAATTTCATTCCAGATCGCGAAGCCTAGGACTAGGAAAGTGGTGATCTTGATGCCGCCTGCAGTGCGCGGGAAGACACCGCCCGCCAGCGACGCCAGGAACTTCCCACGGAGGGACAAATGGCCGAGGGTTTCCG
Source organism: Specibacter sp. RAF43 (assembly GCF_052114065.1). Lineage (NCBI taxonomy): Bacteria > Bacillati > Actinomycetota > Actinomycetes > Micrococcales > Micrococcaceae > Specibacter > Specibacter sp. RAF43. The sequence goes on along the minus strand of NZ_JBFREA010000040.1, from coordinate 17,636 downwards.
CTCTGGCCCAGTCGAACGCCGCAAACGCGGCGGTTCCTACGGCCAGCAGCAGCAGGGTGCCGTAGACCGTGAGCCGGGTGTGGACAGTCCAGGTCTTGTGTCTGAGGCCGTCCTTGAACAAGGCGATGAGCACGGGGAATCCCAGACCGCCGGCGATTACGGCACCGCAGACGGGGATGATGATCCACGGGTCTTCTGCGAAGCCGATCAGGCTGTCACTATAGAGAGCGAACCCCGCATTGTTGAAGGCGGAGACGGCGTGGAAGATGCCGTGCCAGAGCGCTGTGGCGAGGTTGTCGTCGTAGGCGATCCAAAACCGGAGGGTGAGGGCGACGGCGGTGGCGGCTTCAAAGGCTGCCATGATTCTGGCCACCCGAGCACGGAGCGCACGTTGCCGAAGTTCAGGGTCTGAGTCTCGGATTGGGCGACCAGCTGGCCGCGGAGCCCAAGGTTTTTTCTGACCATTAGGGCAAGCAGGGTGGCCAGGGTCATGATGCCGAATCCGCCGACCTGAATGAGCAGGAGAATGACACCCTGGCCGAACGGGGTCCAGAAGGTAGGCGTGTCAACTGTGATCAGGCCAGTGACGCAGACGGCGGAGACGGAGGTGAAAAGTGCTGGCATGATCAGGTCCGCGTCACTTGCCGTGCGTGAGATCGGGAGCATCAGGAATCCGGCGCCCAAGAGGATCACGGCGAGGAATGCGAACGGTACTGACCGTACCGGGTGCAGCAGCAGGCGCTTGATGGCGCCCTCTTTCTGTGGCTTTCCGGCTGGACCTCTCGGATGCTTCCGCGGATCCACACTGAAGCGCCCAAGGATGGACCGCACTCCGTTGTCGGCCATCAGGCGGCACATTCCGAGACGGCTCCTGGTGCGCGCACCAGGGTTTCCTCTCGTCCTGGAATACGGTGTTATCGACCGTGGGTCATGAGGGAGCGTAGCACCCCGTCATGGGCCTGTTGGGCGGTCTTAACGAAATCCATATGCGCAGAACTTGTTTGCCACTGGCCTCGAGGGCATCCCGAATCGGGTTTAGGGCATGAACCGGTAGCCGATGCCGGATTCGGTCAGGAGGTGGCGGGGGTTTCCGGGTTCGGGTTCGAGTTTTCGTCGGAGCTGGGCCATGTAGACGCGGAGGTAGTTGGCTTCCTTCCCATAGGCGGGCCCCCATACTTCGGAAAGGAGTTGTTGCTGGGTGATGAGTTTTTCCGGATTGCGCACCAGAAGTTCAAGAAGGCTCCATTCGGTGGGTGTCAGGCTCACATACAGGCCGTGGCGGCGGACACGGTGCATGGCCAAGTCCACGGTGAAGGCGTCGGTGGTGATGATGGGTGTCTCGTCAGGTTCGATGCGGCGGCGCAGCAGTGCGCGGAGGCGGGCGAGCAGTTCGTCGAGTCCGAACGGTTTGGTGATGTAGTCGTCGGCGCCGGCGTCCAGGGCTTGAACCTTGTCATTGGAACCGTGCCGGGCGGAAAGGACAAGGATTGGCACGCCACTCCACTTCCGCAGGCGCGTGATGACCGTGGTTCCGTCGACGTCCGGCAGGCCGAGGTCGAGGATGACGATGTTGACCGGGTGTTGGGCGGCTGAAACAAGTGCGGATTCACCGTCAGGGGCGGTGGAGACGGTATAGCCGTGTGCCCGAAGAGTGATCCCCAGTGCGCTCCGGATATGGGCGTCGTCGTCCACCACAAGGACGTTGCTCATGGTGTCTGCTTCCGGGAGGGGAAAGGTGAGGTGTGCTGCCGTCGCAGGAGCGCAGACTGAGCGCTTACTGGCGCCTGCGCACCGTCGTAGGTGAATGCCGCACCGGTGGAGAGCGGCAGGCGGATCACCATCGTGAGTCCGCCGCCGGGTGTCTGTTCAGCGGTGAGTGTGCCGCCCATCGCTTCGATGAAGCCTTTGGCCACGGCCAGGCCGAGTCCGACCCCTGCGGCTGCAGGAACGTCATCGAGCCGTTGGAACGGCTGGAACATTTGCACGACACTGTCTGCAGGGATTCCCTGGCCGTGGTCAATGATGCGCAATTCACCTGAGGGATGCCCGGCCACTCGTGTGCTGCCCATACCTCCGGCGGCACCGACAAGGACGATGTCAGAATCCGGGGCGTATTTGACGGCGTTTTCCACGATGTTTGCAATGACGCGTTCGAGCATTCCCGCGTCGGCATCCACAGCGGGCATGTTGGGCGGCAGGTCCACCCGGACCCTGCCGGACGGGATTCCGTGCAGGGCATCCGGGATGACTTCGTACCAACGGACGGGACGGATCAGGGGGTTCACCGAGTCGGAGGTGATCCGGGACATGTCCAGGAGGTTACCCACGAGGGCATCGAGCCGGTCCGAACACTCATCGATGGTGGCGAGTAGCTCCTGTTCCTCCTCTGCGGTGTAGTGGATGTTGGGCTGCCTGAGGCCGCCGACTGCCAGTTTGATACCAGCCAATGGTGTGCGCAGGTCGTGGGAGACGGCACGGAGGATTGAGGTGCGCATGGTGTTGCCTTCGGCCAGGCGGAGGACTTCGCGCTGGCTCACCGCGAGCTGGCGGCGTTCGAGCTGGGCCGCGAGCTGTACGCCGAACGCGTCGAGCAGGCGCCGGTCGCCAGCCGGAAGGACCCTGCCTGAGAGGACCAGACGGGTCCCCGGATTCACGTCTTCGATATTCTCACCTTCGTCCGGGCCGGTGACGGCGAAATCCCCTGCATGGGCGACGAGCCGCCAGCTACTCTCATCGCCGGCGTCGGCTGAGTTGCTTCCGGAGGTGCTGCCCGCCCGGGTGAAGAGAGCTGAGCCGCGTACCTGGAACACGTCCAGCGCCTGCACGAGCAAACCCTTGACCGTGTCCTCGGCACTAACGGCCCCGCGCGTCAGATCACCCATCGTTGCGGCCTCCGCCCGAGCGCGGGCGGCTTCCTTCGAGCGGCGGGCCGAAACATCCACTACGGCTGCAACAGCCGCGGAGACGCCGACGAAGACCAGAAGTGCAAAGATGTTCTGCGGGTCGCTGATAGTCAGGTTACCTACCGGCGGAGTCGAGTAGTAGTTCACCAGGAGGCTGCTCCAGATCGCTCCGAGCAGTGCCGGCCACAGCCCGCCGATGAGTGCGACGGCAATCGATCCGGTGAGCTGAACCAGCACGGCCGTCGCAACATTCTGCTCCGGGTTCAGGGCCAGAAGCAGCTGTAGCACCACCGGAAGGATGACGGCCAGGGCGAAACCGACGGACACCCGTATGCGTCCGAGATCCCGTTCACGGCGGTGATCCAGGCCGCGCCCACCGAGCGAGTGGGAGACCATGTGCACGTCGATGTCTCCGGAGCCCCTGACTACCCGGTTGCCGATCCCGCCTCCGCCGAACAGTCGGCTGAGGTTGCTGTGACTGGAGACACCGACGACGATCTGGGTGGCGTTGACACTGCGGGCGAAGTCCAGCAGGGCCGTTGCCGGGTCTTCACCGGCCACGGTGTGGTAGCTGCCGCCAAGGTCCCGGATCAGCTGCCGCTGGGCCTCGAGTGCCTGCGGGGACTCTGCGGCGACACCGTCCGCGGCCCGCACATGGACAGCGAGCAGGTCCCCGCCGCTTACACGCTTGAGGATTCTGGCGGCCCGTCGGATCAGAGCCTCGCCTTCGGGACCACCGGTGAGGCCGATGACAATCCGTTCGCGCGCCGGCCAGCTGGCTTCGATCCCCTGCTCGGCACGGTATTTAGCTAGGCCCTCATCCACCCTGTCGGCAAGCCAAAGCAGGGCAAGCTCCCGCAGTGCCGTCAGGTTACCGAGGCGGAAGTAGTTCGACAGGGCGGCGTCGATCTTCTCGGCGGCATAGATTTTTCCGTCACCGAGGCGTTGGCGGAGCAGCTCCGGGGAAATATCCACCAAGTGGATCTGATCAGCCCGCCGGACAATGTCATCGGGCACGGTCTCGACCTGCCGGACATCGGTGATGGCACTGACGACGTCGCCGAGGGATTCCAGGTGCTGGATGTTGACGGTGGACAGGACATTGATGCCGGCGTGGAGGAGTTCCTCTACATCCTGCCAGCGCTTCGGATGACGGCTACCGGGGATGTTGGAGTGCGCGTATTCGTCCACGATCGCGGTGCCGGGCGCCCGTGCCAGAACGGCGTCCAGGTCCATCTCCTCGAACTCGGTGCCCCGATACGGGAGTCTCCGGGGCGGGATGACGTCGAGCCCGTCCAGCACTGCGCGGGTGTCGGCCCGGCCGTGGTCCAGCGCGAAAGCAACCACCACGTCCTCGCCGCGTCCGGCCAGCCGGTGGCCCTCCTCGAGCATGGCGTAGGTCTTGCCGACCCCTGGTGCGGCCCCCAGGAAGATACGCAGCGTTGCCCGTGCCATGAGGTCATTCTTTCACTTGGACTGCACCGCTGCGGCCAGTGCCAGGTTCAGAGCCGTGACGTTCACGGACGGCTCTCCGAGGAACGCCTCCAGACCTGAACTGGTGTGCCGGTCGACCATGGCCTGGACCGATTCGAGGCTGAGGCCGCTGGCTGCAGCGACCCTAGCCACCTGGATCTTCGCATAGGCCGGGGAGATGTCCGGGTCCAGCCCGGACCCGCTGGCCGTCACGGCATCCGCGGGGACTTCGGCCCCGCTTATGCCTTCGGCTTCGGCAATGGCTGACCGGTTGGCAGTCACTGCCTCGAGCAGCTTGGGATCGTTGGGGCCAAGGTTGCTGGACGAGGAGGACGCCGGATCCCACTTCACGGCCGAGGGCCGGGCATGGAACCATTTCGGGTCCTGGATGCCGGTGTCACCGGCGGAGACCTGTGCCAGCAGAGCCGAAGCGGCGGGCTTGCCGCCGGTGTCTTTGATGATGGATCCGTTGACCTGATAGGGGGCGATGGCCTGCCCGATGCCGAAGATCGCCAATGGATAGATCAGTCCGAGAATCACAGTGGCAAGAATGAGGAACCGCATGGCCGTTCCGGCCTGGCGGAGGTAACCGGTGAGATTTTTCATGGGGAAGTTCCTAGCCAATGCCGGGGATAAGGGAAATGAGCATGTCGATGATCTTGATGCCGATGAACGGGGCGACGAGCCCGCCGAGCCCGTAGATCAGCAGGTTCCGGCCCAGCGCCTGGTTGGCGGACACGGCCCGGTACTTCACACCGCGCAGGGCCAGCGGCACCAGGGCAATGATGATCAGGGCGTTGAAGATCACCGCTGACAGGATGGCCGAGGACGGTGTGGCCAGGCCCATGATGTTCAGCAGCCCCAGCCCAGGGAAGGCGGCGGTAAACAGTGCAGGGACGATGGCGAAGTACTTCGCGACGTCGTTCGCGACCGAGAACGTGGTGAGCGCGCCGCGGGTGATCAGCAGCTGTTTGCCGATGCCGACGATGTTGATGAGCTTGGTCGGATCCGAGTCGAGGTCCACCATGTTGGCGGCGTCTTTCGCTGCCGGGGTGCCGGAGTTCATCGCGACCCCGACGTCGGCCGCGGCCAGGGCGGGGGCATCATTGGTGCCGTCCCCAGTCATGGCCACCAGCCTCCCTTCGGACTGTTCCTTCTTGATGACGGCGAGTTTGTCCTCGGGGGTGGCTTCAGCGAGGAAGTCATCGACGCCTGCTTCGGCGGCGATCGCCTTGGCGGTGATGGGGTTATCGCCGGTGATCATCACCGTCCGGATACCCATCTTCCGCAGTTCGGCGAAGCGGGCGTGCATGCCCGGTTTGACGACGTCGGCCAGATGGACTGTTCCGAGGACTTCGGCGTGGCCGGCCGCGCTGATCCGGGCGACCAGCAAGGGTGTGCCACCCTGGGCGGAGATTTCCTGTACCCGGTTCTCGACTTCGGCTGGGGTGCGGCCGCCGGCTTCTGCAACGAACGCTGCGACGGCAGATGCGGCGCCTTTGCGGATCAGTTGTCCCGCGTAGTCGAGTCCGCTCATTCTCGTGCCTGCGCTGAACTCGACCACTTCGAAACTGTCGGTACCGTTCCCGAGGTCGGCCAGGCTTGGGCCTGTGGCGCCTTTTTCGGTGGAGAGGTCCACGATGGAGCGCCCCTCGGGGGTTTCATCGGCAAGGCTGGAGAGCCGGGCGGCGTCGATGAGTTCGGTCCGCGCCACGTTATTTGCGGGGAAGAAATTGACGGCACGGCGGTTGCCGTACGTGATGGTGCCCGTCTTATCCAGCAGCAGGGTAGTGATATCCCCTGCGGTTTCCACGGCACGTCCCGAGGTGGCCAGCACATTGTGCTGGACGAGGCGGTCCATGCCGGCGATGCCGATTGCCGGTACAAGGGCGCCGATGGTTGTGGGGATCAGGCAGACCAGCAGGGCCACCAGTTCGATCGGTGACGGGGTGGCTCCGGCGAGGGAGGCGAAAGGCGCCAGGGACATGGTGACGGCAAGGAACACGATGGTCAGGGACACCAGAAGCACATGCAGTGCGATTTCGTTGGGGGTTTTCTGCCGCACGGCGCCTTCGACGAGCTTGATCATCCGGTCGATGAAGGTCTCGCCCGGTGCTGCCGTGATGCGGATGACGATCCGGTCGGAGAGGACCTTCGTGCCGCCCGTGACGGAGGACCTGTCGCCTCCGGATTCGCGGATGACAGGTGCTGATTCGCCGGTGATGGTGGACTCGTCGACGCTGGCCAGCCCTTCGATGATTTCGCCGTCGGAGGGGATGACGTCCCCAACTTCGCAGATGACGACGTCGTTGAGCCGCAGCTCGGTTCCGGGGACGTCCCGGGTGGTGCCGTCGGGTTGCCGGAGCCGGGCCTGGACGCCTGTGCGGCTGGCGCGGAGGCTGTCGGCCTGGGCTTTGCCGCGGCCCTCGGCGATGGATTCGGACAGGGTGCCGAAAAGGACAGTGAGCCATAGCCAAACCGTGACCGCGATGCCGAACACGGAGGGCCGGTACGGGGAAATCGCTGTGCATAGGGCGGCCCCGACCAGCACGGTGAACATGACCGGGGAGTGGATCATCTGGCGCGGGGCGAGTTTCCGGACAGCCAGGGGCAGGGCGGCCGCAACGGAAGCGAGCGTCAGATTCGCGGGTGCCTTGGTGTGGTGTTTGTGCTCGCCGGGGGTGCCGAGGGGGTTGCCGTCAGCGTAAGTCTGGGCGGCGGAGTCCGTCCGAGACGGGATCATTTGAGGAGTCCTTCTGCTAGGGGGCCCAGGGCAAGGGCCGGAAAGTAGCTCAGGGCGGTCAGGATCACTGTCACGCCAAGCAACAGCGAACCGAAGATTGCGCCGTGGGTGGGGACGGTGCCGGCGGAGGCGGGAATCTTGCCCTGCCGGGCGAGGGACCCGGCCAGCGCGAGGACCAGGGCAATGGGGAGGAAACGGCCCAACAGCATGGCCATGCCCATCATGACCGAGAAGTAGGGTCCGGAGGTGGTGATGCCGCCGAACGCGGAGCCGTTGTTGTTGGCCCCGGAGGTGAAGGCGTAGAGCACTTCGCTGAACTCGTGGGGGCCAGTTGACGGGGCGTTGGTCATGATGTCCGGCAGCATAACGGTGATGCCGGCCATGGCCAGGACCAAGGCCGGAGTGACCAGGATGTACATAGCAGCGAGCTTCATTTCCTTGGGGCCGATCTTCTTGCCCAGATACTCCGGGGTGCGCCCCACCATGAGCCCGGCGATGAAGACGGAAATGATGGACAGGATCAGCAGCCCGTACAGCCCGGAGCCCGTTCCGCCGGGGGCCACTTCGCCGAGCATCATGTTTACCATGGCAACGCCCCCGGCCAGCGGCGGCAGGGAATCGTGGGCGACGTTTACGGCGCCGGTGGAGGTCAGCGTGGTGGAGGCGGCGAAGATCGCACTCGGCACGGGCCCGAAGCGCTGTTCAAAGCCTTCGCCCAGCCCGCCGGCAGCCGCCGTCGCTGTTCCCTGCCAGGAAGCCACGGCCCAGCCCATCAGGGAAACGGAGGCCAGCCAGAGCGAGCCCATGACGGCGACCACCGTGTAGCCCTGCTTCTGGTCCCCGACCATCCTGCCGAAAGCGTAGGGCAGGGCCGAGGGGATCAGCAGGAGCAGGAACACCTCGAAGAGGCTGATGAACACGTTCGGGTTCTCGAACGGGTGGGCCGAGTTCGAATTGAAGTAACCGCCGCCGTTGGTTCCGAGCTCCTTAATGGCCTCCTGGGACGCGACCGGCCCGCCGGGAATGGTCTGGCTAATCCCGGCCGCCTGGTTGACGACGTCGGTGGGCCAAAAGTTCTGCACCACACCACCGAGGACCATCACCAGGGCCGCGACGAACGCGAGCGGAAGCATGACCCGGAACGACGTCCGGGCCAGGTCCACCCAGAAGTTGCCCAGCCGCTGCGTCCTGGTGCGGGCGATGCCGCGGATCAGGGCGACGACGACAACAATGCCGACGGCGGCCGAAAGGAAGTTCTGCACCGCCAACAGGGTCATCTGCACGAAGATCCCAACCGTGGTCTCGGGAACGTAGGTTTGCCAGTTCGTGTTGGTCACAAAGGATATGGCGGTATTCATGGCCACCCACGGGTCGACGCCGGGCAGGGAACCGCTGCCCGGCAGGACACCCTGCAGGCGTTGGAACAGGAACACAACCACGATGGAGACGGCGGAGAACACCAGTACGCTGCGCAGATACACCGCCCAAGTCTGCTCGGTGCCAGCGTCGACACCGGCGAGCCGATAGAACAGCCGCTCCGGGCGGGTCGACGTCGTGCCCTCAAAAACGCGGGCCAGGTAGACGCCCAGCGGCTTGTGCAGGGCGGCGAGAACCAGGACGAGCGCGGCGACCTCGACGATAAACGACGCGGTATTGAACGTCACGTCCTGCTCACCACTTTTCCGGATGAATGAGCACGGCCAGCAGATAGCCCAGTAGGGCTAGGCCCGCGATCAATAGCACGGCCCACATGGTGGCATCCATGTTCACTGGTCCGTCACCGGCCCATCATTGGCACCGCCAACCATCCCGGCCAGGAGATGACCAACCCACATCACGAAACCCATGGACACCACAAAAATGCCCACAACAGCCAGATCGGCCACGACACGTTCCTTTCATCCGCCCGCAACATTGTCTGCGGGATGGGCCCAGTCAACACCCGGTGAGTCGTGAAGGAGTCGTGAAGAAGGCGTCCCTAACAAATTCTTAACGCGGCAGGGCCGGATCTTGCCGATTTCTTCGCGCCGGCGATAAATCCGGTGTCGGGTGGATGCAAGCCGGTCCGCATGGCCTTTCGCCGGTCCCGCATTCGCCCCGGTGTTTGGTAAGGACCCGACTTTAAGGATTCGCAAAGATCGGTGACGATCCGGGGAAAACGCGCGTGGTCGGTGCCATCTTCGGCTGTGGTCGCGGCGCGGTGTGTCGCGCGGAAAGGAATCCATGACGACGTTGAGCAGGCCCCCGGAATCCATCGGCACTACACCCGAAGGGCATGGCGGCCCTGAAGATCTGGCTGCTGTTCGGACTCCAGGACAGCAACGTGATACACCAGGGACCCGGCGCCGTGAGCGACTCCCACCTGAAGAAGCATCCGTGGTGGCAGCTGGTGTGCCTGACCGGCGTGGACTACTTCTCCACACTGGGCTACCAGCCGGCCATCGCGGCCCTGGCCGCCGGTGCGAGTCCCCCACCGGCCACCATCGTCCTGGTGGCCGTCACCCTCCTGGGCGCCCTGCCCGTCTACCGCCGGGTGCGGGCGAGAGCCACCGCGGCGAGGGCTCCATCGCCATGCTGGAACGCCTCATGCCCCGCTGGGGCCAGAAGATGCTCGTCCTGCTCGGGTTCGCCGACACCGATTTCATGATCACCATGACCCTCTCTGCCGCGGACGCCACCGCACACGTCATCCAAAACCCTGTTGTCCCCGGCTGGCTGCAGGGACAAAACGTTGCCGTGACCCTCTTTTTGCTGGCGCTGCTCGCCGCCGTGTTCCTGCGCGTATTTAAGGAAGCCATCGCCGTCGCCGTCACCCTGGTAGCCCTCTACCTGGGACTAAACGTCGTGGTGGTAGTCGCGACACTCTTCGAGGTGTTTACCCACCCCGTTGCCGTCGGCGACTAGTCGTACTGACCGGTGACGTTGGTTAAGCGGCTGATGGGTGGCTGGTTCCCGATGGCGGTGTGGGGCCCGTGGTGATTGTACTCATGGATCCAGGCGGGCAGGTCCTTTCGGCGGGCGGTTTCGCTGCCGTAGAACTTGGCGTAGGCCCATCCGTCGTTCAGGACCCGATGGAACCGCTCGATCTTGCCGTTGGTCTGGGGCCGGTAGGGCCGGGTCCGCTTGGGTGTGATGCCCAGTTCGGTGCAGGCATCGCGCCAGGCGTGTGAGCGGTAGGCAGAGCCGTTATCGCTGAGGACCCGCTCCACCCTGACCTGCCTGGCCGCGAACCAGGCCACGGCGCGCCGGAGCACGGCGATGGCCGTCACCGACTTCTCGTCCTCGTGGATCTCCGCGTAGGCGATGCGTGAATGGTCATCGACCACGGCGTGCACAAACGCGGTACCCATTGTGGGCTTGTGGTGGGCATTGCGTGGCTTCCCCGGTGTCGCGGCACGATTCCTGCCGCCTGCTTGCCGGCCGAGGAAGCGGTGTCCTCCGCCGTCGGGGATGGTGCCGAACTTGGTGACGCCCCCGTGGATCATCGCCCCGGGATGGGGGTGTTCGTAGCGGCGGATCGGCTCGCCGGTGGCCCTATCGAGGTAGCGCAGCCGGTTGAGGCGGCACCGCACCAGCACCGCGTGCACCGTCGAGGGCGCCAGGCCCAGCCGGAAGGCGATCTGGACCGGGCCCAGGCGTTTGCGCCAGCGCAGGGACACGATCTTTTTGACCAGGGCCGCCGGGGTGCGGTTCGGGCTCATCCCGGGCCTGCTGGGCCTATCGAACATGCCGCGCCTGCCGCAGACGCGATAGCGCTCCGCCCACCGTTTGGCCGTTGGCCAGGAGACCAAGAACATCTTCGCGGCGGTGGCGACACTCCATCCTTCCTCGATGATGAACCGGGCGAGTTTCAAACGTGCTTTTGGGGTCAATGCTGCATTAGCGTGGGACACGAAGGCCTCCTGTTTGTGAAGCGGTTACTTAGACAGCTCCACTCCACATCAGGAGGCCTTCGTCATCCCCTCAATTCAGATCGTGTCCTCGCACGAATTCAACCAACCTGCCCGGGCAGTACATCTAGCGCCGCTGCTGCATCCTTGAAGCCTTCCACTCACGTTGATTCACGCATTTCAACTCTGAACAGTCGAAGGGCTGCGCCTCATAGACCGTTTTTCGTCGAGGAATCGTTGAACGGCCAATCAAGACACCCGGCGATTTCATCAATTTGATGGTCGCCTATTGGAGATCAACGCGTTGACCGCACCGCATTTTGTCGATCCGCCACCGTTTGGATTCCGAGCAGCCTGGCCATGCGGCAGGTGACCGCCCCGAGTCTTAGAGCATCTACTCGGCGGGCGTGCGTGCGGGTTGTCACAGCGTGCTGCCAGACTTGAAGCATGAATGATTGGGGGAGCTGGTTTCAAGGCACCGGCGGCTTGCTCGAACCGATGAACCGCTACGTTGGCGTCGGCATGGCACTGCTCGGCGCTTGCGTTGCCGCACCAGCCGGCTGCAAGCACCTGCTCCGCATTAGTCGGGGGTGGGCCGCCGCCGGGCGGAGATGGTTCACTGAGGTGCTGCCTTTCCTGCGGCGCGAAGTCCCCGTGGTGTCCGGTGCCGGGCAAGTTGGAGTCGTGGTCGAACTGACCGGCCGCGCTTTTGGCCACAATCGCTCATGGACACCGGAGGCGGATGCTGATATCCGCATCGCCGAACTGCATGATTATGTCGTAAGCGTTGAGAAGTACGTCGATTACAAGGTCGAAGAGTACGAGGGCCGCTTTTTGGATATTTCGAATTCATTGAGCCGAATAGAGCAACGGATTGAGAAAACTTCCCACACCATGTCGACGACGTTCGAGGTGAACGAAAAACGTGCGGCCCAAGTGGATGCCATTGGGCTGCCCGTCATTAGGACTCAGCGGCATACCGGCTGAGTTGGCCGCGGTCCCACTTCCTGGTTGGGCCGCACTCATCGGCGGAATAGCAATTTCTGTCGTCGCGCTCAGATCCAGCATCACCGGCGGCGGGTGGAAAACTAGGTCATACGTGAATGCCTCAACGCGAAACCTGGCACCGAATCCAGCAACCGCCGGCGGATGAAACTATCCGACATCGTCCGTCCTATCGAAATCCATTGATAAGGGTACAAGTGGGACCGTTCCGGGATCCCGTTGACAGTTTCCATCGCGAGGAGGGCGCCCCTTGCGGTAGACACCTGAGTGAGGCTCCCCCACTCACGTCGCAAAGGCTCCAGAAAGCTATGAACAGGTGTAAGGAAAATTCACCCCAAGCAACCAAGGAGGGAACGGCCACTGAACCACAGCTAAACCAGCCCTGGACAACCAACCGGCTGCATAAAAAGAGCCACCATGGGAACAGATTCCATGGTCTTGTACACACCTCGCAGAGCAAATAGCCTCTGACCTGCGGTAATACGGTGCCCGAGGTGGGACTCGAACCAGCCGACACGCCCCGCAAACGCAGGGAAGCCCAGAACAGCTACCGAATCCTAGCCATTCCGAACGAGAACGATGCAGTCCAACGCCTTAGGGTGTGTACGTTGTACACACCCTCCTTTTTCGCCCTCCGACCCTTGGTGCCCAGCGGAGGGCTGGGTCAGAATGACACGCTCCGCGCAGTCTCGATCGAGCGGTCAATTCCAGTGCAATTGAAGGCATCCAACCGATTGCCGAGGCTGCCCATACCCGACGATGGCACCACCCCCCCCCCCCCGCTCTAACAACCGGTGCCCTGTGCGAGGCAATTCTAATCCAACCGATGATTCTACTTTCATAGTCAGGGGCCGATCTTGCGTTGTCACGATTCTGTTTCCCTCTGTCATTACTGCCCGATGTAAGACAAATCGGAGCTGAAGTTTCTCACGAACGATGGTTACAGGACGCCGGGCGGGCCTATCGATGGATGTTCGACTTTTTCAGATTATGGCCGCAATTTCATCTGATGTTCTATTGCGGTTGGTTTGAACTTTCCGGAATCTTTCAGCATTGGCCCACGTCAGAGTCCTAACGCGATGTGGGATTTCCTCAGGTGAGCTATCCCGGACTGGTTCCCGCGGAAGCGTGGAAACACTTCTGGTCTGAACCCTTGCAATCGATTTGCATCTGATGAAAGATACGTTCATCTGATGCAAGCGGTGGAGGGGTGGTTTTTGATGGTCGGAAACGGCTTCGAGCGCGGGGCGGTGGGACTGCATCTGATCGGCAATCTGCCGCTGCTGCGGCCGGAGGAACAGATCTTCACCGCCATGCTGGATGGCTGGCGCAACCAGCAGCTGGCGCGGAACCTGGCATTCTCCACGATCGAGGGCCGCGAGAAGGCCCTACGGGCTTTCACCCGCCACGCCGATGCCTTTCAATGGACCTGGACACCGCAGATGGTTGATGAGTGGATGGGTGATCTGCGTTCGGTCCGGAACCTACGCCGCTCAACGTTACGGAACTACCAGGGGACCATCCGCTCTTTCTTTGCCTTCGTTACCGACCCCGGCTATGGATGGGCCGCCATCTGCCAGGAACGCTTCGGCACCCACCCGGTCCAGGTGATCCACGAGTGGAACGCCGCCGTGCATGTCCAGGAGGCCGAGGCAGGCCCGGCCAAGCGAGCCTTCACCCGCGATGAATTACAGGCGTTCTTCGACCATGCCGATGAACAGGTCGGCCGGGTGCTCGGTCAAGGACGCAAGGGCTGGCTGCCGGCATTCCGTGACGCGATGCTCTTCAAGACCGCCTACGCCTTCGGACTGCGCCGCAACGAAGCGCGGATGCTTGATGTTGTGGACTTCGGACGCAACCCCCGGGGCCCTGAGTTCGGGGAATACGGCGTCCTCTACGTCCGCCACGGCAAGGCAAGCAAGGGTTCCCCGCCCAAACGCCGTAGCGTGCTGACGGTCTTCGACTGGTCAGCGGAGATCCTGCAGCAATGGAATGAAGAAGTCCGTCCGATGTTCACAACGGCCAAGACCGGGGCGCTATGGCCCTCGGAACGCTCCGCACGCGTGGGCTTCACCCAGATGAACACCGGCTTCGGCACCTATCGGGACAGCCTTGGCCTGGATCAGGGGCTGGACTTCCATTCCTTCCGACGGTTCTACGTCACGCACCTGATCGAGGATGGCTGGGACGCCCGGTTCGTCCAGGAACAGGTCGGCCACGAACACGCATCCACCACCTCGATCTACACCTGCGTCTCTTCCGACTTCCGCACCAGGACACTGCGCCGCGCCCTGGACACCACCGTTGCTGCCGCCCTGCAGCCTGAAAGGAAACCACAATGAAACGCCACGTCAGTTACCAGTGGAGACTGCGGGAGGTCATGGCCACCCGCGGGATCTTCACCGCCACCGATCTGTCCCCATTGCTGCTCCAGCGCGGCATCGAGCTTTCCTCGGTGCAGGTCTGGCGGCTGGTCACCCAGATCCCCGAGCGGCTCTCCCTGCCGGTCCTCGCCGCGCTCTGCGACATCCTGGAAGTGACCCCCGCCGAGCTGATCGCCACCCGGGCAGAGGCCGTGGCCCCGCGCCGCACGGCCACCGCTGGCGCCGAAGTCGTGGACTTTGCCGCCACCATCCGGCCCAAGCGCGCCAGGATCACCCCCGAACCGTGAGCCCACCCTATGGCAGTCGCGAGAAGTATGAGCGGTGGCACGTACGCACCTGTGTCCGCTGCGGCCGGAAGGCCGCCAAGGCGGCGAACTGGTCGGACGGACCAATCTGCCGGAACTGCCTGGACAAGGCCACCCGCACCTACGGTCGCTGCCCTGGCTGTGAGGCCGAGCGCATGTTGCCGGGCCGGGACAGTGCGGGGGCACCCGTCCGCCGGGACTGCGCGGGAATCACCCGAGATTTCTTCTGCGACCGCTGCCGCTTTGAGGGACGATTGCTCGGTGGGAGACTGTGCGAACGATGCACCCTCACCGACCGGCTGAGCTCACTGCTCGATGACGGCACCGGCCGCATCCACCCACCCCTGATCCCGCTGTTCGATCAGCTGAGGACCATGCAACGGCCAACTCTGGGGCTGAGCTGGGTCCAAAGTCCCCAGCCCAAGGCCATGCTGAGTGATCTTGCCTCCGGCCGGCTCGAGTTGACCCACGAAGCGTTCCAGCAACTGCCCAACTGGAGAAGCGCCGCCTACTTGCGCGACCTGCTCATGCAAAGCGGCGTCCTGCCCCTCAAGGACAGGCAGCTGCTGCTCTTCGAACGGTGGCTGGACACCCATCTGGCCGCCGTGTCGGATTTCGAGCAGGCCCGGCTGCTGCGCCGTTTCGCCACCTGGCACCAACTCCGCAAACTCCGGGCCAAGGCAGCCAAAGCCCCGCTTCGCAGTTCACCGACCCAAGTGGCCCGCGAACAACAGATCCAGGCTTTGGCGTTCCTGGCCTGGCTCGGCCGCCGCGGCACGCCCCTCAACCGTACCCGGCAAGCCGATCTGGACGCCTGGCAAAGCGAGAACTACTTGACGCGCCGCTCATCCCACGCATTCCTGACGTGGTGCATGAAGAGCGGCACAATGCCCGTCCTGGCCATCCATTCCCGCCAGCCAGCCACCCGGACACCCATGGGGCAACACCACAGAATCAACGCCATCCAGCGCCTCCTCACCGAGGAGAACATCCCACTGCCAGCCAGAATCGCCGGGCTGCTGGTCCTGCTCTATGCCCAGCCAGCAACGTGCATCGTGAGGCTCACGACCAGTGACATCACCACCATTCGTCTGGGAGATCCGCCGACGCCGGTACCCGAACCGCTGGCCCGGATCCTGCAGGATTATCTGGCAAACCGCCCCAATATGGACTCGGCAACCAATCCCGGATCTTGCTGGCTGTTCCCGGGGCAACGCGCCGGAGAGCCCCTTCACCCGGTCACCCTCCGTGGCTTCCTGCGCAAACTGGGCATCCCGCCCCAACGCGGCCGAACCTCCGCAATACGACACCTTGCGCTCCAGATCCCGGCACCTGTCCTCGCCCAAGCACTGGGCTACCACCACACCAGCACCACCAGGATCGCCGCCGAAGCCGGATCACCCTGGACCGGCTATGCAGCAGGGACCCACGACCAACCAGCCACGGCCGGGATCCAGACACCACACGAAAAAAGACCACCCTAAAAGGGCCCGCTATAAGTCAGCGACCCCGAAGTCAGCGCCTTTTCGCCAGTCGCAAATCCAGCCCGCTTCGAACTTGTGGCCATTCCGAGGCGACGATTGAGAAGATGACGGTGTCGCGGAGTGAACCGTCGGCCATGCGACTTGTTGCGCGCAGAACCCCGTCCTGCTTGGCCCCAAGTCGGGCAATCGCTTCACGCGACTGCATGTTCATCCAATGCGTACTAAATTCCACAGCTACGCAATTCAGTGTTTCGAATGCATGCCCAAGCAGAAGCCTCTTGCTATCCGGATTGGTTCCGGTTCCTTGAACGCTGGCCGCGTTCCAGGTATAGCCGATTTCCAAGCGTGGCAGTTCGGCGTTGATGTCGCAGTAGGTTGTCATGCCAATGATTTTGCCGGGGTCGCCCGTTACTGGGTCATTCAGACGCGTTGTAAATGGAACCATTGAGCCATCTTCTTGCATGCCCAGCCGGCGTTGAATCTCCGCACTCATTTCCTCGGGGCGCGGCACTGCGGTGTACCAAAGATTCCAAAGTTCTCCATCGGATGCCGCTTCGACGAGTCCATCGTGATGATCCTCGTTGAGGGGTTCGAGAGTGACGTATTTTCCTCGGAGCGTAACGGGTGTGATCCTAGTCATGGGAAAAGTTTACCTACCTTGAGCCCTGCTTCTATCCAATGCGTTCCGCCCGGCGAGCTGCCTTTAATCACACGTCAACGCTGCGTTAGGCCAATAACCTTGGCCACTGTCCTAGCAATAGATGGCGAGTTCAATCGGGTGCCGGCGGCAAACAAACTGACCGTGACGACGAAGCCGGGGGCGGCAACCAGCGAACGCGGGATGACGCCCCCGACGGTGAAGAATGAACCGCCGAGCAGGTAGAAGGCCTGTCAGAAGATTGTTCCGCCGTCGGGACTCAGACGCCGCACGAATACAGACCACTTGAATAACGGTCGCTACCAGTAAGCCATCCCTATGGGGCGGGGTTCCGCCAAGATGTTATTGATGTGGCCCGCAAGGGCGAGGGGCCGATGGCGCAGATTGTGACGGATGTTGGGTCTTTCGGTCACGACGTTGAAGCGCTGGATCACCATCGCCGAATATAAAGATTCCGGAGCCGGCTCGGCTGCGGCAGAGTCTGCTGAAATGCGCGAACTGAAGAAGCGCAACCGCTTGTTGGAGGAGGCAGTAGACGGATACCCCGACAATGGCTGCGGCGGAGCGGGAGCGGGTGCGAAACCCGCGACTACCGGCACTTCGCTCCATAGAGCGCCAGGACTGCTTTGAGGTCGCTGTCGGCGGCCAAAACTTCCTGCTCTGCGACCACAGATACCAGCTCGTTGGAGAGACCAAGGTCGCGCCGCGTAAGCCAGTACGCCCAACACTTTCCGGTTCCGTACTTTGAGAGGAACTGGACGCCGTTGGCATAGTTGCCGTCGTCCAGGACC
>NZ_JBFREA010000039.1:0-20397 GCF_052114065.1 Specibacter sp. RAF43 | reverse complement strand
GCCGACCACCCCATGAATGGACAGGTCCCGCACAAGGCATCCAAACGGAGCCAGTCAGATGATGAGTCACATTCATAAGATGATACGGCCAGTACCCACTCTGCCAGCTAGTCCCAGACCAGCTACCAATAAGACTCACAGTCAGATGAGCACGGGTTCGACTGATGCGTTAGGTGAGCATGGGCTCGACTAGTGCGTCAGGTGAGCAGGGGCTCGACGGGCTTGGCGGCGGCGGCATGTTCGACCACCGTGGCGACGTGGCCCAGCCGGGCCGTCATGATCTCGATGGCCTGCGGGTTGGCATCAACGCACACGAAGCGGCGCCGCAACTTCGCGGCCACGGCCCCCAGGGTGCCGGAGCCGGCAAAGAAGTCCAGCACCCAGTCGCCTTCGCGGGAGGACGCGGCCACGGCCCGGCGCAGGAGCCCCTCGGGCTTCTGCGTGGGGTAGCCGGTCTTTTCCTTGCCGGTGGGGGAGACGATCGTATGCCACCACACGTCGGTGGGCAGCTTGCCGCGTTCGCGCTTTTCCGGCGTGACCAGCCCCGGGGCCATGTAGGGTTCCCGGTCCACCTCGGCATTGTCGAAATGGTATTTCGCCGGGTTCTTCACGTACACCAGGATGTTGTCGTGCTTGGTGGGCCACCGATTCTTCGCCCGGGCGCCGTAGTCGTACGCCCAGATGATCTCGTTCAGGAAGCAGGAGCGGCCAAAGATCGCATCCAGCATGACTTTCGCGTAGTGAACCTCGCGGTAGTCCAGGTGCAGGTACAGCGTCCCGTCGTCGGCCAACAGCCGCCACGCCTCCACGAGCCGGGGCTCCAGGAATTGCCAGTAGTCGGTGAACGCGTCATCGTAGCTGTGCAGCGTCCCCTTGACCGTGTCATAGCTGCGCCCGGCGAAACCGATGCGGTCGCCCCCGCCGGCCGCGTTGCGCACCATGGTGGTTTGCCGGCGGCTCTGCACCCTGCCCGTGTTAAAGGGCGGGTCCACATAGATCATCGTGAAGGAGCCATCCGGCAGCGTGGGCAGGAACTCGGCATTGTCCGCGTGGACCACCAGGTTTGCCCCGCCGTCCGGCTGCCAGGGGGATGCAGTCATGGGTGCTATTCGCCGGCCGGGGCTTCCGACGTGGCCACGACCTCGCCGTTGCGGCGGCGGGTGCGGTTCCGGCTGCGGCGGGGACGGGCTTCGGCCGGCGCGCCGGCGGTTTCGGCCGCCGCCTCCGGGCCCGTGCCCTCGGCCCGTTCGGGGGAGGTGCGACGCCGGTTGCTGCCGCCCTCGTGCCGCTCACCATGGTGGGCGCCCGAGCGGTTGCCGCCGCGGTTGCCTCCCCGGCCGCCGTCCCGACCGCCGGAACGGGGTGAATTGCGCTTGCCGGTCTCGCCCAGGTCCTCCAGGACCTCGGCGTCGATGCCGGCATGCGTGCGCTTGTTGCGCGGCAGGCGGCCCTTGGTGCCCTCGGGAATGTCGAGTTCCGTGTACAGGTGCGGAGAGGAGGAGTAGGTCTCGACCGGCTCCGGGACGCTCAGGCCCAGGGCCTTGTTGATCAGGCCCCAGCGCGGCATGTCGTCCCAGTCCACGAACGTCACGGCGGTGCCCTTGTGGCCGGCGCGGCCCGTGCGGCCCACCCGGTGCAGGTAGATCTTCTCGTCCTCGACGCACTGGTAGTTGATGACGTGCGTGACGTCGTCCACGTCGATGCCGCGGGCCGCAACGTCCGTGGCGACGAGCACGTCCACCTTGTTGTTGCGGAAGGCGCGCAGGGCCTGTTCGCGGGCGCCCTGGCCCAGGTCGCCGTGAATGGCGGCCGCGGCAAAGCCCCGGTCCACCAGCTCCTCGGCCACCTTGGCGGCCGTGCGCTTGGTCTTGGTGAAGATGATGGTGCGGCCGCGGCCGTGGGCCTGGAGGATGCGGGCGACGACCTCGATCTTGTCCAGGTTGTGGGCGCGGTAGATCAGCTGGCGGATGTCGCGCTTGGTCAATCCCTCGTCGTCCGGGTCCGCCGCGCGGATGTGCGTGGGCTGCGTCATGTAGCGGCGGGCCATGGCCACGACGGGGCCCGGCATGGTGGCGGAGAACAGCAGGGTCTGGCGGACGGCCGGGGTGCCGGCAATCAGCGTCTCCACGTCCGGCAGGAAGCCCAGGTCCAGCATTTCATCGGCCTCATCGAGGACCACGATGCGCACGTTTTTCACGTTCAAGTGGCGCTGCTTGAGCAGGTCGATCAGGCGGCCGGGGGTGCCGACCACCACCTCGACACCCTTTTGCAGGGCGTCGATCTGCGGCTCGTAGGCGCGCCCGCCGTAAATGGTGGTGATACGCACGCCGCGGTGCTTGGAGGCGGTGGTGAGGTCGCCGGCGACCTGGACGGCCAGCTCACGGGTCGGGACGATGACCATGGCCTGGGGCGCGCCGGGCGCATCCAGCAAGTCATAGCCGTCATCCTTGGGGCCCACCACCCGCTGCAGGGCGGGGATCCCGAACCCGAGGGTCTTGCCGGTGCCGGTCTTGGCCTGGCCGATGATGTCGTGCCCGCCCAGTGCGATGGGCAGCGTCATGGCCTGGATGGGGAAGGGGTGGGTGATGCCGGCCTCGTTCAGCGACTTCACGATGTCCGGGTGCACGCCGAAGCTGGCAAATGTTGCCTTCTCTTCCTGGCGCGGCGGCTCGGTGCTGGTGAGGGTGCCGTCAATTTCAACATTCTCGCTGCTGTCTTCAGCCAGCAGGAGGGAATCTGTCTCAATGCTCAAATGCTTACCGTTCAATTCGTCTATACAGGTGCCGGCGCCTAGGCTCAACGCCGGCCCCAAAGCGGGCCAGACGGAACCTGGGGAAACGACACATCCAGGGGAAGCCGATCGCGGGCTAACAAATAACTTGCCCTCTCGCCGCCGGTCAAGTGGATAGGCGGGAAGGAACGTAAAAGACTCGCGTAGGGGCGGGCTTGGTGAACTGCTGAACTAATTACAGTGCTAATTTCAGTGATCAATCAACGACCGGGCATCCATGTCTACCCCCTTAGTCTAGCCGGTCGGGGCGCAAACCCTCAGGAGGCCACGGCGAAGACAACAATCCGCTTGGTCATGTCCGCCGAAACGAGCCGCACCCGCACCACGGATCCGGGCTCAAGGTCTCCCTCGCAATAGCCGGCCACGGCCGGGTCGGTGACCTGGATGAAGCTGCGCGGGTTGGCGGCCGGCTTGTTCC
Source organism: Specibacter sp. RAF43 (assembly GCF_052114065.1). NCBI lineage: Bacteria > Bacillati > Actinomycetota > Actinomycetes > Micrococcales > Micrococcaceae > Specibacter > Specibacter sp. RAF43. The sequence goes on along the minus strand of NZ_JBFREA010000039.1, from coordinate 17,188 downwards.
CGTTGCCGTTCTTGCGGGGTCCGGCCAGCACCACGGCGTCGAAGGTCTTGCCCACCTGGTGGCTCAGGAGGGCGGCCTCCACGGTGTCGATCGCGGCCCGATCCACCTTGTTGGCCAGCTGGTTGGAGGCGGACATGATCTCCGGCAGCTGCGCCAGGGCGTCCTTGGCCCAGGCCGGCACCTCCTCCCCGGCGCACAGGGCCGCGCAAATGGCCAAGACAAACCTGTCCACCAGCCGGCGCAGCGGGGCCGTGGCGTGCGCGTACGGGGCGGCGACGGCGGCCTGGGTGATCTCCTCGGGCACGGTCCCGTCAAACGGGGTGTAGCCGGCGCCCCGGAACAGGGCGGCGGCGGCGTGCATCAGCGCCAATTGCTTGGGATCGGCGGTGTCCAGCGTGCGCAGGTAGGCGCCGTAGGCCATGCCCTCCTCCCACGGCTTGCCCAGGGCCACCGTTTGAAGGCGGTACGCGGCCACGGCCTCGGCATCGGGGGCCGGCATGGTGCGCAGGATCCCGACCTTGCCCCGGATCATCAGCTCGGCTGCCGCCATGCCCGTCAGCAGAGAAATTTGCGCGTTCCAGTCCTCAATCGGCAGGCCGGGGCGGAACTCCAGGACATAGCGGCCGTCAACGAACTCCACCTCCTGCTGGGGGACGTTCAAGCTGGCGCCGCCGCGGTCGCGCTCGAGCGCGATCCGCTTCATTCCAATCTCGCGCAACAGCGCCAAGGTGCCGGCAAAAGCGGCCGGCGCGGTCCCGGCGTCGAGCATTTCCTGTGACTGCTCATAGCCAAGCTTGGCGACGCTGCGCACCGTGGCGCGGCGCACCGAGGCGGTGGACTGGGACGCGTCCGCGGCCAGGTGGATCTCCCAGACAAACGCGGCCCGGGGGTCGTTGGCAAACAGGCTGGCGGCGCCCTCGCTCAGCGGGGCGGGGTGCAGCGGGACGCGGTTGCCGGGGGTGTAGATGGTCTGGCCGCGGCGGCGCGTTTCCTCATCCAGGGCCCCGCCGGCGGGAACAAACGACGGCACGTCGGCGATGGCGTAGTGGACCGTGTAGCCCTCGCCGTCGCGCTCCAAATACATCGCCTGGTCCAGGTCCTGCGAGCCGGGCGGGTCGATGGTGATGAACGGCAGCGCGGTCAGGTCCAGCTCGGGGAGCCGGTGCCCGGCGATGACCGCATCGACTTCGGCCAGCACGGGCGCGGGAAATCCGCCGGGGAGCTTGAACTCAACGGCGAGGGCCTCCAGGGCCAGGGCGAGTTGCTGCTGGGCGGCGCTGCTGCTGACGCCAATGTATGAATATGGCACAGCATTAGCGTAAACGATCCGCCCGCGCGGGCAAGGGCCCCGGCCCCTACGGACTACCCTAGAGCTTATGAGTACCCCGCCTTCCGACGCCGACGAACCAATCCCCGCCGGTGAGTTCACTGCCCGATACGACAAGTTTGTGGTGGATCTGCTGGGCGCGATCGCGTATGGGGAACTGTCGGCGTTTGAGCGGCTCTCCTCCGACGCCCGCTATTCGCCCACCCTGCACGACCGGGCCGTGCTGGGGAAGATGGCCGTGGCGGAGTTTGGCCATTACGAGGTGGCATGCGCCCGCCTGGACGCCATGGGCATGGATGTGGAGCTGGCCATGCTGCCGTTCCAGCGCATGGTGGATTCCTTTCACGACAGGACGCGGCCGGCCGACTGGCATGAATCCTTGATGAAGGCCTACGTGGTGGACGCCATCACCGAGGACTTTTACCGGGCCATCGGTGAATTCCTGGACCCGCAGACGCAGGCGGTGATTGCCCGGGTGCGCACCAGCGAGGAGCAGTCGGCGCTGCTGGCGGCCCGGCTGCAGCGCATGCTGGCCCAGGATCCGCGGCTGTCATCCCGCTTGGCGTTGTGGGGCCGCCGGCTGGTGGGGGAGGCGCTGACGCAGGCGCAGCGCGTCGGCCGCCAGCACAGTTTCCTGGTCGGGCTCAGCCCGGAGGGAACCCAGCAGGAGGCGGCCGGGGAGGTGGCCCGGATCCTGGCGCAGCTGACCCGCAACCATTCCAAGCGCATGAGCAAACTCGGACTGACGGCCTAGTCTCTGCCCTTTACGGGGCGGTCCGGACGTCGCCCTGGATGCGGCGCAGCGTTTCCTCCAGCGATTCTTCGGCCGTGATGCGGTGTTCTTCGATCCCGTCCAGCGGATTCCAGCCGTGGTACCAGCCGCGCATTTGCTTCTCGCCAAAGTCGCCCCTCTTATGCGCCCGGGTGGCGTGGCGGAGCAGGGTTTCCTCCAACGTGAGGTCGTAGGCGTAAAAGTGGCTGGGTCCGTCATGGCCGTCGCGCAGTCGCTTGAGCGGCTCACTGTATTTGGCCGCGTTGAAGATGCCGTCCATGATGACGGTGCGCCCGTGGCTGAGGGCGAGCGCCGCCGCGAGCTCAATCAGCTCCACGGTCAGTGGCGTGTAGTTGCCCGTTTCACCCAGCACCGTGCGCCGGAAATAGTCCTGCTCAATCCACACCCCGCCCAGTTCACGCTGCAACGCCCGGGCCGCCGTGCTCTTGCCGGAACCCGAATTGCCGCGCAGGACAATGAGGAGTGCCATGCCTCCATCCAATCACAGGGGATGCCCGCCCGGGCGACGGGCCATTCGGCAGCCGCCGCGCCCATCCGGTTCACGGGTGGTTGGCTCGCCATCGTCTGGCTTGTGATGATCCCGCTTGCGCTGTGGATGGGCTGGCTCAACCCGGTCGGTCACGTCTCCGCGCGGAGGTCCGCACGTGTGATGCCTCACGACCGGAATAGCGGCTTGGCCCGGGCCGCTTCATACGGCATGGAAAACGGAGGGCTTGGGATGGACGTGGTGATCATCGGCGCCGGGCAGGCGGGGCTGTCGGCCGCGTACTACCTGGCGCGGCACGGGCTGGAACCGGGGCGTGACTTCGTGGTCCTGGATGCCAATCCGGGGCCCGGCGGGGCGTGGCGCCACCGCTGGCCCTCGCTGACCCTGGGCTCGGCACATGCCATCCACGACCTCCCCGGGATGAAACTCGGCCCGGCCGATCCCGGCGAGCCGGCCTCCGCCGTCGTCGAGCGCTACTACGGAACATACGAGAAGACCTTTGACCTGCCCGTGCACCGGCCGGTGAAGGTGCTGGCGGTCCGGTCCCGGGACGACGGCGGCCTCCCGGCGGACACGCCCGCGGCGCCCCTGCTGGTGGAGACGGACCGGGGGGTGTACGAGGCCCGGCTGGTCATCAACGCCACGGGCACGTGGGACAAGCCGCACTGGGCGCACTACCCGGGCGTGGAAGCGTTCCGCGGCAGGCAGCTGCACACCCACGATTTCATGTCCGTTGCCGAGTTCGCGGGCCAACGCGTGCTGGTGGTGGGCGGGGGCACCTCCGCGGTGCAGTTCCTGCTGCAACTGGCCGACGCCGGGGTGGAAACGGCCTGGTCCACCCGCCGCCCGCCGGAGTTCACCAGCCGCGAATTCGACGCCGACTGGGGTCGGGACGTGGAGCGCCGCGTCAACGAGGGCACCGCAGCCGGGCTGCCGCCGCTCAGTGTGGTGGGCGTGACCGGACTGCCGTTAACACGGCAGTACCAAAACGGAATCGCCGCCGGAACCCTGGTCTCGCGCGGCCCGCTGCGCCGGCTCACCGAGCGCGGAGCGGTTTTTGCCGACGGCACGGAGTTTGCCGCAGACGCCGTCCTGTGGGCCACCGGATTCCGCGCCGCCTTGGACCACCTGGCCCCGCTGAAGCTGCGCGAACCCGGCGGCGGGATAGTGATGGACGGCGTGGTGGTCGCCCGGGAGCCGCGGCTGCTCCTGGTTGGCTATGGCGCCTCCGCCTCGACCCTCGGCGCCAGCCGGGCCGGGCGGGCCGCGGCGCTCGCGGCCATCGAGCGGCTCAGCGTGCCCGCCGTAGCCTGACCCCTTCAATGATCAGCAGCGTCCACGGCCAGTCCATGGATCCAGCGTGAGGCGGCGGAAATATACGGGGCCGCTTGCGGGTTGGCGCTAGGGAGACCATCTGAAAGGCATTACCCATGACGCTCCCCCTCTCGATCCTCGACCTGGCCCACATTGGCGAGGACGGGATTGCCGCCAGTTTCCGGGCCTCCGTCGACCTGGCGCAGCATGCGCAGGAATGGGGATACCGGCGGATCTGGTTTGCCGAGCACCACAACATGCCCTCGATCGCCTCCTCGGCCACGAGTGTGCTCATCGCCCATGTGGCCGCGCATACGACGACCATCCGGCTCGGCGCCGGCGGCATCATGCTGCCCAACCACTCGCCGCTGCAGATCGCCGAGCAGTTCGGCACGCTGGAGACCCTGCATCCCGGGCGCATCGACCTGGGCCTGGGACGGGCGCCCGGCAGCGACCAAAACACCCTGCGGGCGCTGCGCCGGGACCCGATGTCCGCGGACTCGTTCCCGCAGGATGTACAGGAACTGCAGGCCTACTTTGACGGGCAGAGCCGGATTCCCGGCGTGAACGCCTACCCGGGCAAGGACACGCACGTGCCGCTGTACATCCTGGGATCGTCCCTGTTTGGGGCGCGGCTGGCCGCGGCGCTGGGCCTGCCGTATTCGTTTGCCTCGCACTTTGCCCCGCAGGCCCTGGAGGACGCGGTGCGGATTTACCGCCGCGACTTCCAGCCCTCCGCGGCCTTGGCGGCGCCCTATGTCATTGCCGGCGTCAACGCGATCGTGGCGGACACCCAGGCGGACGCCGATGCCTTGTTCCTGACGGCCAAGCGCCGCCGCGTGGCGTCCATGGTGGGCCGCGGCCAAACATTCACCGACGCCGAACTGGATTTGCTGCTGGAGTCCCCGGCCGGCCAGCAGGTGCTGAACATGATGCGGTATGCCGCCATTGGCACCCCCGCCGTGGCCCGCGAGTACCTGGACCACTTCGCCAAGCTGGCCGACGCCGACGAGCTGATCGTCGCCACCCAGATCACCGAGAGCACTGCGCGGCTGCGCAGCTTTGAGCTGCTGGCACAGGCCATGGACCTTGCGGCCGCCGCCTAGTTTGTATTAGTCACGCGCGCCGTCAGGGTGCGGCGGCAGGTGGTGGCGGTCGCTGTAGGAGATGGTGACGGCCGCCACCACCACGCCAAGCACCACACCCACGAGCGTGTCGGCCACGCGGCTCAACGCGGCGTCGGGGCCCAGCTGCGTGCCCAGTCCGGTCATGATCAGCGCCACGGGCGTCACGGCGAAGGCGGTGAGCGTATAGTTCTTCAGCACCAGCAGCTCCGCCAGCATCTGAAACACGATCACCAGCGCCGCCGAGACCCAAAAACCCAGCGACAGTGACAGCAGTGCCATGGCCACCCCGGCCCCCACCACATTGCCCACCACCCGCTGAATGCCGCGCTGGACCGTGACGCTGTAATTGAGTCCCTGCAGCACCGCCACGGCGCCCATCGACGCCCACAGCGGGTGTTCAAGGCCCAGCGCGACGGCGGCCCCGCCGGACAGCGCCGACCCCGCGGCCATGCGCAGGGCCCGGTGAGCATGGCCGCGCGAGGCCATCCCGGCACGCCCGCCAGCCAGGAATCCCGCCGGTTTGGCGCCCGCGGAGACACCCGCGGCTGCCGGGGCCGCAAGCGGCCGGCGAACCTTGCGCAGGACGGCTTCGTGCCGGGCCAGGCGGGACATGGCCGCGGCGCTGCGATCCGTGCCGACCAACGCAACGGCGGCCTCGGCCTCACCCAGCAACCGAGCCACCCCCTCCGCGTGCCGCCGAATCCCGGCCGCACGCCGGAGCCCGCGACGGCGCTCCCGAGCCGGGAACGGCGGCGAACTCAACGCCACGATTTCCCGGGCAGTGCGCAGGGCAAGCATGGCGGCTGCCCGACGATCCCGGTCATTATCCTCTTCCAGGCGCAGGACCGCGGCAATGGCGCGAGCGGCCGCCAACCGGGCCGGACCCAGCGGCAGCACCAGGGCTGGAGCCATCGCCACCACCCACCCCACCGCGCCCCCGAGGGCGCTGGCGAGCAGGACCGGCGGGACGGCGTCGACCGTGTGGGCGAATCCGGAACCGGCGGAGGCCGCGAAGACCAGGATGACCGGGCCGGGACCGGTGATTTTCCAGGCGGAGAACAAGTGTGAGGCAAGGCCTGCCATCAGCGACAACACGACGATCTGCAGCCAAAAGGGGGTGCCCGTAGCGCCGAGAATCGCCCCCAGCCCGGTGGCGCYCAGGATCGAGGCGGCCACCACGGCCAGATGCTGGGCGAGCCGGCGGTACGGCTCGTAGCGGCTGAAGGCGGACGTCAGCGCCCCCAGGGCGGCGATGCCGGCCAACTGCTCATGGCCCAACAGGCCGCCGGCCACCAGCACCAGGGCGGCCGCCACGCCGACTTTGAGGGCCGGAACAATGATCGCGTCGACCGGTCGCAACGCAAAGGAATTGCGCCAGGCGGTGGGCGAGACGGAGTGGGCCAGGGCGGTGCCGGCATGGTGGAGGCGGGTCAGCGCGATCATCCCTCCACCCTACTGGATAGTTTACTAGTAAAATAGATGTGAATTATGTGAGAACTGTCTCTAGGATGGGGAGCATGAACACGGAACCTGCCGGTGACTTTGTGGACCGGGCGCGCCAGGGGTGGGAGAAGTCCCGCCCCGGCCTGGATGTCTCCAGCATCGAGGTCATGGGGCGGATCACCCGGATCGGCGCCCTGGCATCACAGCGGGTGGAACATGACTTGGCGCCGGTGGCGGTGACCCGCGCGGAATTCGACGTGTTGTGCACCCTGGCCCGCAGCGAGCGGCCGTTGCGCGCCAGCGAGGTCACGGCGGCCACGATGCTCAGCGGCGCGTCCACCACGAAGAACGCGGACCGGCTGGCCAAGCGCGGACTCATTGAGAGGCTGCCGTGGGAGCGTGACGGCCGCGTGGTGCTCCTGCACCTGACCCCGCTCGGCGACGAGCTGGTCAACCGGGAATTTCCGCGCTTCCTGGACCGCGACCGCGAGCTGCTCACCGGATTGAGCGCCGAGGAGCGGGTGCAGCTGGCCGGTCTCCTGCGCAAGGTGGCGGGGAAGATCGAGGCGGTGAACTAGGCGTTCGCGCGCCACCATTCCACGGTTTCGCCCGCGGCAATTCGCAGCGGGGTAGGGGTGAGCCCCAGCCGCTTCTCGCTGGCCGTGGAGTCCATGACAAACGGCCGCTGAAATTGGTACAGCGTCTCGGTCAGCTCCCGCAGCTCGGCCGAGAACAGCCCGGCCGCCCGCACCACCCACCCCGGAACCGCGCTCACCCTCGGAGCCGGCAGCCCGGCCGCCGCCGCGAAGGCCGCCGCCAGCTCCCGCTGGGTCAGCGCCGGATTCGTCGGGGCGTGCAGCACCGAATTCCACACCTCGGCCGTGGCGGCGGCCTTGATCATGGCGGCCGCCAAATCGGGCACGTACGTGAAGGAGTGGGCGACGTCCGTGCGCCCCACGACCGAGACGCGCTTGCCGGCCAGGACCCGCGGCACGATGCGCTCGCCGGCGTGCGAGAATTTCACCCGCGGTCCGAAAAAGTCGGAGGCAACCACGCTGACGGTCGGTGTCGCCGAGGCCGACCGGGCCGCCAGCAGCTCGGTGCGCACGCCGCGTTTTCCGTTGCTCGCCTGGCGCGGACCCGCCTCGGTCATGACGGCGCCGGGAGCGCTGTAGGAGTACAGGCTCTCGGGGAAGACCGCGACGGCGCCCACCCGGCCGGCGGCCTCGAGCACCGTTCGCTCGGCGGCGGGAAGTTCGCGGCGCCACACCGCGGCGTCGTACGTTGAGCCGTGAATGCAATGAAAGAGCGCATCGGCATCCGTCATGGCCGCCGGGAGCGTCCCGGGATCGCTCACATCCACGCGCCGCCGTTCGATGAGCTCGTGGTCCGGGCCCGAACCCGAGCGGGTGAGGATTCGGACCCGGTGCCCGGCCTCCGCGAGTTGGCTGGCGACGGTCCACCCGACGGGACCGGCGCCGGTGACGACTTTGACGGTGTTCATGCTGGGCTCGATTCTGCGACGTGTCAACGGATTTCGTTTGAGAGCACTGCTCTCGCTATTAATTGTGGTGCCCCGGCCGGGCAAAGTCAAGAGCGGTGCTCCCAAAAGTTGACGCCGCTCTCGAAATGTTCGACACTCGTGCCATGAGCCAATCACCGCGGGCCCGGGCCCGGCTGCAAACCCTGGATGAGATCCTGCGCATCGGACGCGCCCAGCTGGCGGTCCACGGCGCGGCGGGGCTATCCCTGCGGGCGGTGGCGCGCGACCTCGGCGTGGTCTCCTCCGCCGTCTACCGGTACGTGAAAAGCCGGGATGAGCTGCTGACGCTGCTGGTGGTTGACGGTTACGATGCCCTGGGCGACGCCGTGGACGCGGCCGTCGGGGCGGCTCCACAGGACGATTTCCGCGAGCAGTTCCGGGCGCTGGCCCGCGCGGTGCGGACGTGGGCGGTGGCCGAGCCCGCCCGCTACGGCCTGCTATTTGGCTCCCCCGTGCCGGGCTACGAGGCCCCGGCCGAACGTACGACGGGCCCCGGCACGCGCGTCGTTGGCCAGCTGGTGCGGATAGTCGAGGGTGCCCATCGTGCGGGAATGGTGATAGCCGAGGGGCCCGGTGCCCCGCCCGAAGACTCGGTGTTGTCGGGGGACCTCGCGGCGATCCGGGCCGAATGGGGACTGAGTATGCCCGAGGACGTCCTGGCCCGCGGCGTCCTGGTGTGGGCCGCCCTGTTTGGCGCCGTCAACTTTGAGGTTTTTGGCCAGTACGGCCCGTCAACCTTCAGCGACCCTGCCGCCCTCTTTGACGTTCACCTGGCGGCGCTGGAACGGATGGCGGGGCTGCGCTAGGGGACCCTGCCGGCCCCGGCGGCCCCGCACATCACCCCAGGCCAGGCAGGCGCGAGAGCAAGTCTTGGGCGGCCGCCGTCGGATCGTGCGCCTCGGTTACGGCCCGGACCACCACAATGCGGGACGCGCCGGCGGCCACCACCGCGTCAACGTTGGAGCGGTCCACGCCGCCGATGGCAAACCACGGCTTGGCCGTCCCCAGGGATGCGGCGTGCTCCACCAATTCCAGGCCGACGGCGGCGCGGCCCGGCTTGGTCGGCGTGGCCCACAGCGGGCCCACGCAAAAATAGTCGGCGTTGGGATCGGCGGCCGCGGCGGATGCCTGGGCGGGATCGTGGCTGGAGAGTCCCACGGCCACGGGGGCGCCGACCAGGGACCGTGCGGCCGGCAGCGGCAGGTCCTTTTGCCCCACGTGGAACACCGGCGCCCCGGAGAGCAGGGCGATGTCCGCGCGGTCGTTCACGGCCCACAGCTTGCCGTATTCGGCCGCCACGGACCGCAGGACGGCCAGCAGTTCCAGTTCCTCGGCGGCCTCCAGCGACTTGTCGCGCAGCTGGATGATGTCCACGCCGCCGGCGTATGCGGCGCGCAGGAAATCGGCAAAGTCGCCCCGGCCCCGGCGGGCGTCGGTGCACACGTACAGCCGGGCGTCGGCCACGCTGGGGGCGGTGCGCCCCGCGGCGGGGGCGGGGGCCGGGACGGGGGCGGAGGCGGGCGTGGCGACACGCGTGACGGAGGGGAAGCTCATATCTCATAGACTAGTTCAGTACCGCGGGAGCCAGGCAAGCTGGCTGAGAGGGCGCCCCATGCGCCGACCGACAGGCGCCCAGGACGGGCGCGGAACCTGATCCGGCCCATACCGGCGTAGGGAAGGAGACCAAATGGCGCGCACCGTGCCGGAAATCATCAGCACCGACGTGGCCGTCATTGGCGGGGGCATCGTGGGCCTGGGCATCGCGTGGGAAGCCCAGTGCGCCGGCCACGCCGTCACCGTCATCGACCCCGCCCCGGCCTCCGGCGCCACGTTTGCCGCCGCCGGCATGCTGGCCCCCGTCAGCGAACTCCACTACCAGGAGGAGGACCTCCTGGAGCTCACCTTGGCCTCCGCCGCCCGCTGGCCGGAGTTCGTGGCGCCGCTGATGGCCGCCGGCCATGCGGACACCGGATTCTTGACGACGCCGACCCTCGTCCTGGGCGCCGACGCCGCGGATCGCACGGCGCTGGCAAACCTGCGCGATGTCCAGCTGCGGCACGGGCTGGACGTGGCGCAGCTGACCATCCGGGAGGCCCGCGCCCAGGAACCGCTGGTCGGCCCGCACATTTGTGCCGCCTACCGGGTAGCGGCGGACCACCAGGTGGACCCGCGCGGGGTCGCCACGGCCATCCGCGTCCAGCTCAACGTGGTGGCCGCCGAACGGGGTCGGCTGCGGGAGGAGCAGACCTCCATCCGGCGCAACGCCGTCGGGCTGGTGCACCAGGATCCGGCCGACACCCACTCGGCCGTCACCGGGGTGCTGCTCGAGGACGGCCGGGAGGTTCATGCCCGCGAGGTGGTGGTCGCCAACGGCCTGGGCTCCCCGCGCCTGGCCGGGCTGCCGGACGGGCTCATCCTGCCGGTGCGTCCCGTGTACGGGGACATCCTGCGCCTGCGCGTGCCCGAGCACCTGCGCCCGCTGACCACGGCCACCATCCGCGGGCTGGTCCGCGGCCTGCCGGTCTACCTCGTCCCGCGCAACGACAACACCGTGGTCATCGGGGCCACCATGCGCGAGGACGGCGCCGCCGGCGTCAGCGCCGGGGGAGTGCACCAGCTGCTGCGCGACGCCCAGGTGCTGCTGCCGGCCGTCGCCGAGCTGGAACTGTTGGAAACCACGGCCCGCGCCCGGCCCGGAACGCCGGACAATGCGCCGCTGCTGGGCCGGGTGGCGGATCGCGGCGGCCGCGACATCCCGGGCCTGGTCATTGCCACGGGCTTCTTCCGCCACGGCGTGCTGCTCACCCCGATCGCCGCCCACATCACCCGCCAGCTGCTTGGCAACATCACCGACCTCGCCTGGGAGCGCTTCCGCCCCGACCGTTTTTCACCCGCCATCCACCGCTTCGGCCGAACACCCCAGGAGACACCATGAGCACCATCCAACTCAACGGCGCCGCCCATCCGCTGGCCGCCGAGACCACCGTTGCCGACCTTGTCGCCGCCGTCACGGGCCGCACGTTGCTGCCCACGGGACAGCCCGCCGACGGCGGCCGGCTCGGCGTGGCCGTGGCCCGCAATGCCGGGGTTGTGCCGCGCAGCCGGTGGTCGGCAACCGCGCTGGAAAGCGGTGACGACGTCGAGATCGTCACCGCCGTCCAGGGCGGCTGACGCCCCGGCTGCCGCCCGGCCCGGCAAGACACACTGTGCAACGAACGCAACTTGTGAAAGTGAACCATCATGACTGAAGTATTGACCGACACCGATCCCTTCATCGTCGACGGCGTGGCGCTGGGCTCCCGGCTGATCATGGGCACCGGCGGGGCGCCAAGCCTGGAGGGGCTCGGTGCCGCCCTGCTGGCCTCGGGAACCGCGCTGACCACCGTGGCCATGCGGCGCTACAGCGCCCCGGGCACCGGAACAGCCGGCGGCAGCAACCTCTTTGACCTGCTGGTGGAGAACAACATCCGCGTGCTGCCCAACACGGCCGGCTGCTTTACGGCCCGGGAAGCGGTCATGACCGCCGAGCTCGCCCGCGAGGCGCTGGCAACCAACTGGGTGAAACTGGAGGTCATCGCCGACGAACACACCCTGCTGCCGGACGCCGTCGAACTCGTTGACGCGACCGAACAGCTGGTCAATCGCGGCTTCCAGGTGTTTGCCTACACCAATGACGACCCGGTGCTGGCGCTGCGCCTGGAACAGCTGGGCGCCGCCGCCGTCATGCCGCTGGGCGCCCCGATCGGCACCGGGCTGGGCATCTTGAACCCGCACAACATTGAACTGATCGTGGCCCGGGCCGGTGTGCCCGTGGTGCTCGACGCCGGGATCGGCACCGCTTCCGATGCCGCCCTGGCCATGGAATTGGGCTGCGACGCCGTGCTGCTGGCCAGCGCCGTCACCCGGGCGCAGAACCCCGTCGCGATGGCCGAAGCCTTCAAACACGCCGTGATCGGTGGCAGACTGGCCACACTAGCGGGGCGCATCCCCAAACGCACGCATGCCCTGGCATCGTCGGCCATGGAGGGGCGCCCGGATCTGTAGACCGGCAACCCGAAGGAGCCGTGATGGCTGCCAAAGATGTATTGACGAGGCCGCAAATTGACGCCGAACTGGCGGCCCTGCCGCACTGGCGCCTAGGCCTGGGCGCGCTGCGCACGGCCCTGAAGTGCCCGTCGTCGGCCGCGGCCCTGGAGCTTTTTGCCGGCATCGGGGCGCTGGCCCAGGAGGCCAACCACCATCCCGACGTGGACTGGCGCTACGACACGCTGTTCGTGGCCTTGACCTCGCACGACGCCGGCAGCCGGGTCTCGGCGCGCGACGCCGCCCTGGCGCACAAGATTTCCGCCGCGGCGGAGGCCGCCGGCGCGGTCGCGGCGCCGGAGCTGCTGCGCACCGTGGAGATCGCCATCGACACCGATGACGTCGACGCGATTTCCCAGATCTGGCGGACGGCGCTGGGCTACAAGGCCGACGCGGCCGGAAACCTGACCGACCCGTACGGGCGCGGGCCGGCGCTGTGGTTCCAAAAGACCGCCACGCCCAATGTGAACCGCTTCCACATCGACGTGACGGTCCCGCACAGCGAAAGCGCCGCCACCCTAAACGCCCTGGCCGCGGCCGGCGGATCACTGGACCACGAGCACGCGCCCATGTGGGTGGTGGTCACCGATCGCCAGGCCAACCGGCTGTGCGTGTGTACGGAGGCCGGCCGCGGCGTGGACTAGTGCATGGCCAGGATCTCGTTGGTCCGCGCCACGATGTGCGCGTGCCGGGCCCGGCCCACCAGGCCGGCCGTGGCCCAGGCCGCGGCCCCGCCCACCACCATGGAGAGGATCCACGGGATCCAGGCGGTGGCCGGGCCGGCGTCGAGGCCGAACGCCATGGTGATCATCCACGTGATGAGGGCGGTGACCACGGCGGCCCCGGCCGGCAGGAGCGCGCCAAAGGTTGCGCGGTGCTTGTCCACGCCCCAGGCGATCGCACCAAAGGCGCCGGCGGTGAGCGCGACAATGACCAATGCAACCATGTGATTCCCTCTTCCTGCGTGCTGCCGATTTTCCTGCCGGGGCCTGTGGAAGGCTAGAGCGCGCCGAAACCTACGCTGCGCGCCTTCTCGCCGCCCAATTCAACGTAGCCAAGGACGCCTCCGGGAATGATCACCATGCGGCCCTTCTCGTCCTTGAGGCGCAATTCGGAACCCTTGGCCAGGGCCTCGGAGACCAGCGCGGCCACGTCGTCCCCCGTTTGCTCGGATTCAAGGACAATTTCACGACTAATGTTCTGAATGCCGATCTTGATTTCCACAGATGTCTCCTTGGTGCGAACGTGCGAAATGACAGTACACACCACTCTATGCGGCGCGGTGTCAGGATTCTTTCGGGAACCGGCTGATTCCGCGCCAAGCTAAACGGTACACAAGGTCGCTGGCCACCTCGATGTCCAGGTTCCCGGCGGCCTCCAGCCAGTACCTGGCACTGACCTGGGCCATTCCGGCCAGGGCCCGGCCCAGGAGGGTTGCTTCATGATGGGCCAGCTTGGTGTCCTCGGCAATGACGTGGCCGATGGCGTCGGCGTATTCGGCATTGAATTTTTCCAGCCGGGCGGCAACGTCGGGATCATTCACAAGATCGGATTCAAAGACGAGCCGGTAGGCCTGGTCGTCATTCGCCACAAACTGGAAATACGCTTTCATGGTGGCCTGCACGCGCAGCTTGTTGTCCGTGGTGTCGTTCAGGGCGTTGAGCAGCAGCCCGGTTAGGGCGGCCAGGTGGTTGTCCAGCAGCGCCAGGTACAAGTCCCGCTTGCTGGGAAAGTGCTGGTAGAGGACCGGCTTGCTGACCTTGGCGGTCTCGGCAATCTCATCCATGGCGGCCCCGTGGTAGCCGTTGTTCACGAATACCTCCAGCGCCGATGCCAGCAGCTGGGCGCGCCGTTCATCACGCGGCAGTCGGGCCAACGGCGTGCGGCGGGAGGGCTGTTCTCCGGGTGGTGCGTCCAGGGTCATGACGGTCTGCCTTTCACTTATTCCTCCCATCATGACTTCATGGGTCGGATACCCGCCATTCTACTTGCCGGTAACCTGTCATTGTTTCCAATGCGGACTAGATTTGTAACCATGGTTTCCCTGATCCAGTCCACCGCGCCGACCGCCGCCCGAACGTTGCCGCCCCTGGTGGAGCCGGGGCCGCCGCTGCCGGCCGAGGACCTGGAGCGCTACTCCCGCCACGCCCTGATTCCGGAGATCGGCCTGACGGGCCAGCGCCGGCTGCGCAACGCGCGCGTGCTGGTCATCGGTGCCGGCGGGCTGGGCTCCCCGGCCCTGCTGTACCTGGCCGCGGCCGGGGTGGGCACGCTGGGCATCATTGACGACGACACCGTGGAGCTGAGCAATCTCCAGCGCCAGGTCATCCACGGCGTGGCGGACATCGGCCGGACCAAGCTGGAGTCGGCCCGGGACTCGATCACCGCCATCAACCCGGGCGTGGACGTGGTGCTGCACCCGGTCCGGCTGGATTCCACCAACGCCTTGGACATCTTCGCCGATTATGACGTCATTCTGGACGGCGCCGACAACTTCGCCACCCGCTACCTGGTCAACGACGCCGCGGCGCTGCTGGGCAAGCCGTACGTGTGGGGTTCCATCCTGCGCTTTGACGGGCAGGTCAGCGTGTTTTGGGACAAATTCGGCCCCAACTACCGGGACCTGTACCCGGAACCGCCCGCCCCCGGCACCGTGCCCTCCTGCGCCGAGGGCGGCGTGTTCGGCATGTTGTGCGCCTCGATCGGCGCCATGATGGTCACCGAGGCCGTCAAGCTGATCACCGGGATCGGCCAGACCCTGCTGGGCCGGCTGCTGATCTTCGACGCGTTGACGTCGCGTTGGCGCGAGATCCGCATCGCCAAGGACCCCGCCGCGGCGCCCATCACCGAGTTGATCGACTACGAGTACTTTTGCGGCCTGTCGGCTCCCGCAGAGGGCGCGGACGACGGCGCCCTCATCACCGCGTCCCAGCTCGCCTCGCGCCTGGCGAACCGCGAACGAGGGGAGGAGAACTTCGTGTTGATCGACGTGCGGGAACCGGTGGAGTTTGAGATCTCCCGGATTCCCGGCTCCGTGCTCATTCCCCTCGCCGGCATCCGCGACGGCTCCGCCCTGGGCCAGGTGCCGCACGGCGTCCCCCTGATCCTGCACTGCAAGGCCGGCGCCCGCTCGGCCCAGGCGCTGGCGAGCCTGGGCGCGGCAGGCTATGACGACGTCGTGCATCTTGACGGCGGGATCGACGCCTGGCATCGGCGCGACGGGCAGTAGCGGCCACCGGCAATCCCGTCCCCGGATTCGCAGGACATTTCGGGTCGGCGGGTGTAAATTTCGCACGACAAGCATTAATCGCTCGAGGTTGAGGGACGCATCATGGCTCGTCAGGCGCAGCAGCACACACCGCAGCAACCGATTCGATCGGGTTTTGGGCACGACACCACGGCCTCGCAGATCCTTGACCGGGTGGACCTGTCCGGCTGCACGGCCATCGTAACCGGCGGCTATTCCGGGCTGGGCCTGGAGACGGTGAAGGCGCTGGCGGGAGCCGGGGTGCGGATCACCGTGCCGGCGCGCCGGCCCGAGCATGCCCGCGAGATCCTGGGCCACGCCGGGCTGGGCGCGGTGGAGGTGCACGCCATGGACCTGGGCGAGCTGGCCAGCGTGCGGGAGTTTGCCCGGGCCTACCTGGAATCGGGACTGGGGCTGGACATCCTCATCAACAACGCGGCCATCATGGCCTGCCCGGAGACACGGGTGGGGCCGGGGTGGGAGGCGCAGTTCGCCACCAACCATCTGGGACATTTCACCCTGGCCAATGAGCTGTGGCCGGTGCTGGCCGACGGCGGCGCGCGCGTCGTGTCGCTCTCATCGACCGGGCACAAACTCTCCGGCATTCGCTTTGACGACCTCCAGTTCAGCACCGGCTACGACAAATGGCAGGCTTACGGCCAGGCCAAGACCGCGAACAGCCTGTTTGCCGTGGAACTGGACAAGCGCGGGCAGGAGCACGGGGTGCGCGCCTTCGCCGTCCATCCGGGCGGGATCATGACGGAACTCCAGCGCCACCTGCCGCGCGAGGAAATGGTGGCCGCCGGGTGGATGGATGAATCAGGCAAGCTGCGCGAAGGATTCAAGACGCCCCAGCAGGGCGCCGCAACGTCCGTCTGGGCGGCCACCTCGCCGCGCTTGGACGGCTTGGGCGGGGTGTACTGCGAAGACTGCGACATCGCCCGGCCCACGGAGGTCGGTTCGCCGCTAGCCCGCTACGTGGGGGTTGACGCCCATGCCGTTGACCCGGTCACCGCCGCGCGGCTGTGGGACGTCTCCGCGGAGCTGACCGGGGCCAACGCGTTCGGCTAGGACTTGCGCTGTGCCGCCGAGCTTCCGGGCCGCCGGGCCGCTGCGCCGCCTGGCTTCCGGGCCGCCGGGGGGAGGGGTGAGGCGCCCTGTGGGTCAGGCTGTGTGGGGTGGCTGGTATTCGATGAGGAGTTCTTCGAGGTAGCTTGGCGGGGTGGTTAGTGCCGGTGGTTTGGTTGGCGGGGTGGCGGCCCGTTGGTGGTTGAGGGCGTGGGTGAGGTATTTTTTGACCGGTTTGGGGTAGGCCGGTGGCGGGGTGTCCCGGGGCGTGGGGGGGGTGGTAGCGGCCGGAGGGGGCTTTCCAGCCGACGCGTCCGTCGGGGGTGAGGCGGGGTGTCCAGCCGCGGAGCTTGATGCCGGTCCGGGCCGGGTCCTGCTGGCGGCGGGGGCGGCCGTGGCGGTCCTTGTCGTCCTTGAAGTGGCGCAGGGCGTGGTGGAGGGTGCAGGCGGGGCGTTGGTTGGCGGGGGTGGATCGACCGCCGTGTTCCCAGGCGGTGAGGTGGTCGTTTTCGGTGTCCAGGACGGGGTTGGTGCAGTTGGGCCAGTAGCAGCTGCCGGCCATTGCCCGCAGCAGGGCCCGCTCCGCTGCCCGGAGCCGGTAGCGGGTGGGGGCCAGGTTCAGGGGTTCGTCGGTGAGGGGGTCGGTGGCCACGCGCAGGAAGGTTGCGGCGTTGGCCAGGAGCGTGCGGGCGAGGGTTTCCGGGATGGGCCCGTAGCCGGCCAGTTCGGCGGGCTGGTTCGTGGCCCCGACCAGGC
>NZ_JBFREA010000038.1:0-20706 GCF_052114065.1 Specibacter sp. RAF43 | reverse complement strand
CGAGCACCAGGTGGTGCAGGGCGCCGGCGGTGACGGTGAGGGTCGCGGTACCGGTGGCGGTGCCGTTCGTGCCGGTCACGGTGTAGCTGCCCGGGGTTGTTGTCGTGCAGACGGCRTCCTCGCAGGTGATGCCGGCGGGACCGGTGAACTCGGTGACGGCGGTGACATCGCCCAAAGAGTTGCCGAAGGAGTCGAAGCCCTCCGCTGTGAACGCCCGGGTGCCACCGGCCACGATCGTCCCTGTAGCGGGGGCGAGCACCAGGTGGTGCAGGGCGCCGGCGGTGACGGTGAGGGTCGCGTCGGCAGTGGTCGCGCCAGTCGCAACCCCGTTGGTGAAAACCGCCCGGTACACGGTGCCGCTCATCGCGTGCGTCACGTCCGTGAGAGTAAGCGTGGTCGATGTGGCACCAGAAATATCCGCCCATGCGGTGCCCGTGTTCGCCTGCCACTGCACTGTCGGGGTCGGGGTACCCGACGCTGCCGCGCTGAACGTTGCATCGGAGGAGATTGCGAGAGTCTGCGACTGCGGATGAGTGGTCACCGTTGGAGCGACGCCCAGCAACTCGTATGCGCCGGCGTCGCAGTTGGCCGTCCCTCCGAACCCTGGTCGTGCCATGCCCCGCGCGTCGGTGCCGGTGCATCCCGGTACCAGATGATGCGCGGAACTGCTGGAATCAATCGCCATCGTCTGCGGGCCAGTCGAGCCATTCGTCGCTAACGGCGCCAGCCCGATCGTGGTGCTGCCACTGATGCTGGTGCCACTCGGCACGTAAAAGGTGCAGCTATCGCTCACGTTGTAGCCACCATCGAGGGTCACCGAGTTGGCGGTGCACGTCGACGCGGACAGGATGGTCTTGGAGATGGTGATCGTGCCACCCTCCCAGCGGTAACCCCCGCCCTCCCTCGTCGCCGTATTGTCGGCCAGCGTGGAGTTGGTCACCGTGAGCGCACCGCTGGCGACATTGGAGATGCCGCCGCCGAAGGTCGCTGAGTTACCGTACAGCGTCGAATTGATCACCGTCGCAGGCCCTCTGTTGTAGATCGCACCGCCCTTGCCCGTGTTTGCACCCATCGCTGAGTTGCCCGACATCGTTGAGTCGGCCAAAATCAGTGTGCCGCCGTAATTCGAGATGCCGCCGCCGTAGTTCCGTTCGGTGGTGTTGTCCGAAACGGTGGAGCGGGTGATCGATAGCAGGCCACGGCTGTTGATGCCGCCCACGTAGTAGCTGGCGGTGTTGTTCGACACGGTGGAGTCAGCGATCGTGACAGTCCCACCGCCAAGACCGAAGATGCCGCCGGCGTTGCCAGTGCCGGTCGATGTATTGTTCGAGACCTCGGATTGGAGAATCTCCAGTGTGCCGGTGGCGTTGTAGATGCCGCCGCCGCCCTTTAACGAGCCGGACGCAGCTGTGGTATTGCCCGACACAGCTGAATCAGAAATCGTCAGTGTGCCGGTGCCGTTGTAGATGCCACCGCCGCCCCCGGAAGCGGCGGTATTACCGGTACCCGTTGCAGCATTGCTCGACACGGTGGAGTCGGAGATTCTCACTGTGCCGTTGCCATTGTAGATCCCGCCCCCACCCGTGAGCGTGGTGGATGCGGTTGCGGTATTGCCCGTCACCGCGGCATCGGAGATCGTCAGCACGCCCGTGGTGTTGTGAATCCCGCCACCGCTGGGCGCGTAACCGCCGGTGATCGACAGCCCCGCGATATTGACTACCCCGCTGTCAACAGTGATGACGCTCGCGTCTCCGAGGCCTGCGATCGCGGTGGTGGGCGCCGAATCGCCGATCAAGCTCAAACTGTGCCCGTCGGCGACCGCCTCGATGACCACATTCTCGTTGTATGTGCCGGCGGCGATGTGCACGATGACATCCGCCACGCCCTCCGCGATTGCATCCTGCGCGCGAGTCACACCGCCGCTGACGGTGCGGCATGGCACGTCGATCGCGCCACACAGAGACTGGTCACTTCCATTCGTGGCAACATGAAGAGTCGCCGGGACCTCACCCATCATTGCGGCCGATGCGGGAGCCGGGAACGGCGCCATGGCTGTTGCCGCCACGAGTACGACGGTGGCAAGGGCAGTGACTGCTCTACGCATGTGGCTCCCGCCATAGTGACAATGGAAGGAAGCTGGCACGACGCAGTTCCGCTCGCAGTATACATGGATGGCTGGCCTCAACACCTCGAATCCCCGGCGGAGCGGCCCTGACGCCCTCGAGTGGACACTCACAAGCGAGAGGGTTCCCTATGACAAGCTCACATCTTGAGTTCACTCCTGATTACAAAGACGAGGCCGTGAAGCTGGTTTTGACCACCGGCATAGCGGTCGCAACCGTCGCCCGCGAGCTCAGGATCAACGAGGCCACGCTGGGCCGGTGGATGAGCGCGTTCATGCCGATCGGCTGAAGGACCCAGTCGTGCATGATCTGCGTGAACGCTGACACCGAGCACATGGAAGTGGTCCAGCAAATCCGCAATGTTTAGAGAGTCGGCCACTTGATGGTCCGGCGACACGATCGGCGCGGTGCCGAAACCGCCCAATTTCCGCGACTAATCGGATCCATTCATTGGCCAACGAAAAGGCCGAAGTTGGCGACAACTCTGCGTTTGTGACCACAGTCTTGACAATGTCTTAGGGGTTGCCAAATACCACCGAGATGAAACCGGACCGGGCCGGGGACTGTTGGCATTCGCCATCGGTCCCGTCATCTCGAGCAAGTTTAGGACGCGCGCACTAACGCCGGACACGGCTGGACCAGAGTAAGGAACAACGGCGCTCCTTCCGTATATTGGCCTCTGGCCACAATCTGACGGTCAAGGCATGATCTTGCAATGAGCAATCTCGAAGTTAGGCGACTGGTCCGCGGTGACGAGGCGGTGGCCGTCGTCATGTTTGCGATGATGGCCGCGGTCTTTGGAGAAGGTAGCGAGCCTCTCTCCGACGAATACGTCAACAGGCTTCTCGGGCGTGATTCCTTCTGGGCCTTCGCAGCGTTCGACGGCGCGGACATCGTCGGCGGCCTCACTGCCCACACACTGCCAATGACGCGATCCCCGTCGTCGGAGGTGTTTATTTATGATCTTGCGGTCCGAGAGGATCGCCAGAGGCAAGGCGTGGCAACCCGCCTGGTGTTCGAATTGCGTACCGCCGCGGCACTGGTCGGCATCCACGAGATATTTGTCCCGGCCGACAATGAGGATGAAAACGCTCTCGAATTCTACCGAGCCCAGGGCGCCACCCCTTCGCCCGTCACCTTCTTCACCTTCACACGCTAAAGGCTGCTATCGGCGAGGCGCCAGGCCCGGCGTCGTCGTCGAGTCGTCTCCCTGCGTACCTAGCCGGGATGGCCTGTGGGCATGCAAGGCGCGAGGCCGCTTGAGTCAACGCTCAACCAGATAACTCGCCCGTAAACCGAACGATATGCCGGATGCATCCGCTTCCTCAGAAGCAAGTCGTTAGCGTGGACCGGTCCATGGCGCCTGCCTGGACCATCCTCGTTCTTCGTGGGCAGAGCTAGAATCTTGGCAATGGCATGAAGGGAAGCCTCATGGAATTATCCGCCCTGCAATTGCGCCAAGGCACGCGCTGGAACCGTCTGGCACTAGCTTCACTTGTCCTAGCCGCTCTGGCGACGACTATTTCCATCCTTACTGGGATATGGGCCCTCGCCGTGCTGGCCGTCGTAGCTGGGCACGTGTCTCTCGGCGAGATCTGGCTCAAGGAAGAGCGGGGCCGCTGGCTGGCCATCGTCGCCCTTTTGACCGGCTACGGACTCGCAGTTGCGGCGCTGATTTCCATGGTTTTTTTCACGGAGAAGGTGGAACTTTTTGCCCAACTGCTGGGCTGAAGCAAGCAAAAGGTGTGGCTTCCCTCCTGCCGCGACATATTCCAACAATGCCGTTCACCAACGGCAACACCCGGTCCAATACTCCAAGGTGCCGATGCACCGAATAACATCCTTGACGCAAGCTATAACTCGTGGCACACGCCGGGCTGATCGCCAACCTATATTGGGGCATTTGATATGAGCGGTCGATTCTCCTTGCTGGATCGCCATTTGTCGGCCTAATCCTGTTCACTACGTTCAGGACTGCAATGGCCATGGCGGCTGCTAATCTGACCGTGATAGGAACTTCCTTGCCCGGTCAATTCATCTAGGTGCGGAGCCCGAGACCCATGGTGGCGAGAGTTAGCGAAACCCGGGGCAGTCCCGACGATTTGCCGGTGTTTACAAGGAGCCTTCTAATAGGTCGTTATTCGATGTAGGAGGAGTCGGGCCACGGCCTTAGTTATCCGGTGACTATTGAGATCCTCGAGCTGAGATTCACCCGAGATTTCCTCGCTGGTGATTCGATCTGAACAGTGAGGGGCCCGCGGGCCGGTTGAGATGACTTGGTGGGGAACCAGGGCCGTTCGTGATGTACAACGATGAGGAGGCCATCATGGCTTCCCATTGATGCGAAGGTGCTGGAGAGATCGTAATAGTGGGGGATGGCCAACTCTTCGGCCAGCGTTGCGACGGTGGCCAGCACGTCTTCCACGCCAATGCCAACTTCACTGATCGACAACATTCGCGGGTTTTCGCCCTGGCCGGGGACCGTGGACGCATCAGCCTCCCGGGCGATGAACTCCAAGATGATGCCCTCGGGGCCCAAGAAATACAACGAACGAGATCTCCAATCATCCGAACCGAAGATGACTTCCGAGCCGTCTGCCTTCAGTATAGAGACGCGAGGGGCCAGCCATTCGTGGGCCAGTTCAAACTCCGACGGAAGGATTCCGAAGGCGAGGTGATGGGCACCGTCGAAACTGCCCCCGGTGGTCAGCGTTAGTCGGCTTGAGCCAATGGTGACCTCCGCACCGGCGGTACTCGCTTCGACCGGTAGCAGCAGAACGTCGCGGTAGAACTGCACCGCTTTCGCGAGGTCTCGTACGGTGATGGATACCTTGAGGATTTTCATGCTCGAAATGCCTTCTCTTAGAAATGGGTTCTGCAGGATGAATTTCGTCGTTCAGATGATTCTCGAGCCAAAACTTCCGGCCAAAAGGTACCGGGCTGATTCGTGCGGCCGTGGGATGCTCGCTGTTCGGCTTGCGTCTCTTCCCTCGCGGAGCTGTTTCCTCAGTAGCCTCAATCTTTGGCGTTGTTCACGGGCGAAGTTTGCAAGCTGCACTGAAGCTTGCTCCCGATCCCCTGCAGTGGTGGCTTCGCGTTCGTTATGGATCAATGTGGCAGTCATGATCTTCCTTGTGTTCGAGGGCGTATTCCCCATGGAACTAGGTAAAGCTAACTTGAGGTCAAGCTTGCGGCATGGAAATATGAGCGCATGACCACCGTCACATCCAGGAGCCTGCTGCCCATCGGTGAAATTGCGAGCAGGGCGGGTTTGTCGGTACCCGCCGTGAGGTATTACGAATCTCGAAACCTGATCACCTCTGAACGAACCGCAGGCAACAAGCGTGTCTTTCGCCGCTACACCCTGCGGCGGTTGGCCGTCATTGCTGCAGGACAACGAGTAGGCCTCACCCTGGCTGAGATAGCCGAAGCACTGGCCGAACTCCCCCCAGACAGGGCACCGACTCAGGACCAGTGGCATCAGCTCAGCACGCACTGGGCGCTTGTGGTGGCACGGAGAATCCGCCAGTTGGAAAAACTTCAAGGATCACTCGATGAATGCATCGGCTGCGGTTGCCTCTCCCTCAAGAAGTGTCACCTCTTCAATCCCCAAGACGAGGCGGCAGCTGAAGGCCCAGGTTCGCGTTGGATTCGAAAGAGCCTGGAAGAGGACGAGGAACCAGATACTTGGGGCTGAACGCCGTCTCCTGCTGTCACGGCATTGACGGGTCTCGCCAGGATAATGTGCTACTGAAGGTTCGGCTTTCGGCACAGTGTTTTAACATCCGCGCCGGCAATCCGAACCAAACAAGCGCGAATCAAGGCTGCGGTATCAGGAAGTGGGCGACGACTGTCAGGAGCAGGACTACCGGCACGGCGATGACGGTGCATCGGGACCAACCGCCCAACCACGGGTTTACTCTGGGCCGAAACAACAGCCCGATGATGAGGGCGGCGAGCAGCAAGGAAAGTATGCCTGCGCTAATCAGCGATGCACGAACAGGCAGCAGCTGCGGAGGGCACCCACCCGGATGACCGGCCGCACAGGCCCAACTTGGCAGGAACGGCTGCGCCATCCAAAGTACGAGCAAGCCCAAAAGCGCCACACAAGCTGCCACTACAGGTGAGCGCGTGGCACCGTTTGTTTTGATGGGCATGTCACCAGATTATCGATCAGGAACGCCCGTTGAGCGCCGACCGCGACGTAGTCGTCAAGAGAAGTACGTTCCGGGGGTCAATCGTTGCATGTGTCGTGCGCAGAGGCGTGCCTAGGGAACAGTTCCGCTGAACGTTGGGTTTACGGACGCTGGGGTGTGGTCGTTAGGTCCGGGTCGTGAACTGAACCTGGATGCGCTTGAGCTCAGTGCGTGGAAGCACGGCGGTTACGACGCCGCCCGCTGCCAGTTGGGCTCCGATGCCGTACACGAACGGGTCCGCATCAACCTCCGCACCCGGCACGTCGACTCCGTTGATGACAGTCCTGGCCTGGCCGTTGACCATCCGACCGGTTACTACGGGTGCATGCTGGTCCCACGGATTACCGCCCGGCCAAAGCTCCTGTCGGTACAAGTTCATGAGGATGTGGCTAACATGGTCAGCCAGTATGCTTCGGACCGAAGAACGTTCGGATGGAACGCGGTGCCAGGTGGTTCGCACGGCCTCCCATAGCTGCGGGTAGCGCAGTCGCTCCACCTGCTCGATCAGCCAGGGAGGCCTCGGCCATGGCGGAACTTCCTCGATCGTCCTGCGTGTCTTCTCGTCGATGTCTGCGAGGTTTATCGGGTCTGAACGGTCATCCGGATTTCGCCAGAGCGTATAGGTGATGCTCGCCGTCATTTCGCGATACCCACGATCATCTAGGCCGAAGCTCACACCGACGCTGCCCGAATCCTCCAACGCCCGTTGGGGCATGAGCCCCATCACTGGAATGGGCATGAGTTTCAGACTTTCGGCCCATTCGGCACGAGGATCGGGGGCGTCTTCCGGGAGAATTCCAGCCACTCTCATACCTCGACTATGAACCAAACAGAGGAGCCTGTAAACGGGATCGAGTTTCAGGCCCCAGCTATCCCGGAGAGCCCGACGGCAGATCGTCAAGATTAAGACACTCAAGCGCTGACGCCTTGTCGGGCTCCACTATCCGGGGTTCGCCCCGCCACCTTGAACATCCGAAAAAGAAATCAATCCGCAAAGCGAACCATGCCAGGCCCAGCCCGGTGCCGACGGCGATCAGAACCACGCTCCCGACGAACGTAGGAAGGCCGCCTCAACACCCACTGCGTCCAGAGCACCGGAGGCCTCACTCCTACCAAAACCAAAATTCCGCCAGATCAGGCTCCCCCACTCACGTCGTGAAGGCGCCGGAACACCATGAACAGCTGTAAGGAAGGTTCGATCCAAGCCACGGAGGAGCGGCCCCTGAACCACCGCTAAACCAGCCCTGGACAACCGGCCCGCTGCATAAGAAGAGCCACCATGAGAACAGATTCCGTGGTTTTGTACACACCTTGAAGGGCAAACAGCCTCTGACCTGCGGTAATACGGTGCCCGAGGTGGGACTCGAACCGGATATTCGTCCGAGCCAACACTAGGAAGCAGGAACGTCCCCCGGGTTTCGGCCCAGTACGGACTAGTCGAGAACAGTACAAGAGAAGAAATGTTCCCGACGGAACAACCTTGTAGATCGCAAACTGGAGAGGTGCTTGGGAAAGGTAATCCGGAGTTCCCTGCTCCCCCGGCCCGTCCGGAGCCCACATCGGAGCGAGCGCCGTCGTCGCTGCTAACGGCAGCAACGTGATCGTGGTGGCCAATGCGGGCCGCACCGTTGTCTCCTGTGGGGGCGGGTTGCTCAGCCTGGGCGCCTCCCTGAGCAGCGTGCGGGGCGTCATGGCCGACGGCGCCGGCCGGGACGTGCACGAAGCACGAGACTTCGGCTTTCCCGTGTTCGCCAAGGGACGGATTCCGCTACGACCCGTGGCATGTTTTTCGTGACCTGGTAGGCGCACATGCCCATCCAAGTATAGGAACGCTGCCAGCCTTCCCCATCGCTCTCCCTGCCGAGGCCGATGTTGCGCAGTTAGTGCGATGCCAACGCCCCATCAATCCATATCAGGGAACGGAGGCACGAAACGTCGCAGCTGAGGGGTCATTGAGCGCCCTCCACGCGACGAAAGTCCAACAATTGCGTGACCCAGTGACCTGTTGGGTATCGGTTCCGGGCACTCTTCAAAGGTTAGACACGTGCCTTGCGTGGGCTGATTGACGAAACCGTGCCCTTCATTAATCATTAGGTATGTGCCTAAGTATTACGACGAGGTCGACGTCGTGCTCCGTGCTCTCGCAGATCCGACGCGCCGGGCCGTCGTGCAGCGGTTGGCGAAGTCTCCCGCCGTTGTGTCCGAACTCGCGGCACCATTTTCGATGGCGTTGCCGTCGCTCATGCAGCACCTGCGTGTGCTGGAGAACGCGGGACTGGTCATGTCGCAGAAGAATGGACGCGTTCGCACCGTGAGCTTGAAACCGGGCGCCCTTGACGTGCTGCACCTGTGGCTCGGCGAGCAATGCCCCCCCCCAGAACGCCAAGCCGACCGGCTCGGCATCCACCTGACCCGCACCACACCGAAGGAAGCCTGATATGACACGCGTTCGCATCGACCTGTTCCTCTCGCTGGATGGCTATGCCGCGACGGCCGAGCCGACTCCCGAAAGTCCGATGGGCGAGGATTGGGAGCGCCTCACTGCCRCCTATGCCGCAACCCGCACGTTCCGCGAAATGGTCTTCGGTGACACCAGCGGAACGGGCACGACCGGCCTCGACGAGAGTTACGCCGCCGCCTTCTTCGAGGGCGTCGGTGCCGAGATCATGGGCGCGGCGATGTTCGGCCTGCACTCCTTCCCCGACGATGTGAACTGGAAGGGATGGTGGGGCGACCGGCCGCCGTTCCACACCCCGGTCTACGTGCTCACCCACAAGGCACCGCGTCCGTCGATCCCGATGGAGGGCGGAACGACCTTCCATTTCCGCAACACCGCCATCGAGGAAGTGCTCGCCGAGGCGACCGAGGCTGCCGGCGGGATGGATGTGCGTGTCGGCGGGGGGATCCGCACCGCGCGCGAGTTCCTGCTTGCCGGGCTGGTCGACCATTTGCACCTCATGATCGCCCCGATCATCCTCGGCCGGGGGACCCGGCTGTGGGATGACCTGCGCGGGCTGGAGCTCACTCACGCGGTGACGACGGAAGTGGCCGAGAGCGGCACCATCCACGTCAACTTCGCGCGATAGGACGAATTCATGACGATCGAACGCCAACTCGCTCGCGCGGGGTTTACCCGGACCCGGGACTACCCCGTTGCCCTCGAGCGCGTCTGGGACGCGTGTGCCAAGGAGGACCAGAAGCTAGAGTGGTTCGGAGCTGGCGACGCCTTCGAGACGGGCGAGTGGGCGTTCGACTTCCGGTCAGTGGACATGACGTCGCCGAGGGGAGGTTTCATGACGGTCCGGTGTCGCGGTTCGAGGCCACGTACACCGACATCGTCGAGCACGTCCGCATCGTCAACACCTACGACATGTGGCTCGACGAAGTCCACATGTCGACGTCGGTGGCGTCTTTCGAGTTCGAGCCGATCGACGAGGGCACCCGGTTCACGCACGTCGAGCACGGAGTCTTCTTCGACCAGTTCTGGGCCGACGGGCCGAACCGCGAGGTGGGCTTCCCTGGCATCCTCGAGACTCTGGGCAACTACATTGTGTGACACGCCCACCTGCCGCACGTAACCCCGGCACCGTTTCGCTTGCGGACAGGGGCTGCCATCCGAAAAACGGTGGCATGGCGTATTCCTTGGATACGTGGCATCGGCGAATCCGCAGCAGCGGCCACAGTCTGCGCGAGAAGGAGTGGAGCTGCGGGAGGCCGACTACGACACCTTCCCCACGACTACTCGGTGGAGTCGGTGTTCGGTGAGGATGACGCGTCGGCGTTCACGCAGGAGACCCCGATGATCGTTCAGCGCGCATCGCGCCGCTTCTTGAGCCAGCCATCGACGATGTCCCAGGCCGACATTCCGACGACCCCGAAGACGAGGAGGACGACCAAGATGCGCAGCACGTCCTGCTCGACGCCGTTCTGGAGGAACGCGACATCGAGGAACGCGGGGTTCACCAGCTGCCCGCGGCCCAGAAGTGTTAGCGTCCAACTAGCGAACAGTACGGCCAGCGCAGTGTTGACCACGGCGAGTGCAGTGCTCCAGCGTTCTCGCAGATACAAGACGACGGCGAACACGATTTCCAGCCCGAGGAGGGCGAGCAGCCCCGCGATCGCCCACGGCCACAAGTCGGGGTTCAGCATCGGCAGCGCCTCGCCGTCCGAGCGCACGAAGCCGCGGAACTGGTCCCACAGGATCGCGCCGGCGGTCAGCCCAAGGAACGCGAGCGACACGATCAGGTCGGTTCGGCCGGTGCCTGTCCGCTGCGGTTCCGCGAGCAGGTCGAGGTTCCAGTGGGTCCCGGTGTCCGCGCCAGTCCGGTCGAGGATGACGAACACGAGCGTCACCCAGAAGCAGAGGTGAAAAACGACCGATAGCCCGGCGGCGATCGACTGGCCAATGATCTCGCCGATCGGGGCATCCGCCAACGCTTGCCCGAGCGCGACGGCACCGACCACACACACCGGCACGATGATTAGCAGCAGCTTCAGCAGTCGCCACCAGGTGAGGTAGTACCGCGGGCCGATTAGGTGTAGCGGGCGGTCGGCGTAGCCGGCCGCGAGCACCGCGGGGTCGCCGAGCTCGATGAGCACGATGCGCTCGGCCTCTTCCCGTTGCTCGCCCTGCTCGATGCGCGCCTCGACGGCATCGGCGATGGAAGCCTCCAGCTCGGCCCGCACGTCGTCTTGGGCGGTGGGCGGCAGGCTCTTGACGGTGGCGGCAATGTACCGTTCGGTCAGCGCGGTGGTCAAGTCAGTGCTCCTCGTCTGTGTACGTGTCGTCTGCAAGGGAGGCGATCGCGTCGGTGAGCGCGAGCCATTCTCGGTGGAGGGTGTCGGCCAGCCGGATGCCGTCTGCCGAGGTACGGTAGAACTTGCGCGGACGCGCCTCCTCGGTGTTCCACTCGCTCGTGAGGTACCCCTGCTTCTCCAGGCGCCGTAACAGCGGGTAAAGCGTGTTGGCGTCGGTATCGAAGCCGCGCCCCTCCAGATCCTTGAGCAGGCCGTATCCGTAGCCCACCGTCTGCAGCAAGCGCAGGCATGCAAGCACCACGGTGCCGCGGCGGAGCTCCTGCAAGTGCGTGTCGAACTCGTCCCTCATGCCCAACACATTACTGTGTCTCACACAGCATACACAAATACACGACCGTTGGAAGGGAAACATAGGCGATCGGCAGAAGTGTCATCGGCGCTTCTACCCACCGGCGCGGGCGTCGTCGCCGGGCTGGATCAGGAAGTCCACGCTGCGTGTCATGCCGAACCGCGAGACGATCTCCCCGGCCCCCTTCGTGTCGATGCCCGGATTCGCCAGCAGCACCCGCCGCCCGCGTTCCTCGTAGTTGAAGGCCACCTGCAGCAGGCCGGTCGACTTGCCGGAATTCATGGCGCCATGGCGGAAGTAAAGCTTCGACACAACAGTCCTTTCAAGTGTTCGCGGCCGCCGGGGCCGCCGGCGCCCGGCAGGGAGGGGCCCGACGTCAGTCGAAGCCGAGCTCGTCCTTGCCGAAGGCGAACAGGTACGGAACCCCGGCCTCGGACTCAATCAGTTCCTTTGCGCCCGTGTCCCGGTCCACGATCACGGCGGCCGCCTTGATGTTGCCGCCGGCCCTGCGCACGCCCTCCACGGCGGTCGGCGTGGCCCCTCTGGTGGTGGACGTGTCCTCCAGGACGACGACGTCGCGCCCGTCCACGCCGAGGCCCTCCACCTGGCGGCCCATGGCGTAGGACTTTTGCGCCTTGCGAACCACGAACGCGTCGAGGGCGCCGCCGGCGTCGACGGCGGCGTGCAGGAGGCGTCCCGCCGCCGTCCTTGCGCACGGCGCCGTTCTGCGCACCACCCGGTGGGAGTGGCACGCAGAACGGAACACGGTGATTTGCTTTTTTACCCTCCGGCGCAGCTACCCGTCGGCACCGGCAGGGGTCGTGGTGGTAGTGAAGCCCTCCAGCTTGTTCGCCGCCAGCGCGTACTTGTTGGTGAACGTGCCCTCAATGCTGACCTTGGAAGTGTCCACGCCGTTGCCCTTCTCCATGGCGAAGATGACCTTCGGGCCGCCGGCGGGCATGATCCCGTCGGGCAGGAACTGCCCCTTGTCCGTGGTCAGGCCGGCAATGTACTGGTCCTTGCTGATGGTGCTGTTCTGGACGTACGACGACGGCAGCTTGTCGGCGATGTCCGCCGCGGTGTGCGTGTTGATCCAATGCAACGTCGCGACCAGGGCGTCCACCACCTTTTGGGCGGCGTCCTCGTGGTCCTTCACCCAGCTGGCGTTGGCCAGGACCCCGGCAGCGGGCCAGTCGCCGCCGAGCGCCTTAGTGGCACCGGCCGAGGTGGCCAGGTCGACCGCGGTGTAGGCGAGCTTCTTGCTCTCGAGGGCGCCGACCGTGGGCTGGGTTGTCATGACGCAGTCAGCGGACTTGCGCTGGATGGCGGCGATGGCCGTGGAACCGGCGCCGACGGCGAGCGTGTGGTAATCCTTCTTGGTGACGCCGGCCTTGGAGGCGACGAACTGGGTCAGCTCGTCGGTGCCGGACCCCAGGTCGGTGACGCCCATGGTCTTGCCCTTGATGTCCGCCGGCGAGTGGACACCGCTGTCCGTGCCGCACATGATGCGTTCGCCGGGGGCGCCGGACAGCTGGACAAGGTTGATGACATCCTTGCCCTTGGACTGGAAGTCAACCGTGTGGACGTACCAGGCGCCGGCCATGTCGACCTGCCCGGAGGCCATGGCGTCCTCGGCGCCGACGCCGCCGTTCTGCTCCGTGGAAAGCTCCACGTTCACGCCGTACTTCTTGTAGTAGCCCAGCTGCTGGGCGAGTTCGTACGGCAGGTAAATCTGCTTGTCGATGCCGCCCACCATCATTTTGACTGTGGGGACGGAGGCGGCACCGCCGCTGGCCCCGGTGCTGGTGCTGCTTGCGGCACCGGGGCCGCAGGCAGCGAGGCTGAGCGCCATGGTTCCGGCGGCCGCCGCAGCGTAGATCTTGTGCTTGATCATGATTTTTCCTTATTGTTTATCCCGAAAGTCCGGGCGCTTGCCTGATTCAGTGAATGGAACGCGGTGCTCAGATCGCCTGGGCCTCGGATCGGCTCGGCGGCCGCCACTTCAACAGCGAACTCTCCAGCAGGCTGATGAGGTATTCCGCGCCGAGCGTGACCACGGCGATGATCACCATGCAGGCGAAGACCGTATTGGGGTCGAAGGTCCCCTGTGCCTGGCTGATGATCAGCCCGACCCCGTGCTGGGCGCCGAGCACCTCCGCGACGAGTGCGCCGATGATCGCGAACCCGAATGCGGTGTGCAGGCTGGCAATGATCCAGGTCATCGCGGACGGGATGGTCACGTTGATCGCGACCTGAAACGGCGAGGCACCCAAAACGCGCACGTTCGAGATCAGGTTTTGGTCCACCTCGCGAACGCCCTGGAAGGCGTTGAAGAACACCACGAAGAAGACCAGCACCGCGGCCAGCAGCACCTTCGGGCCCATGCCGAGCCCAAAGGCAACGATGAAGATCGAGCCGAGCACGATGCGCGGAATTGAATTGACGATCCGTATGTAGGGGCCGACGACTTCAGAGAGGTACCGGTTGGAGCCCAGGAGGATGCCGAGAATGACGCCGGCGAGCGTCCCCACCAGGAAGCCCAATATCGCCTCCTGCACCGTGATCCATAGGTTCTCCCAAATGGAGCCGAACGCGGTGCCGTCCGTGAAGAGCTTGACCAGGCTGTTCCAGACTTCCGTCGGCTGGCCGAAGAAGAACTTGTCCACCCAGCCGACAGCCGTAAACCACTGCCAGCCCCCGATCACGAAGACCGCCAAGGCGATGCGGCCGATCCAGATCGCCGACGTGCGTCGTCGGGCCCTCCGCCGGCCCTCGGCCTGGATGTCCGTCGGCTGTTCCACCGCGTAGGTTCCCCTGTGCTTGATCGCTGCTGTCATGCTGACACACCTGCCGTCTGCTCGTAGGCCCGGGTGACCTCGTCCTTCAGGGACGACCAGATCTGCCCCTGCAGCTCCAGGAAGCGCTCCTCGTGCCGGATTTGCTGGACATCGCCGCGCGGCCTGGGCAGGTCGATGTCAAAGACATTCTTGATGGAGCCGGGGCTGCTGGTCATGATGACCACCTTGTCGGCGAGCGCCACGGCCTCGTCGAGGTCGTGGGTGATGAACAGCACCGAGGGGCGCAGGCCCTCCCAGAGCTGCAGGAGCTCGTTTTGCATGATGGCCTTCGTCTGCACGTCGAGGGCTCCGAAGGGCTCATCCATCAACAGGATCCGYGGATTGTTGATCAGCGCGGCCGCCATGGCGACGCGCTTGCGCATGCCGCCCGAGAGCTGGTGCGGGTAGCGGTCCTCGAAGCCGGCCAGGCCAACGCGGCGCAGCCAGTCCATGGCGAGCTCGGTTGCTTCCCGCTTGGGCGTGCCGAGGAGTACCGGGCCAATCAACACGTTGTTGAGCACCGTCTTCCAGGGGAAGAGCGCGTCGGCCTGGAACATGTAGCTGACGCCGCGGGTGATGCCGTCGACGACACGGCCGCCGACGCTTACGGAACCGGCGCTCGGGTGTTCCAGGCCGGAGACCTGGGCCAGCGTGGTGGACTTGCCGCAGCCGGTCGGCCCCACGATCGCACAAAATTCGCCCGGTTCGACGGTGAGCGTCACGTCGCTGATGGCCGTGAACGTCTCCCCTTTCGGGGTGAGGTAGCGCTTGGTCAGGCCGTGGATTTCGATGCGTCCGGCGTCGCCGCCTCCGCCGCCGCCCAGATCCGTGGGCGGGCCGCCCCTTCTGTGTAAGTCTGACACCGTTGTCACTGTTTCCCTTCCTGGCTTTTGTTCGTATAGGTGAGTCGGATCACATAAGCTATGTAGAGCCTAGAAAGTGACGGTTCGTGCCAAAAGACTTCAGTAAGTTGTGCAACTTAGCCGCGAAAGTGCACGTTTTGTGCGTTTTCTGCAACGGGTTCCCCGCCCCGCCCGAAGGCCGGCGCCGGTGAGCAGAACCTTCGTGTCGAAGGCACGCCGGACCCAGCACCGTTCCATGACGCTGACCACCCAGATACTGCTCGGCGTGCTCGCCCTCCTGGTGCTCGCGGTCGTGCTGGGCGGGTTCCTGTTCACCCTTGTCAGCAACAAGACCCTTGACCGCCAGTACCAGCTGCGCGCCCTGGGCATCGCCACCACCACTGCCGCGATGCCGCAGATCCGCACCGCCTTGGCGGCTGGGGATCCGCAGCACGTGATCGACGGCCTGGCCGCGGGCATTACGGCCGCAGCAAATCCCGCCTACGTGGTGGTCACCGACCGCAACGGCGTCCGCTTTTCCCATCCGAACCCCGCGTTGATCGGTCGGAAGCTGGAGGAACCCGTTGCCGTCCTGGACGGGAAAACGCACCTGGGGTTTGATCCGGGCAGCCTGGGCCTTTCCGCCAACGCTAAAGCGCCGATCCTTGGCGCGGACGGCTCCGTGATCGGCCAGGTGTCCGTGGGCATTCTGGACACCAAGGACCAGGACGAGCAGGCCCAAAACATTTGGCTGATCACCGGGTTTTCGGCTCTGGTGCTGTTGCTGAGCGTGGGCGGGTCCCTGCTGTTGTCCCGCCGGATCAAGCGGGTGACCTTCAACCTGGAACCGTCCGAGATCGCTTTTCTGTTGCAGGAGCGCGAGGCCCTGCTGCACGGCATCCGGGAGGCCGTCGTCGGCCTTGACAATGACGGGCGCGTGACGGTGATCAACGAGGAGGCGCGGCGGCTGCTCCAGGTGGAGGGGACGGCGCTGGGGACGCCCGTGGCCGCGCTGGTCCCGGACGGCCGGCTGCGGGACCTGCTCACCGGCACCCTGGACGGCGCCGACCAGGTGGCCCTGACGGAGGATGCCCTGCTGGTGGTCAACCGCATGCCGGTGGCCATCGGCGGGCGCAGCATCGGCTCCGTGGTGACGCTGCGGGACCGCACCGAGATTGAGGGGCTGCTGCGGGACCTGCACTCTGTCCAGGGCCTGATGGAGGCCATGCGGGCGCTGGAGCATGAGTACGCCAACCGCCTGTACGTCGTCGACGGGCTGCTGGAACTGGGCGATGTGGACCAGGCCAGAACGTATGTCTCCCAAATATCCGCCTCGTCCCGGTCGCTGGGCGAGGGGCTGCGCTCACGCATAGCGCCGCCGGAACTGGCCGCCCTGCTGCTGGCAAAGATCACGGTGGCCGCCGAACAGGACGTGCAGATCGAGGTGACGGCAGACTCCCGGCTGGCGCACCCGGCGGTCGACCAGGCGGAACTGCTCACCATCGTGGGCAACCTGCTGGACAACGCCGTCGACGCGCTGGCCAACTCGCCGCGACCGCGCACGGTCAGCGTCCAGCTGGACGACGCGGACGGCGTCTTCATCGCCGTCCGCGACAGCGGCCCCGGGGTGCCGGCGGAGAAGATCGACGCCGTGACGGTTGACGGGTATTCCACGAAGGATCCGCGCCCGGGCATGCGCCGCGGCATCGGGCTGGCCCTGGTGGCGCGGATCGTCCGCCGGGCCGGGGGAACGCTCGACGTTTTCCCCGGCCCGGGAGGTAACTTTGAGGTGTGGCTGCCGGCCAAGGCGGACGCCGAGGGGCCGGACGGGAGGGGCGAACATTGATCAAGACGCTGGTGGTCGACGACGACTTCCGGGTTGCCGGCATCCATGCGGCGCGCGTGGCCAGGGTTGACGGCTTCGAATGCGTGGGCGAGGCCTACACGGCGGCCTCTGCGCGGGAGGCCATTGCCCGGCTGAAGCCGGATCTGCTACTGCTGGACGTTCACCTGCCCGACGAGGACGGGCTGTCCCTGCTGCGCTCCCTGCAGGCGGCCGGAAGCCAGGTTGACTGCATCGTGATCACGGCCGCCCGGGACGTGGCCACCGTCCGGTCGGCCATGAGCAGCGGCGCCGTCTACTACCTGGTCAAGCCGTTCAGCTTTGACCAGCTGCGCATCCAGCTGGAGGCGTACCAGCGCTGGCGCCGCGAGCTCGAGGCCGCATCCACCGCCAACCAGGCGACCGTGGACAGCCTCTACAACGCCCGGCACGCGCCCGGGGCCCGCCCCGCGGCTCCTCCCCCGCGCCTGCAGCCCACCATGCAGAAGGTGCTCGACGCCGTCCGCGCCGTGGGCGGTCCCATCAGTGCCGCCGAAATCGCCGAGCAGCTGGGCGTCAGCCGGCCCACGGCCCAGCGCTACCTGGGCGCCCTGGAACGCAAGGGGCTAGTCCATCTTGACCTCAACTACGGGACCACGGGCCGCCCGGTGAACTCCTACACCATCGCCTAGTCCTACAGTCGCGTTTGTGGGGTGTGGCCGCGTGTTTTGTATTGGCATTGTTGGGCGCGGTATTGGTGTTGTCGTCGCCAGAGTGAGCAGCGGATGGTGTGGTGGCGGTCTGGTTGCCGGTGCCAGGCGATCCGGGTGATGAGGTGCCTGATTTCGGGCAGGGAGAGTCTTGCCAGTTGCTCGGAGCCTGAATGTGGCCCCCTTTTTTGAGCGGATGACGCTGAGGAAGGCGTGGGCGAACATGGACAGGGTGATGTGCCGGTACCAGCCGGAGTATTGGTGCACCTGATGCGAGAAGAACGACTCCGCCACGGCGTTCTCCCAGCAAACAGCGACCTCCCCCATTGAATCGGTGACGGTGTTCGCTGTGCCCGGACCTGGAACGCGGCGGAGCTGTGCGGGCCGAATTCAAGTGGTCGTCGCGACACTACCGATCGCCCGCGAAACCCGCAGATCAACAGACGCTGGAACCTACGCCTCCTGCTGTCGCAACGCCTGGCGAGGCACCAACGTGCTCCTGAAGGGCGTCTCGACCGTCACCGGATTCGGCTCGCTGGTAACGATCCCGTCCTGCGCCAAGGCTAGGGACTGCCCTTTTGCGTCAAGTAAACGGTTGAGGACGATGGCCTACGCCTCCGAGGCAGACGGGACACTCCTCTCTGTCGCCACCGCCGGGTCACGCCACATTACTATGAACGAAGGTGAATCGTCCTTCAACCGTTTCCCAATGCTGGCCATGCCACCGACTCTCTGCCCAACGTCCACACCGGAAAATGCGCTGTCCACAGCCAAAGAGTACCTGCCGAAACCAGCCACCAGCTCACGTTGCACGGGCCACGGAACACTAAGAACAGGTATAAGGAAACTTCAACCCAATCCCCATCGGAGGAGCGGCAACTGCACAACGGCTAAATCGGCACTGGATACTCGTCTAATTCGCTGCATATGTAGTGTTCCCGGTGGGAACAGCAGGTTAAGCGCCTAAACGGCTCTGACCTGCGGTAATACGGTGACCGAGGTGGGACTCGAATCGGATTTTCGTCCGTGCCAACACTGGAAGCAGGAACGTCCCCCGGATTTCCGGGCCAGTACCAACCCATACGAAGCAGTCCCATAGAAACAGTGTTCCCGGCGGGAACAGCGCTAACGACGCGTTTACCGGTTCGGTTCGCCCGTACCTTTTACAGGCTGAACGCACAACCTCGTCCGGTTACCGTGGGACGGTATGGGATGCAATGATGGCCGCTGATTCTTCCAGTCCAGTTTTTCCGGCAGCCACTCCCAGAACAAGGTCGAACGCCTCATCCGTGGAAAAATTGTGTTTATGGCCGTTGATCCACAGAAAAGACACCATCAATGTCCATGCGGTGCGCTTGTTTCCGTCCAAGAGTGGGTGAAACCTGGCCACCGAATCCAGCAATGCCGCCGCCTTCCTGGACAGTTCAGGATAAGCATCCGTTCCCAGCACAGTGGTCCCCGGACGGGCAAGGGCAGAGGCCAGCAGGCCGACGTCTCTGATATGAAAGCCGTAACCGTCGACTACTTGGAGTGCATCCTCAATATCGAGATACAGCGTCATGCATCCGCAAGCCGGGACAACAGCTCCGCATCATGGCTCTTGACGAAGTCAATACTCGCGGCGATCTCCCGACGCCGACGGTGACGTTGCAGCACCATCTCGGCACCCTGAAGCAGCAGCGCAGACTTCGAGGTGTGCTCCTCAAGAGCAAGCTTCTCCAGCTCTCGGTCCAACTCTTCGGGCACCCGCAGATTCATGGCCATACTCTACGGTACCAATCCGGTACTAGCCTTGTCCAACCATCCAGATTATCCGACCTTATTCGGATGGTCCTGCCCGCCACAGGAGGCCCGCAGACGTCGACGTCTTCAAAATCCACCAGCTCGCCACGCGCCGAACTTTGGCGGGAGGCCAACATGCCCACCTTCGTCAAAACAGCCGCGGCATCATTTCCGGGACGGTTAAATGAACCACAGCTAAATCAGCCCCTTGACAACCAGCCGGCTGCACAAAATGACAAAGCACTGCAACAGACATCGTGGGTTTGTCAACAGATCAAGGCTCAATATGCCTCTGACCTGCGGTAATACGGTGCCCAAGGTGGGACTCGAACCAGCCGACACGCCCCGCAAACGCAGGGAAGCCCAAAACAGCTACCGAATCCTAGCCAGACCGAACGAGAACGATGCAGTCCAACGCCTTAGGGTGTGTACGTTGTACACACCCTCCTTTTTCGCCCTCCGACCCTTGGTGCCCAGCGGAGGGCTGGGTCAGAATGACACGGTCCGCGCAGTCTCAACCGAGCGGTCAATTCCAGTGCAATCGAAGGCATCCAACAGATTGCCGAGGCTGCGCATACCCGACGATGGCACCACTCCCCCGCTCCAACAACCGGTGCCCTGTGCGAGGCATTGCTAATCCAACCGATGATTCGACTTTCATAGTCAGGGGCCGATCTTGCGTCGTCACGATTCTGTTTCCCTCTGTCATTACTGCCCGATGTAAGACAAAACGGAGCTGAAGTTTCTCACGAACGATCGTTACAGGACGCCGCGCGGGCCTATCGATGGATGTTCGACTTTTTCTCATCCCCTATGGGGCGGAGTTCCGCCAAGATGTTATTGATGTGGCCCGCAAGGGCGAGGGGCCGATGGCGTAGATTGCAACTGATTTTGGGTCTTTCGGTCACGACGCTGAAGCGCTGAATCACCATCGCCGAATATAAAGATTCCGGAGCCGGCCCGGCAGCGGCAGAGTCTGCTGAAAATGCGCGAACTGAAGAAGCGCAACCGCTTGTTGGAGGAGGTAAAAGACGGATACGCCGACAATGGCTGCGGCGGAGCGGGAGCGGGTGCGAAACCCGCGACTACCGGCACTTCGCTCCATAGAGCGCCAGAACGGATTTGAGGTCGCTGTCGCCGGCCAAAACTTCCTGCTCTGCGACCACAGATACCAGCTCGTTGGAGAGACCAAGGTCGCGCCGCGTAAGCCAGTACGCCCAACACTTTCCGGTTCCGTACTTTGAGAGGAACTGGACGCCGTTGGCATAGTTGCCGTCGTCCAGGACC
>NZ_JBFREA010000037.1:0-21486 GCF_052114065.1 Specibacter sp. RAF43 | reverse complement strand
GCCCAAGGACGAACAGCCAAGGAAATCCGCCGCTGCCTCAAACGCTACCTCGCCCGCCGCGTCTACCGAACCTTCAACTCACAATCAGCAACCCTCAACACCGCTTGACAAACATAGAAGGGTCCCGCAATAGATGTCGAATAATCGCGAAATTTCGCGATTATTCGACATCTATTGCGGGTCAGTCACGACGTGCGAACCGCGGATCAGTTGCGACGGGCGAACGGCGGGTTGGTCGCGATGCACGCAAAAAGGCGGGTCCCGCCAGATGGTGGGACCCGCCTCTCTCACGCTGCCGTCAGGCGGCGCTGGTGGAAATTAGTTTCCGGTGAGCTTCTCGCGCAGGGCGGCGAGGGCCTCGTCGGATGCCAGGGTGCCGGCGCCGGCATCCGTTGCGGCGGGCTCGGAGGAGTAGCTGGTCCCTGCGGACTCGCCACCGTCTCCGGATCCGTCGGCTGCGGCATCCTCAGCGGCGTGCTGGGCAACCTGCTTCTTGTGGGCTTCCCAACGGGTCTGGGCGTCGGCGTACTGCTGCTCCCACACGGCGCGCTGGGTCTCGTAGCCCTCAAGCCACTCGTTGGACTCGGAGTCGAAGCCCTCCGGGTACTTGTAGTTGCCGGCCTCGTCGTACTCGGCAACCATGCCGTACAGGGCCGGGTCGAACTCGGTGGAGTCGATGTCGACGCCCTCGTTGGCCTGCTTGAGGGACAGCGAGATGCGGCGGCGTTCCAGGTCGATGTCGATGACCTTGACGAACAGTTCGTCGCCAACGGAGACAACCTGCTCGGCCAGCTCCACGTGGCGGACGGCCAGCTCGGAGATGTGCACCAGGCCCTCGATGCCGTCTTCGACGCGCACGAACGCACCGAACGGAACCAGTTTGGTGACCTTGCCCGGCACAACCTGCCCGAGGGCGTGGGTGCGGGCGAAGGTCTGCCACGGGTCTTCCTGCGTAGCCTTGAGCGAGAGCGAGACACGCTCGCGGTCCAGGTCCACCTCGAGCACCTCGACGGTGACTTCCTGGCCAACCTCGACGACCTCGGACGGGTGGTCGATGTGCTTCCAGGACAGCTCGGAGACGTGAACCAGGCCGTCGACGCCGCCCAGGTCCACGAACGCACCGAAGTTGACGATGGAGGAAACAACGCCGGGACGAACCTGGCCCTTTTCCAGCTTGTTCAAGAACGTGGAGCGAACCTCGGACTGGGTCTGCTCGAGCCAGGCACGGCGGGAGAGGACCACGTTGTTGCGGTTCTTGTCCAGCTCGATGATCTTGGCCTCGATCTGCTGGCCGATGTACGGAGCCAGGTCGCGCACACGGCGCATCTCGACCAGCGATGCGGGCAGGAAGCCGCGCAGGCCGATGTCGAGG
Organism: Specibacter sp. RAF43; assembly: GCF_052114065.1. NCBI lineage: Bacteria > Bacillati > Actinomycetota > Actinomycetes > Micrococcales > Micrococcaceae > Specibacter > Specibacter sp. RAF43. The sequence goes on along the minus strand of NZ_JBFREA010000037.1, from coordinate 20,114 downwards.
ATAAGACCACCCTTGACCACCTCGATGACGGTACCGGTGACGACGCCGTCTTCTTCCTTGACCTTCTCGATGTCGCCCCAGGCGCGCTCGTACTGCGCGCGCTTCTTGGAGAGAATCAGGCGGCCTTCTTTATCTTCCTTCGTGAGCACCAAGGCTTCGACCTGGTCGCCCACGGAGACAACGTCCCCGGGGTCGACGTCGTGCTTGATGGAGAGTTCACGGGAGGGGATGACGCCTTCGGTCTTGTAACCGATGTCGAGCAGAACTTCGTCGCGGTCAACCTTGACAACAATGCCTTCGACGAGATCGCCGTCATTGAAGTACTTGATGGTTGCGTCCACTGCGGCGAGGAAYTCTTCAGCAGTACCGATGTCATTGATGGCGACAACAGGGGTACTAGTCTTCTCGTGGGTCGTGATGGTCATGTAGTAGGGGCTCCGATGTGGATAGTTGGTTTCGCCGGGCCCGTTCCGCCGCCGTGACATGTCACGGCCGGCCGGCGGGCCTGGAATTATTATGATTGCAGGGGTTCCTGCGGCAAAAATTGGCACGCACCCTGTGACTCGCGCCGGGTAGGCCGGCCCAATCCACGCATTACATGCCCGTTTAGTCTAGTTGCTCACGCCAAGGAGCGCAAAAGCCGCGCACGACGGCGATAATTGCGTTTGTGGAGAATTCGACCCTGCTGGTTTTGGGCGCCAACGCATGGTTTTTGCTGTTGGTCCTGCTCGTGTTGGCGGCCATTCTGTGGCGTGCGGCGCTGGATCGCCCGCCGCTGCAGATGGTCGTGGCCGGGCTGCGCGCGCTGATCCAGCTGGCCGCGGTCGCCCTGGTCATTGCGTTCCTTTCCGGCCGGGGCGTGTGGGCGTTCGCGTTTGTGGCCCTGATGTTCGTGGTGGGCGCGTGGACGTCGGGGCGGCGGGTGGCGCCGGCGGGCCGGTGGTGGATGGCGGCGGTCCCGATCGCCGCGGGCGTCCTGCCCGTTGCGGCGTTGATGTTTGGCCTGGGCGTCCTGCCGTTCAGCGCCTTGGCCATCATTGCCGTCCTGGGCCAGCAGATTGGCGGGGCCATGGCCACGGTGACGCTCAGCGGCCGGCGCATTCGCGATGAGCTGGCGTTGCGGGCCGGCGAGGTGGAGGCCGCCGTGGCTTTGGGCCTCGAGTGGCCGGCCGCCCGGTCCATGGTGGCCAAGCCCGTGGCCGGCGAGGCCGTGCTGCCGTCCGTGGACCAGACCCGCACGGCCGGGTTGGTCACGCTGCCCGGCGCGTTCGTTGGCATGATCCTCGGCGGTGCCGCACCCCTGGACGCGGGCTTGATCCAGCTGCTGGTGTTGATTTCGCTGCTGGTGGTCAACGCTGCGGCCGCCGCCGCCACGTTGTGGCTAAGCTGCCGTGGGGCGTGGAGCCCCGGGCGACGATAGGCCTGGAAGGAGAGGGTAGCCCCTAGAAGTCGGTCAGGGCGTGGGCGCGGACCGGGGACTGGAAAAGCGCGTCCAGGGCATCCGCGCCGCCGGGGTGCAGCACGGTGATCCGTCCCGCGGCCGCCAGCGTCCGCGCCGATACCCCGCCCAAATACAAGCTGGAGAGTTCACTGACTCCCAGCACCACCTGTGTTGCCGGGTCGGGCAGCTCTCCTGTCGGGTCCTGGGAAAGCGCGTGGACGGTCGCCGTGCCGGCCTTGACGCTGAGGCGATAGACGCCGCTGACATGGCCCAGCGGATCCGTGACCTGAAATTGCACGGTCCCTTCCGCCCAGTATTTCCTGCCCGCCAGGGCCGCCGGGACATCCAGGATGCGCAGCCACAGGTGGTCCTCGGTCCCGGTCCGCTTGTAGTCCCGCCTGGCCGCCATGGCCCATTCCAGCGAGTCCACCTCGGGGGCCATGTCCCAGGTGATGCGCTCGATGAGATCCAGGGAGCCCAGATAGTTCCAGAGGGCAAGGTAGGCTCCCTCGCCCGCCGCCAACAGGTCCACGATCGTGACCGTCGCCGGCGTTGCGTCCTCATCCGGCTTGTAGGTGACGTACCCGTCCACGGCCCCGGTCGAGTCGTAGTGCATGGCGGCGCGAATGTTTCTTGCCGGTTCCATGGAGGCGTAGCTGACTTGGCCGGAGGCCAGCAGGCGGTACATGTCCTGCCGGCCGATCGAACCGTACGTGGCGGCGTGGACGCGGCTAAAGATCTCGTTGTGCAGGTCCCGGACCAGCAGGACTTCGGCCACCTCAACGGTGCCCTGCGAGGCGGCGCCGGGGTTGTGGAAGGCGATCCCTCCCCGGCTGGCGACCTCCACCGTGCACGCCTGCGTGGCCACGCCAAAGCCGAACCGGCCGTAGATCGTGGCCTCTGACGCCGTCAGGGCGGCCAGCGGGATTCCCGCGGCCTTCGCCTGGGCCAGGTCGGAGCTGATCATGGCGCGCAGGATCCCGCGGCGGCGGTGGCTGGGCCGCACGGTCACGGCCATGATCTGGTGGACGGGCAGCAGCGTCCCGCCCCCCACATTCAGGTTCTTGCGGTGGTAGGCATAGGTGGCCACCGGGTACTCCGGACCCCAGGCCCCCGCGGGCGTGGCGGCGTCGATGAGATAGGCCCCCGTGGCCATGCGCCCGTCCACCTGCTCCATGGTGGCGTATTTTTCCAGATCCGCTTCGCTGGGCACGTTTCCGTAGAATCCCAGGGACACGGCCTGGGACCACCTGGCCACCTCGTCCGGAACCAGCCCGTCGGCCAGGCGAACGGGGAAGCTCCGCAACGCGTATGGGAACGATCGCGGGTTGGAGGTGTCGCGCTCCGTGCTCATGGTGATCCCTTCGATAGGCGGGGTGGGGGTGTCCGTCAGTGTCCGGCGTCGTTCCAGCTGGAGCCGACGCCGACCTGGACTTCCAGGGGAACCAGGAGATCGGCGGCGGCGCCCATCGCGGCGACGACGAGCGACTCCACGGCCTCCCGCTCCCCCGGCCACACCTCCAACACCAGTTCATCATGGACCTGCAGGAGCATGCGGGACTTCAGGCCCTGCTCCGCCAGGGCGCCTGCGACGTTAAGCATGGCGTGCTTGATGATGTCCGCCGCCGACCCCTGGATGGGCGAGTTCAGGGCCACCCGCTCGGCCAGCTCCCGCAGTTGCCGGTCCGTGCTGGAGAGATCCGGCAGGTAGCGGCGCCGGCCCTCGATGGTGGACGTGTACCCGTCGATGCGGGCCTGTTCGACGACGCCGCGGAGGTAGTCGCGCACCCCGCCAAACCTGTCGAAGTAGTCCTTGACCAGGGTCCGGGCCTCGTCGACGGAGATTTCCAGCTGCTTGGACAGACCAAAGCTGGTCAGCCCGTAGGCCAGGCCGTAGGACATCGCCTTGACCTTGGAGCGCATGGCCGCGGTGACCTCCTCCGGCGCCACCCCGAAGACGTGGGAGCCGACATAGCGGTGCAGGTCCTCGCCCTCGGCGTAGGCCTGGATGAGGCCGGCGTCCCCGGACAAGTGGGCCATGATGCGCATCTCGATTTGCGAATAGTCCGCCGCCAGCAGGCACTCATAGCCCTCGCCGACCACGAACATGTCGCGCACCCGCCGGCCCTCCTCGGTGCGGATGGGGATGTTTTGCAGGTTCGGGTTGTTGGAGGACAGGCGCCCGGTGGCGGCGACGTTTTGCGCATAGGTGGTGTGGATCCGGCCGTCGTCGGCGACGGACTTCTTCAACGTCTCCACCATCTGGCGCAGCTTGGACGCCTCGCGGTGGGCCATGAGCTGGGCGAGGAATTCGTGCCCGGTCTTTTCCAGCAGCGCCTTCAGCGATGCGGCATCGGTGGTGTAGCCGGTCTTGATCTTCTTCGTCTTGGGCAGCTGGAGTTCCTCAAAGAGCACCTCCTGCAGCTGCTTGGGGGAACCGAGGTTCACCTCGTGCCCGATGGCCGCGAAGGCCGCCGCCTGGGCCGCGTTCATGGTGGCGGTGAAGTCCGCCATGAGCGTGTCCAGCCGCTCCTGGGAGATGGCGATGCCGGTCAATTCCATCTCGGCCAGCACGGCGGCCAGCGGCAGTTCCAGCTCGGTGAGCAGGGCGGCCGCCCCGCGTTCGGCCAGCATGGGGGCAAAATGTTCGCTCAGCAGCAGGGCGACATAGCCGTGCTGCACGGCGTCGGCCGCCTTCGCGTCCCCCTCCAGGCCTAGGTCAAGCTGGCCGCTCTCCTGCCCGGTGGCGGCCAGCGTGACCTTCAGGTGCACCTGGCTCAGCGAGGGGAGGTCGTAGCTGCGCCGATCCGGCTGGATGAGGTAGCCGGAGAGGGACGTGTCGTCGACCACCCCGGCCAGCGTCATGCCGCGCACGGCCAGCGCCTTCAGGGCCTCCTTGTACTCGTGGACCACCTTGGGCGCCGCGGGGTCGCCGAGCCACAGGCCCAGTTCCCGGTCCAGGTCCGCATCCGCGGTGCCGAGTTCGACGACGACGGCCGAGTCCGTGCGCACCAGCGCCACCGCGGTGGCCTCGCTCATCAGGCCCACGCGCTCGGCCAAGACGTCCACGGCCGTCTTCGCGGTGCCGGTGACCGGTGCCGCGGTGTCCCGGGCCAACCAGGCCCGCAGTTCGGCGGCGTCGGTGACGACCCGGTGGGCGGGCACCTGGTGGCCCTCGCCGTCGTCGGCCGCCTCCTCCTCGCCGAACATGTCAAAGAGGCGTTTGCGCAGCGTATTGAACTGGAGCGCGTCAAAGAGCTCCTCCACCTGTTCGCGGTCGGGGGCGCGCAGCACCATCTCCGCCAGCGGCACGGGCAGCTCCATGTCCCGGAGCAGGTGGTTGAGCCGGCGATTGCGCTTGACGTTCTCGACGTGCTCGCGCAGCGACTCCCCCACCTTGCCGCCGATGGCGTCCAGGTTGGCCAGGATGCCCTCCAGGCCGCCATAGAGATTGATCCACTTCGCGGCCGTCTTGGGGCCGACCCCGGGCACGCCGGGCAGGTTGTCGGCGGTCTCGCCCACCAGGGCGGCCAGGTCCGAATACCGGTTGGGCGGCACGAAGTACTTGGCCTCGATGGCGGCCGCGTCCATGGCGGGGATGTCGGAGATGCCCTTCTTGGGGTAGAGCACCAGCACCTTGTCGGTGATCAGCTGGAAGGCGTCCCGGTCCCCGGAGACCACCAGCACGTCCCAGCCGGCGGCCTCGCCCTGGGTGGATAGGGTGGCGATGATGTCGTCGGCCTCGAATCCGTCCACGGAAATGGTGGGGATGCGCATGGCCGCCATGACCTTGATGATCAGGTCGATCTGTCCGTAAAACTCCTCCGGCGTCTTGTTGCGTCCGCCCTTGTAGTCGGCGTATTCCTCGGAGCGGAACGTGGGCGTGTCCAGGTCGAACGCCACCACCACGTGCGTGGGCTTTTGCTGGCGGATCATGGTCAGGAGCATGGAGGTGAATCCGTGCACGGCATTGGTGTGCTGGCCGGAGTCGGTGGCAAAATTTTCCGGCGGCAGCGCGTAAAACGCCCGGAACGCCATGGAGTGGCCGTCAATGACCAGCAGGCGCGGCGTGTCGCCGTTTCCGGGCCCGGCGGCGGTGGCGCCGGTGGGGGCGGGAACAGGGATCGGGGGGGCCGTCTTGGCAGATTCACTCACAGGTGCCAGCCTAGTCATCATGACCAACATTTACACACCGAACCCGTTCACCGAGGAACTCACCGCCGCGGGCGTCCCGGCCGAGCTGCACCCATGGCTGGCCACCATGGGCGTGGGCGCCCTGGTGGTGAAGCTGGGGATCCGGTTTACGCACATGAGCGCGGAGCTCATGACGGCCACCATGCCCGTGGCGGGCAACACGCAAGTGGCCGGGCTGTTGCACGGCGGGGCGCACCTGGTGTTGGCCGAGACGCTGGGCTCGTTTGCCGCCGCCCTCCATGCCGGGCCCGGCCGGCGCGCCGTCGGCATCGAGATCGGGGCAACCCACCATCGCGGCATCACCGCCGGCGTGGTCACCGGCACGGCCACGGCCCTTCACCTGGGCCGGACGCTGGTCACGCACGAGGTGGTCATGACCGATGAGGCCGGACACAAGCTCTCCACGGCCCGCATCACCAACATGATCCTGGACGCCTGAGGGCGGGGCGCCCACGGGGCGGGGCGGAGCCTAGTTGACGCCGAGGCCGAACCAGCCGGCGGCCGTCTGGTAAAAGACCGGAACGATCAACACGATGCCGGCCAGCACGGCCAGCCCGCAGCAGCCAAAGCAGAGGTAGGACCCCCACCGGGCGGCCTGGTTGACCTGGGCCCGGTTGTCGGTGCTCACGGCGGTCAGGCGCACGCCCAGGGAGAACATGCCGACCACGAAGCCGGCCCCGACGAGGGTGACGACGGCAACGACGACAAAGCCCAGCCAGTCGATTGATACCTTGTTGGCGGTTTGTGCCGCTTGCATTGCACTGGTGGCAAACTGCATTACTTACCCTTCTTCGCTGTTTGCTTCTTGCCCTTGCCGGACTTGGGCGATCCCCCGGCGGCGGCCTTCGTCATGGCCTTTAGGACGGCGGTGTCGGCCTGGTCCAGGGCGGCCTGGGCCCTGGCGCGGATGACGGCCGTTTCGGCGGCGCGCCGGGCCGCCTTTTCCGCCAATTTCTCCGCGGCGCGGGCCCTGGCGGCCAGCCGGTCGCGTTCCTTCTTGCTGGGGATGTGCAGCGCCTCCCCGACCGCGTCAACGTCGCTGATGGCGTTGGTGTGGTCAACGGTTTCGCGCTGGGACAGGATAAACATGGTCGAGATGGCGCCCAGGCCCAGGACGGCGACGATGACCACCCCGACGGTGCCGGTGCGGATGATCAGCGCGGCCAGTCCGCCGACGACGGCGGCGGCCGGCAGGGTGAACAGCCAGCCGAGGCTGATCTTGCCGATGGCGCCCCACCGGACGGTGGAGCCGCGGCGGCCGAGTCCGGAGCCGATGACCGAACCGGAGGCCACGTGCGTGGTGGACAGGGCGAAGCCGAGGTGGCTGGAGGCGAGGATCGCGGCGGCCGTGCTTGTTTCCGCGGCGAAGCCCTGCGCCGGCTTGACGTCGGTGAGGCCGGAGCCGAGGGTGCGGATGATGCGCCAGCCGCCGGCGTAGGTGCCGCCGGCGATGGCGAGGGCGCAGGCTGCGATGACCCAGATGTGCGGGCCGGTGCCCGGTTCCTGCAGCTGCGAGGCGATCAGGACCAGGGTGATGACACCCATGGTCTTCTGGGCGTCATTGGTGCCGTGGGCCAGGGCCACCAGGGAGGAGCTAAAGACCTGGCCATGCCGGAATCCGGCGCGCTTTTGCGTGCGCTTGTCGCCGGAGTCCGGGTCGGAACGGCGGGTAATGGCGTAGGCCATCTTGGTGCACACGTAGGCCACCAGGCCGGCAACGGCCGGGGCCAGGAGGGCCGGGAAGATGACCTTGGACAGGACCACCATGAAATTGACGGCACCGAAGGACCAGGTGCCCACGATGGCCGCACCGATCAGGCCGCCAAAGAGGGCGTGCGAGGAACTGGACGGCAGGCCCAGCAGCCAGGTGAACAGGTTCCACAGCACGGCGCCCATCAGCCCGGCGAAGATCATCACGGGGGTGATGGCGATGCCGTTGGGGCCGGATTCGTTGATGATGCCCCCGGAGATGGTCTTGGCCACCTCCGTGGAAAGGAAGGCGCCCACCAGGTTCAGGATCGCGGCCAGGGCTACGGCCGTCTTTGGCTTGATGGCTCCGGTGGCGATGGGTGTGGCCATGGCATTGGCGGTGTCATGAAAGCCGTTCGTGAAATCAAAGAAAAGGGCCAGTGCTATGACGAGCACAACCATGAAGGTGAGATCCACCCGCGATCCAATCTAATGGGAGCAATTGCGAACTGAAAAGAGTCTAGTCTGATAAACACGGCGGCGAACGTTGACGTCGGAATTGGCGGCCCGGGGCGGCATTTGGCGCACCTTTGGTCCGGCGCGCGGGCACGCGCGGGCGGCCGGCACCGCCGATTGGCCGCTGTGAGCTTGAGCACAAGGGAGTGGATGTCGTGAGCAATCTGGAGGCCCGGCCCGTGGAACTGACGTGCCCCAGCAGTCCGGGCGCCGTGGAGGTGCTGTTGCCCCGCGACGTGCCGCTGGGCGGTCCGCGGGCCATGACCGTCCGGCGTACGCTGCCCCAGCGCTCCCGCTCCCTCATCGGCGCCTGGTGCTTCGTGGACCACTACGGCCCCGACGACGTGGCGGGCACGGGCGGTATGGCCGTGCCGCCGCACCCGCATACCGGGTTGCAGACGGTGAGTTGGCTGTTTTCCGGGGAGATCGACCATGCCGACAGCGCCGGATATCGCGCCGTCGTGCGGCCGGGGGAACTCAACCTCATGACGGCCGGGCGCGGCATCAGCCACTCGGAATATTCCACCCCGGGGACCACGGTGCTCCACGGTGCCCAGTTGTGGATTGCGCTTCCTGAGGGTTCCCGGTTTTCCGATCCGGGCTTTGAGCACTACCGGCCCGCGCCGGTGCGGCTGCCCGGTGCCGTGCTGCGGGTATTCCTGGGCACGCTGGCCGGGAGCGTGTCCCCGGTGATGACGTTCTCACCCCTCATGGGCGCCGAACTTGTTCTCGACGCCGGGGCCCGCCTCACCCTGGACGTCCAGGCCGGATTCGAGCACGGCTTTTTGGTGGACTCGGGCAGCGTCTCCGTGGACGCCCAGGACCTCTCCCGCGGCGAACTGGGGTACCTCGGTCCCGGCCGGACGGCGCTGACCCTCACGGCCGGACCGGCCCCGGCCAGGATCCTGATGATCGGGGGCGCCCCGCTGGGCGAGTCGATCCTCATGTGGTGGAATTTCGTGGGCCGCAGCCACGAGGAGATCGTGGCGTTCCGCGATGCGTGGCAGGCGGAGATCGGGGCGGGGGCCGGCGTCCGGTTCGGCCTGCCGGCCGGAGACGCGGGGTCTCCCCTGCCGGCCCCGGAGCTGCCGACGGTGAAGCTTCGCCCGCGCAACAACCCGCCGGCGGGTTGAGCGGCGCAATTAAGCTCCTTCTCCGGCGGGTTCGAAAGTCCCTACCCGACGCGGAGGTTTTCCTTGACCATGGGCGCCACTTCCTTGCCGTACAGCTCAATGCTGCGGAGCATGGCATCGTGCGGCAGCGTCCCGTGGCTGTATTTCATGTCAAAGCGGGACAGCCCCAGCGCCCGGGCCACCTTGGTGATCTTGCCGGCCACCGTCTCGGGCGACCCGACGACCAGGGCGCCGTCGGGGCCGGCCGTGGCGTCGAATTGGGCGCGGGTCAGCGGCGGCCAGCCGCGATCGCGGCCGATCCGTTGATGCATGGCGGCATAGTGCGGCCACAGTTCCTCCCGTGCCTGGGCGTCGGTGGCGGCAACGTGGCCGGGCGAGTGCACGCCGACGGGCTGTTGGGGCTGGCCAAATTCGCCCAGCGCCCGGTGGTAGAGCTCCACGAACGGCGCAAACTGCAGCGGTTCCCCGCCGATGATCGCCAGCATCAGGGGCAGGCCGTAGTGCGCGGCGCGCACCACCGACTGCGGGCTGCCGCCGACGGCCACCCACGTTTTCAACGGACCCGACTCGGTGTGCGGGTACACCATTTGCTCGTTCAGGGCGGGGCGGGTGCTTCCGCTCCACGTCACGGGGCCCTGCTTGCGGAGCTCGGCGAACAGCTGGAGTTTCTCCTCAAACAGTTCCTCATACCGGGCCAGGTCGAAGCCGAACAGCGGGAACGATTCGGTAAAGGAGCCCCTGCCCAGGATGACCTCGGCGCGGCCCCGGGAGACGGCGTCGAGCGTGGAAAAGCGTTGGAAGACGCGGATGGGATCATCGGAGCTGAGCACCGTGACGGCCGAGCCCAGCCGGATGCGCCGGGTCTGCCCGGCGATCGCGGCCAGCACCATGTCCGGGGCGGAGACGGCGAAGTCGTTGCGGTGGTGCTCGCCGATGCCGAAGAAGTCCAGCCCCAGGGAGTCGGCCAGGACGGCCTGTTCGACGACGTCGCGAATCACCTGCGCGGCGGGCCTCCCCCGGCCGTCCGCGCCCAAGGTCACGTCGCCGAAGGTGTCGAGTCCTAGTTCAATATTGCCCAGTTCAATGCTGCCCGGTTCAATGCCGTTCGCTGCCACCGATTTACCGCCATTTCCTAAAGTCCCATTGCGCCCCGGTGGACCGCAATATTAATATGCGTTTGCATCTATGAGGGGAACCCGGGGCCGCTCCGGGCTATTCCCGCAGCGCCGTTTCCGGGCTGCCGGTGCGCCCCAGGGCGGCCTTTCGGCGGTAGACGGCCAGGAACGTCGAGATCCGCCGCACGGCCTCCTCGATGTCATCGACGGAGGGCAAGATGACGAAGCGGAAGTGGTCCGGTGTCGGCCAGTGAAAGGCGGTGCCATGCGAAACCAGGATCTTTTGGTCGCGCAGCAGGTCAATGACGAACTCCTCATCGGAGTCGATCGGATACAGGTCCGCGTCCAGCTTCACGAACAGGTACATGGCGCCGGCCGCGGGCACGCAGGAGACGCCGGGGAGGGCGTTGAGCAGCTCGGACGCCCGGTCCCGCTGCTCGCGAAGGCGCCCGCCGGGCTTGGTGAGGTCGTTAATACTCTGGTAGCCGCCCAGGGAGGTTTGGATGGCGTGCTGGGCCGGGACGTTGGAGCACAGCCGCAGCGAGGCGATGAGCTCCAGGGATTCCTTGTAGTCGGCCATGGCCGCGCGCGGTCCGGACAGCGCCACCCACCCGGCCCGGTAGCCGGGCATCCGGTAGGCCTTCGACAGGCCGCTGAAGGTCAGCGTGCAGACGTCGTCGGACATCGATGCCATGTGGATGTGTTCGTGGCCGTCGTAGAGGATCTTCTCGTAAATCTCATCGGAGAAGATGACCAGGTCATGTTTGCGGGCCAGTTCCACAAAGCGTTCCAGGATATGCCGGGGGTAGACGGCGCCGGTGGGGTTGTTGGGGTTGATGATGACGATGGCGCGCGTCTTCGCGGTGATCTTGGCCTCRACGTCGGCCATGTCCGGCCACCACGACCTGTCCTCATCGCACAGGTAGTGCACGGGAACACCGCCGGTCAGCGTCACCGAGGCCGTCCAGAGCGGGTAGTCGGGAGCCGGGATCAGCACCTCGTCACCGTTTTCCAGGAACGCCTGCAGGGTCATGGAAATCAACTCGCTGACGCCGTTGCCCACGAAGATGTCCTCGACGCCAATCTGCATCAGGCCCTTGGTTTGGTAGTACTGGGAGATCGCGGTCCGGGCCGAAAAGATGCCCTTCGAATCGCTGTAGCCCTGGGCGCCGCGCAGGTGGTGGATCATGTCCACCACGATCGATTCGGGCGCCTCGAGCCCAAACGGCGCGGTGTCGCCCAAGTTCATGCGCAGGATCCGGTGCCCCTCCGCCTCCATCTGCTTGGCCGCGTGCAGGATGGGGCCGCGCAGTTCATACCGTACGTTGGCGAGTTTGCTGGAGTGTTGCATGGGGCGCATGCACTCCATCTTCACACAGGCATGCCCTGTTACGCCCGGCCCGGTCCACATGCCGGTCCTCCTCTGCTATCCCCCGGGCTCGGGCCGGCGCAGGGTCCGGCTCCGGCTCCGGCTCGGCCGGTGTGGCCATTCTCACAATCCGGGCCCCCGGAGGGCTCCTAGCACAAACCGCCCGAACCCGTGACCGACTATTGATTGGTAGACTGAAACGTTGGACAAAGGCACTTTCGGGGAAGTGCCGCCCCTGTCATCTCTACCCTCAAGGAGACCAAGCCCTCAATGCAATCCGTGGCTACTGAATCACTGCGTGACCAGCTCTGGAACCGTCGTTATGACGAGAACATTGCGCCCATCACCGAACTCTGCGACGCCTTGGCCCTGGCCCGGCCCCAGCAGCAGGTTGCGTATGTAGATCCAGTCCACGACGTTGACGAGTGCCGCGTGGTCAGCTTGTTCTCCAACGTGGGCGAAATGGACCCGAGCGGGTTCATCACCGCCGGCGACGACCAGGCGGCCACCCGGCTGCTGGGCATCCACTGGCGGATCGGCATGCGTCCAAGTTACTTCATGCCCTGGAATGTGCACCCGTGGTTCACCCCGGGTGAGGTCAATGGCCGCCTCACCGCCCCGCAGATCGAACAGGGGCTGCGCCCGCTGGTGAAGCTGATGACCCTGGTGCCGCGCGCGTCGTCGCTGGTGGCCCACGGCACCGAGGCACACCGCCTGGCCGACCAGCTGCTCAAGGCCCAGGGCCCCATGCTGTACAAGCGCGGCTTTGGCATCTACAAGGTGCGGTCCCTGAGCGGACGCAGCTTCGCCGGCTCCGCCGAGCGCCAGGAGCAGTGGCTGGCCGAGTCCGCCACGGCCTACGCCGAGACGATGACCCGCTGCGGCCTGCCCGTCAAGGACCGGTAGCACCGACAAGGTTGCGCCCACAGCCGCCGGGGCGGCCCCCGCCCGGGGCCGCCCCGGCGGACTTTAAGACGCTTAGGCCATGGAGTGTTCCGCCGGCTCCAGCGAACTCCGAAGCGTCTCCTGGAGTTTCGGACCGTCCACTTCACCGTGCACCGCCACGGCATGGGCGGTGGATGCCGTCAGGACTTCCTGCTCCTGGCCGGCAATGGTCAAGGTGCACCCCACATCGTTGGGTATCTTGCGACAGTCGATCATCACTCGTTCCATTTTCTTTCACCTACTTTCCTGTTATTGCCACGGTCCTGCGTGACCGCGGTGGGCGCCTACTTTTGCCCGGTCCCCCGGTCCGGGCGAATGTTCTGGTTCAGGTGGAACACGTTGTCGGGATCGTAGGCGGCCTTGACCCCGGCCAGGCGGGCGTAGTTCCCCTGGTAGTTATCCCGGATGCGGCCCTGGTCGTCGGCATCCATGAAATTGATGTAGCCGCCCGGCTCCGCGAACGGGTGCAGGGCGGACCAGTAGTCGCGCACCCACTGGGTGTTTGCCGCGTTGTCGGCGGAGTCGAGCCACATGCCGGCGATGACCGGGGCGAACTTCATGCCGCGGTAGGCAAAGGCCGTTGCGTCCGGGTCGACCCGCTGCACGGCCCCGTCAATGGGGTAGAAGTGGTTGGCCGACTGAACACTCGGGACCCGGGCGCCAAAGTCGGCGGCCACACTGAGCGCATCATCGCTCAAGTCCGCCAGGAAGTCCGCCTTCCAGTACGCCTGCATCCCCTTGGGCAGGAGCGCGTCAAAGAGCGAGTTGACCACCGGATAGGGCATGGGCCCGGTGAAGGACCCCAGCACCGGACCGGCCTGGAGCACCGGATCCCACATCCTGGCGCCGTCGGCGAGCGGTCCGGTCCACGCGCCAACCACCACGCACACCGGGGACCCCACGTACTCCTCGGGCAGGAACGGCACCGGGGGTCCCTGGTGGAAGCCCAGGAACGCGCCGAATTCCTCCGGGGCCTTGGCAATGTAGTCGCGATAAAACTCCCCCACTTCCCGGCCCGCGTCCGCGGGAAAGATGACGACGCCCCCGTGCACCGTGTCCACGGGGTGCAGGGAGAATTTCATGGACGTCACGACGCCGAAATTCCCGCCGCCGCCCCGCAGCGCCCAGAACAGGTCCGGGTGGGACTGCGCGCTGGCGGTGACGAATTCGCCGTCGGCCAGGACGACGTCGGCCTCCACCAGGTTGTCGCAGGCCAGTCCGTACCGACGCGAGAGATAGCCGATCCCTCCCCCCAGGGTCAGCCCGGCGACGCCTGTCGAGCCGATGATGCCGCCGGTGCTCGCCAGGCCAAACGTGTGGGTGGCGTGGTCATAGTCGGCCCAGGTGGCTCCGGTCTCGGTGCGCGCGGTGCGCGCCGCCGGGTCGACGCGCACGCCGTTGCGGCCGGTGAAGTCGATGACAAGTCCGCCGTCGCAGGTGCCAAAACCCGGTGCACTGTGTCCGCCGCCCCGAATGGCCAGGTCAAGGCCCTGCTCGCGGCCGAAGCGGACGACGGTGCGGACATCGGCAACGTTGTGGGGTCGCACGACGGCGGCGGGTCGTTTGTCGATCATGCCGTTGTAGACGGCCCGGGCGTCGTCATAGTCCGCATCCTCCGGCGTCACCACGGTGCCGCGTAATTGTTCCTTAAGCGTGCCCAGCTGGTCTGTTTCCATGGTTTCCGACTCGTTTTCCCGTAATGGACTTTCCTTGCACTCGATAGGATAGGCACGGACGGGGGCGTAGAATATACGCACATTGCGCACGGTCCGCCTGGCTGGTTTCTGGGACCGAAATGAAATTAGGCACCGTAGTGAAATCGGGCGATGACAACGTATATTTCCCTTCGTCAGCTAGATACCTTGGTGGACCTGCTTGGGGGCCTGGATACCTTGGTGAGCACCGCCCAATTTGCGGAATTCGTGGTGCCCAGGCTGGCCTCCCTGATCGGCTGCGACATCGCAACGTATAACGAGATCGGCCCGCAGGGCGTGGAATACATGGACTACCCCTATGGCAGCCTCGCCGTTGGAACCCGGGCGATCTTTGCCGAACATGTTCATGAGCATCCGCTGGTCAAGTACTACCGGGACACCCACGACGGCGGCCCGGTCAAGATCAGCGACCTGGTCACCGCCCCCGTATTCCACCGGCTCAATATCTACCAGCACTTCTTTCGCCCCATTCCCGTGGAGCACCAGATGGCCATCACGCTCACGGCGCCGGGGCCCACCGTGATCGGCATCGCCCTGAACCGGGCCGGACACGATTTCACCGAGACGGACCGGGACGTGTTGAACGTCCTGCGGGGCCCGCTGGCGCAGACCTTTGCCGAGCTGCAGCGGGTCGCCGCACGGCGGACCCCGTACACGCTGAACCCCGGGCTCGCCCTAAAGCGGCTGACGGACACCGAGCTGGCCATTCTCCGGCTGGTTTCCGCAGGGGAAACCAACGCCGGCGTTGCGCGGTTGGTTGGTTGCAGTCCCCGCACCGTGGCCAAGCACCTCCAACACATCTACCCCAAGCTGGGCGTCACGGACCGCGCATCCGCGGCCGCCCGGCTGGCCGCCGACTACGCGGTGGGCCCGCCGGCCTGAGGAGCCTGCGAGTTGTGGGAGCGCATGGGAGCGCCTGGGTGGGCCCACGGGCGCGAGGGACCCGCAAGGAGCCTGCGAGTTGTGGGAGCGCCTGGGGTAGGCTCGGCGCATGACTCGTGGGACCATTGCGTTCGGGCGCGGGGGGCGACGCCCCGGTGGCCGGCTCCCCGCCCTTGCCCTAACCGTGGCGATGGGGCTGTCACTTGCCTCGTGCGCAGCGACTACGAACGGGCCGCCGTCGCCGGTGCCGACCGTTTTGCCCACGGGTGTCCCGGTGCCGACCGGCGACGGCACCAACGTCGCCACGGACCTGGCTGCGCCGTGGTCCATCGCGCTTTTGGCCGACGCGACCATGCTGGTCAGCGAACGGGACACGGGGCGGGTGCTTGAGGTCTCGGCGTCGGGCGCCAAACACGAGGTGGGACGCGTGGCCGGGGTGGTCCATGCCGGTGAGGGCGGCCTGCTCGGGCTCGCGACCAGGGCCGGTTTCTGTGACGGGAACCCCCGGCCGGATCCTGCCGCCGGCTGCCTTGACGTGTTCGCCTACCTGACCACCGCCACCGACAACCGGATCGTCCGCCTGCCGCTGATGGGCGGGGCGGGGTCACGGTCGCTGGGCCCGGCCACCGTGATACTGCAGGGTATTGCCAAGGCCGGCAACCACAACGGCGGCCGCATCGTGTTTGGCCCGGACGGCATGCTGTACGCTACGGCCGGGGACGCCGGAAACGGCTCCAGCGCCCAGGACCCCTCCTCGTTGTCGGGCAAGATCCTGCGCCTGACCGCCGACGGCGGGGTGCCCGCGGACAACCCGTTCCCCGGCAGCCTGGTTTATTCGCTGGGCCACCGCAACGTGCAGGGCGTAGCGTGGGACAGCCGCGGGCGCATGTGGGCTTCCGAATTTGGCCAGAACACGTGGGATGAGCTCAACGAAATCAAGCCGGGGAGGAATTACGGGTGGCCCATGGTGGAAGGGATGCACCAGGGAGACCTGGCGCAGTTCACCGACCCGGTGCTGGTCTGGCCCACGGACCAGGCCAGCCCCAGCGGCATCGCCATCCGCGGCACCACACTGTACATGGCCGCGCTGCGCGGGGAACGGCTGTGGGTGATCGACCTGGCCGGGAGGCCGCGGGCACAGGCATTCTTGACGGGCAGGCTGGGACGGCTGCGGGACGTGGTTTTCGCCCCGGACGGCCGCCTGTGGGTCATGACAAACAACACGGACGGCCGGGGCTCGCCGGCATCCGGCGACGACCGGATCGTCGCGTTCAATCTCACGCCGTCCTAGGCCGCCCCGCAGCGTGCGGGGCGGCCGCTTCCTCTCCTAGCGCACGTACCCGTCGGCCACGGCGAGGGCCTCCTCGATGGCGGCAAGCCCCTCCCGCAGTTCGCCTTCGGTGATGACCAGTGGTGGGCACAGGTGGATGCGATTGTTGTTGATCATGGGCCACACCCCCCGGGCCTTGCAGGCGGCGGCAACCTCGGCCATCGGCCGGGCCTGCTCTCCCGAGGCGTTGAAGGGGACCAGGGGCTCACGGGTTTCCTGGTTTGTCACCAGTTCCAGCGCCCAGAACAGTCCCCGGCCACGCACTTCGCCCAGACTCGGGTGCTTCGCGAGCCAGGATGTGAGGGTGGGCTCAATGACCCGGGTGCCGAGGTCCCGCACGTGGGCCAGGATCCCGTCGCGCTCAAACACCTTGAAGGTCGCCACCCCGGGCGCACACGCCAGGGGGTGTCCGGAATAGGTGAGCCCGCCCGGGTAGGTGGTGTCGTTGAAGATCGCCGCAATCTCGTCGCTGATAACCACCCCGCCCAGGGGCACGTACCCGGAATTGACGCCCTTGGCAAAGGTGATCAAGTCCGGCACGACGTCGAACGCGTCCACCGCAAACCACTCGCCAATGCGGCCGAACCCGGCCATGACCTCGTCGGCGATATACACGATCCCGTACTTGTCGCACAGGGCCCGCACTCCGGGCAGGTAGCCCGGCGGTGGGACCAGGATTCCGTTGGTGCCCACGACGGTTTCGATGATGATGCCGCCGATCGTGGAGGCACCCTCCAGGACGATGACGCTTTCCAGGTGCTCCAGCGCGCGGGCCGTCTCCTCCTGCGGGGTGGTGGCGTGGAAGGGCGAACGGTAGGCGTAGGGGCCAAAGAAGTGGGCGATGGATGCAGAGCCGGGCTCGTTGGCCCAACGGCGGGGATCGCCGGTCAGTTGCATGGCGGTCGCCGTCGCTCCGTGGTAGGAGCGATACTGGGCCAGGATCTTGGACTTCCCCGTGAATTGGCGGGCCATGCGAACGGCATTTTCATTGGCGTCGGCGCCGCCGTTGGTGAAAAAGACCTTGTTCAGCGTCCCCGGCGCCTTGGACGCGATGAGCGCGGCCAATTCCCCGCGGACGTCGTTGGCGAACCCGGGCGCGATGGTGGTCATCTTGCCGGCCTGGTCCTGGATCGCCTGGACGAGGTCCGGGTGCTGGTGACCGAGGTTCAGGTTGACGAGTTGGGCACCAAAGTCCAGGTAGTTGTTGCCCTGGTAGTCCCAAAAGGTGGAGCCCCGGCCGCCAGCCACCGGAAGCGGATCGATCTTTGCCTGGGCGGACCAGGAATGCAAGACGTGGGTGCGGTCGTTGTGCCGGACCCTGCGTTCGGCGGCATCCGGTCCCGACGTCTCGACGCTGTGGGTGCTGATTGTTTCCGTCATGAACATTCCTTTATGTTGGGGATCTGCCGTTGAGTGATGCCGTGGGCGCCCCGAAATCCGTGCCGGCATCCTTGCCGGACCCAGGGTTGGCGGACAATCTGTCCGGCCGACGGGTAAGCTCCTGCTATTGATGCTGGCACGCACGTGGAGGTGAAGGGCCCTGACAATTCAACGGAAAATGCGCACGCCCCGGACGGATCGTCCGGCGCTGCTGCCCACGATCGCCGAGGTGCTGGCCCTGCCGGCGTTCCGCGCCGGCCTCCCCCGGGTCGCTGCGGGCGCGGAAAGTCTGGAACGAGAAGTGCGATGGGTGCACGTGGTGGAGGCCAGCGATATCGCCGACTTGCTGGACGGGCATGAGCTGCTGCTGGCCACGGGCGTGGGCTGGCCGGCCGGTGACGCCTGGATCTCCGGGTATATCGCGGAACTGGCGGCGGCGCAGGTGGCGGGGTTGGTCCTGGAGCTGGGGACCCGCTACGAGGTGGCGCCGGCCGCGTTGGTGGAGTGTTGCGCCGCCCAGGGGCTGCCCCTGATCGTACTGGACCACAAGGTGAAATTTGTCAGCATCACCGAGGCCGTGCATGGGCGCATCATCGCGGAGCAAATGGCGGCGCTGCAGGCCCGCGACGACGTTCATGCGATATTTACGGATTTGAGCTTGCGGGGTTCCCCGGCGGACTACATTGTGGCCCAGCTGGGTGAGGTACTTGGTGCCCCGGTGGTGCTGGAGAACATGGCCCACCAGGTGGTGGCGTTTGAGGGATCCGGTGTCCCCGAGGCCACCTTGCTCGCGGACTGGGAGGTCCGCTCACGGTCGGCCCATCGCGGCCGCCCGGACGTGGTGGCGGACGACTCCCGCACGGCGGTTCTGGGCGCCGAGGGATGGTTGGTCACCCCCGTCGAGGCCCGCGGCACCCGGTGGGGGCATCTCATCGCCTTCTCCGGTCCCGCCCACCCGGCCGGACGGGCGCTGGTCCTGGAGCAGGCCGCCGTCGCCCTGTCGCTGAGCCGACTGGCCGACGGCACCGCCGACCACTGGACCCAGGCTTCTCAACATTGGCTCCTTGCAGCCCTGTTGCAAGGCCGGTACCGGAGTGAGACGGCCCTGAGATCGCGCTTTGAGGCCATGGGCCTGCCCGTCGTCGGGCGCCGGTTGTGTGGCGTGGCCCTGCGCGTCGAGGCGCCGTCCCGCACCGGTCGGGGCAACCGGTTCGGCCGGGGTATCCGGGACACCGACGGCGTCGGCCCGACGGAGGTCGGCGCACCGGACCGCCCGACGGCGGCCGACGTGTCGCGCCTGGCCAGGTCCATGGGGCTTAACGCGGTGTCGAGCTGGGTGACATCGAATGGGCCCGTTTTGTTGGTGGGACTGTCCATCCCGGCGGCGGCCAGGCGGGCAGTTCCCCATCCGTCGGCTCCCACTCACGCGGCGGCGGCCACGGGGATCCACGGCGTGGACGCCGCCGTGACCGCCTTTGCGGCCAGGCTCACGGATCTCGTGGCCTCAGGGGCGACCACCTCGGCGGCACCCCGGGCCATGGTGTCAGCCGGCGCCGTGGTGGACCATGTGGGCGAACTGTCGGGGTCGCTGTCCACGGCGTTGGAGGTACTGGCAAGCGTGCCGCGGGGTGCGGGTACGACGGCGGGGACAGTGCATAGGGCACAAGCCCGCGAACTGCGCGCCCTGCTGAATATGTTGCGGGACGATCCCCGGCTGCAAGAGTACTTGGATCGCTGCCTCGGAACCTTGATCGATCACGACGCGACCCGGGGCACCGACTACCTGCAGGTACTTGGCGCCTATCTGACACACCCCGGCAACCGCACGCTGGCCGCGTCCAGCAGCCACATGTCACGCTCAGTGTTCTATCAACGGTTGGACGCAATTGCCGACCTCTTGGGCGTGGACCTGGCGGACGGTGAGGTAATCGCAGGCCTGCATGCGGCAATGATCGCTTGGGAAGGCACACAATCCGGTACTTCCAGAACCGGTCAGGGCGCTTGACCGCCAAGCATATTCAACGCCGGTGATGGGGCAGGGCACCGCGGCCAGGTGTTGTCGGTGCAGGCCTCTTGCGGCTTGGTGGTGGTTTGGGCGGGTTAGAAGGGGGCGGGGTCGTCGAGGTGGAGGTAGGTGCGGCCGGTGGGGGTGGTGGTTTTGGTGCGGCCGGGGTCGTCGGGTGTGATGGTCCAGCCGGTGTGGGGGTTGTCTTTGAGTTGGTGGCAGTAGCGGTCACGGGGGCGGAGGTTTTCGAGGCTGGTTTGGCCCTTGGGTTCGAGGGTGCCGTCGGGGCGGTAGCGGTTCATGTAGAAGGGGGTGGTGTGGTCTAGTTCGCAGCTGGCGGCGGGGTGGTCGCAGCCGATGCCGGTGCAGACGAGCCGATGCCGGTGCAGACGGGGTCGCG
>NZ_JBFREA010000036.1:0-22255 GCF_052114065.1 Specibacter sp. RAF43 | reverse complement strand
ACCGCCCCGGCGTCGTCGCTGACGGTGAACGTCACGGCGTTGGTGTGGCGGGGCAGGATCGTGCGCGGGTGCAGGAGGATGTCCTCGGCCCCGTACGCCAGGGGCACCTGCCCGGCCAGGCGCAGCGGTTCCCCGGCGGCGAAGGCGGCCAGCCGGGACTCGACCTSYTCCGGCAGGATCAAGTCCGGCTCCCGGCCCTCGAGCCCCAGCAGCACCGCGGTCATGGTCCCGTGCCCGCGCCCCGTCGCGGCCAGGGAGCCGTACAAGTCCACCCGCACCGCCGCCACCGCMGSCARCACCCCGGCGGCGCCCAGTTCCCGGGCGAACGCCGCCGCGGCCCGCATCGGACCGACCGTGTGTGAACTCGACGGACCAATACCCACCGAAAACAAATCAAAAACACCAACAGACATGGCAAAAACCTTTCCGAAACGGCGGTGATCGATGTGCCAGAGGAAGCTGGCGCAGGTATCAGGGGCGAATTGAGGGGGGTGCCGGGGTCCCGCCCGGACGGGCAGGACCCCGGCCGGAACCGCTAGGACAGGGCCGCGACGCCGGGGTAGAGCGGATGCGCGGCCGCCAGGGTGGCGACCCGCTCACGCAGGCCGGTGAGGTCGGCGTCGGCGTCGGCGGTCAAGGCCAGGGCGATGATGTCCGCGACCTCGGCGAAGGCGTCCTCGCCAAAGCCGCGGGTGGCCAGGGCCGGGGTGCCGATGCGCAGCCCGGAGGTGACCATCGGTGGACGGGGGTCGAATGGCACGGCGTTGCGGTTAACGGTGATGTCGATGGCCGCCAGCCGGTCCTCGGCCTGCTGCCCGTCAAGGGCGCAGTGGCGCAGGTCCACGAGCACCAGGTGGACGTCGGTGCCGCCGGAGACCACGGAGATCCCCTTGGCCGCAACATCGGCCTGGACCAGCCGTTCGGCCAGGATCCGCGCACCGGCGAGCACCCGCTGCTGGCGCTCCTTGAATTCCGCGGACGCGGCAATCTTGAACGCCACGGCCTTGCCGGCAATGACGTGCTCCAGCGGGCCGCCCTGCTGTCCGGGGAAGACGGCGGAGTTGATCTTCTTGGCGATCTCGGGATCGTTGGAGAGGATGATGCCCCCGCGCGGGCCGGCCAGCGTCTTGTGCGTGGTGGAGGTGGTGACATGCGCGTGCGGCACCGGCGAGGGGTGCAGCCCGGCGGCGACCAGGCCGGCAAAGTGGGCCATGTCCACCATCAGGTAGGCGCCCACCAGGTCGGCGATGCGCCGGAACTCGGCAAAGTCCAGCTGCCGGGCGTACGCGGACCAGCCGGCCACGATCAGCGCCGGCTTGTGCTCCAGGGCCAGCCGCTCCACCTCGGCCATGTCCACCCGGTGGGTGTCCTCACGGACCTGGTAGGGCACCACGTTGTAGAGCCGGCCGGAGAAGTTGATCCTCATCCCGTGGGTCAGGTGGCCACCGTGTGCCAGGTTCAGGCCCATGATGGTGTCGCCCGGCTTGATCAGGGCGTGCATGACGGAGGCGTTGGCCTGGGCGCCGGAGTGGGGTTGGACGTTCGCGTACGCGGCGCCGAAGAGTTCCTTGACCCGGTCAATGGCCAGCTGCTCGATCACGTCGACGTGCTCGCAGCCGCCGTAGTAACGCCGGCCCGGGTAGCCTTCGGCGTACTTGTTGGTCAGCACCGAGCCCTGGGCGGCCATGACGGCCGTGGCGGTGTGGTTCTCCGAGGCGATCATCTCCAGGCCGTCGCGCTGGCGGGTGAGCTCGGCGTCGATCTGCGCCGCAACCTCCGGGTCCAACGCGGCCAGGGACTGATTCAGGCTCGCCGATTCGACCTGCACGAATCCGGCCGCCGTTGCCGCGCTCACAGCTCGCCGCCATTGGCCGCGGCGTACTCGGCCGCGCTGAGCAGCGGACCCTCCGCGCTGACGGAGACCTTGAACAGCCAGCCCGCCCCGTAGGGGTCGCTGTTGATCAGGGCCGGGTCCGCGACGACGTCGGCGTTCAGTTCCGTGATTTCGCCGCTGACGGGCGCGTACAGGTCGGAGACGGACTTGGTGGACTCCACCTCCCCGCACGGCTCCCCGGCGGTGACGGTGGCGCCAACCTCGGGCAGGTCGACATAGACGATGTCGCCGAGGGCGTCGGCGGCCACGGCGGAAATGCCCACGCTGACCGGGCCGGCGCCGTCGCCGGCCACCCATTCGTGTTCGGCGGAGTACTTCAGTTCAGGAGCAACTTTGCTCATGGAGTGATCCTTTCAATTCCTCTTCGGGAAGACTTGTGGTGCAGGGGAGAGGGCTGCGCTACTTTTGGCGCTTGTAGAACGGCAGGGCGACAACCTCGAAGGGTTCGGCCTTGCCGCGCAGGTCAACGTCGAGGGCGGTGCCGAGCCCAGCGTGCTCCACGTCCACATAGGCCAGGGCCACGGCGTGGCCCAGGGTGGGGCTGGGCTGGCCGGAGGTGACCTCCCCGACCACGACGCCGTCCTTCAGGACCGCGTAGTGGCTGCGGCCCGCCCGGCGGCCCAGGCCCTTCAGGCCCACGAGCTTGCGGCCGCTGGTGGTGCCGGCGCCGGCGTCCTTTGTGGCCTGCAGGGCGGCCTTGCCGATGAAGTCGCTGTCCTTGGCCAGTGAGACGACCCCGCCCAGCCCGGCCGAGTAGGGGTTGCCGTTGACGGAGAGTTCGTTGCCGTACAGCGGCATGCCGGCCTCAAGGCGCAGCGAGTCCCGGCTGGCAAGGCCGGCCGGGACCAGTTCCCCGTCGCCCGCCACGGCACGGATGGCCTGCCACAGGGCGGCGGCGTCGTCGTTGCCCACAAAGATTTCAAAACCGTCCTCGCCCGTGTACCCGGTGCGGGCCAGCAGCAGCTCCTGCGTGCCGGCGCCAAATTCAAACGGCACTTCGACGGCGGCGTAGTACTTCAGCTCCGTCACGAGGGCGTGCCGTGCGGCGGGCACCAGCCGGAGCAGGATGTCCTGGGCCTTGGGTCCCTGCACGGCGATCAGCGACGTCTCCGCCGTGGCGTCCGCGACGACCACCTCGAAGCCGGCGGAGCGTTCGGCCAGGGCGGCCGCCACCGTGGCGGCGTTGCCGGCGTTGGGCACGACCAGGAACCGGTCGGTGCCGTCCGCGGCCGCCGGGCGGCGGTACACGATCAAGTCGTCGATGATGCCGCCGTCCTCGCGGCAGATCAGCGAATACTTGGCCTTGCCCACGGACATGGCCGAGATCTTCCCGGCCAGCGCATAGTCCAAGAAGGCGGGCGCCGCGGGGCCGGTGACCCACACCTCGCCCATGTGGGAGAGGTCAAACAGGCCCGCGGCCGTGCGCACGGCGTGGTGTTCGGCCAGTTCGGAGCTGTACTTCAGGGGCATCTGCCAGCCGCCAAAGTCGGTGAAGGAGGCGTCGAGCTTGCGGTGTTCCTCGTAAAGGGCGGTGTGCTTTTCGGCGGTGTGCGTTTCAGTCATCAGGGGGTCCTTGCTACTTCACCAGGGCGGGAATGGGGGCGGCGGCTGTCTCGGCCGGCTCGGAGGCGCTGCCGGAGGAAGTCTCGGCGAAACTGTCGGCGAATTCCTCGATGGGCGGGCAGGAGCAGACCAGGTTGCGGTCGCCGGCCGCGCCGTCGATGCGGCCCACGGGCGGGAAATACTTGTCCTGCCGTGAGGCTCCGGCCGGGAAGGCGGCCTGTTCGCGCGGGTAGCCGCGGTCCCAGGAGCTGCTGACCACGGTTGCGGCGGTGTGCGGGGCGTGCCGCAGCGGGCTGTCCTCGACGGCGAAGTCACCGGCGGCGACCTGGTCGATTTCGGCGCGGATGGCGATCATCGCGGCGATGAAGCGGTCAATCTCGCCCAGGTCCTCGGACTCGGTGGGCTCGACCATCAGCGTCCCGGCCACCGGGAAGGAAAGCGTGGGGGCGTGGAAGCCGAAGTCGATCAGCCGCTTGGCCACGTCCTCGGCGGTGACGCCCGTGCGGGCCGTCAGGTCGCGCAAGTCCAGGATGCACTCGTGCGCCACGAGGCCGGATTCGCCCGTGTAGAGGACGGGGAAGTGCGCGTTCAGCTTCGCGGCAACGTAGTTCGCCGCCAGCAGGGCCGACTTCGTGGCGGCCGTCAGCCCGGCACCGCCCATCAGCTTCACGTAGGCCCAGGAGATGGGCAGCACGCCGGCGGAGCCGAAGCGGGAGGCGGAGATCGGGGCACCGCTTGCCGTGGCCGGGGTCCCGGGCTCGACGGCGGACGCGGCGGCGTCGCCGGGCATGAACGGGGCCAGGTGGGCCTTGGCCGCCACCGGTCCGACGCCGGGTCCGCCGCCGCCGTGCGGGATGCAGAACGTCTTGTGCAGGTTTAGGTGGGACACGTCGCCGCCGAACTTGCCCGGCTGGGCCAGCCCGACCAGGGCGTTGAGGTTGGCCCCGTCGATGTAGACCTGCCCGCCTACGGCGTGCACGGCGTCGCACACGTCGCGGACGTCGGCATCGAAGACGCCGTGYGTGGACGGGTAGGTGATCATGATCGCGGCCAGGACGTCCTTGTGGGAGTCGATCTTGGCGGTGAGGTCGGCGGCGTCGATCGTGCCGTCGGCGGCCGTGGCCACCACCACCACCTTCATCCCGGCCAGCACGGCCGATGCGGCGTTGGTGCCGTGCGCCGAGGCGGGGATCAGGCATACGGTGCGTTGGCTCTCCCCGCGTGATGCGTGGTAGCCGCGGATGGCCAGCAGGCCGGCGAGCTCGCCCTGCGAGCCGGCGTTGGGCTGGATGGAGACCTGATCGTAGCCGGTGATCTCGGCCAGGTCGGCCTCCAGGCCGCTGACCAGTTCGCGCCAGCCGGCCGTTTGGCTCGCCGGGGCGAAGGGGTGGATGGTGGCGAATTCGGGCCAGGAGATGGCCTCCATCTCCACCGTGGCGTTGAGCTTCATGGTGCACGAGCCCAGCGGGATCATGGTGCGATCCAGGGCCAGGTCCCGGTCGGAGAGCTTGCGGATGTAGCGCAGCAGCTGCGTTTCCGAGCGGTGGGTGTTGAACACCGGGTGGGTGAGGAAGTCGCTGGTGCGCAGCACGGACGCCGCCAGCGCGAACTCCGGGTGGCCCATGCCGTCCGCGCCGTCGCCGGCCGGGGCGGCCCCCAGGGCCTCGGCCACACGGGCGACGACGTCCGCCGTCGTGGTCTCGTCGCAGGAGATGCCAACATGGTCGGCATCAATGTGGCGGACGTTGATGCCCTTGGCGGCGATGGCGGCCACGACGGCGGCGGCCCGGCCCGGGACCCGGACGGTGGCCGTGTCAAAGAAGGAGTCGTGGAGGACCTCGACGCCGGCCTGGCGCAGTGCCGTGGCCAGGGTGACGGCGTGGCCGTGCGTGCGGCGCGCGATCGCCTTCAGCCCGTCCGGGCCGTGGTAGACGGCGTAGAAGGAGGAGACGATGGCCAGCAGCGCCTGGGCGGTGCAGATGTTGGAGGTGGCCTTCTCGCGGCGGATGTGCTGCTCGCGGGTTTGCAGGGCCAGGCGGTAGGCGGGGGTGCCGGCGTCGTCCGTGGACACGCCGACCAGGCGCCCGGGCATGGACCGTTCCATGCCCTTGCGCACGGCCATGTACGCCGCGTGCGGGCCGCCGAAGAACAGCGGGACGCCGAAGCGCTGGGTGGTGCCGACGGCGATGTCCGCGCCCTGCTCGCCGGGGGAGGTGATCAGGGTCAGGGCCAGCAGGTCGGCGGCAACCGTGACGAGCGCACCGCGTTCCTTGGCGGCCGCGATGACGGCGGCGTGGTCAAAGACGCGTCCGGAGGCGCCCGGCTGCTGGAGCACGACGCCGTTGACCGGCCCGTCGGGCAGGCCCAGGCTGAGGTCGGCGACCTCCACCGCGAAGCCCAGCGCCTCGGCGCGGCCCCGGACGATGGCGATGGTCTGCGGGAACAGATCGGCGTCAAGGACCGTCTTGGCGTCGGTCGCGGCCTTGTTTTTGTTGGCCCGGCGCATCATCAGCACGGCCTCGGCCACCGCGGTGGCCTCGTCCAGCAGGGACGCGTTGGCGATCGGCAGCCCGGTCAGGTCCTGGACCATGGTCTGGAAGTTCAGCAGCGCCTCGAGGCGGCCCTGGGAGATTTCCGGCTGGTACGGCGTGTAGGCCGTGTACCAGGCAGGGGCCTCAAGGACGTTGCGGCGAATCACGGCGGGCGTGACGGTGTCATAGTAGCCCTGCCCGATCATCTGCACCGCCATGGTGTTTTTGGCGGCAATGGTGCGCAGCGCCGCCAGCACCTGTTCCTCGGTCAGCGCGGCGTCAAGCGCGAGCGGTTTTTCCTGGCGGATGGTGGCCGGAACGGCGCGCTCCACCATGGCGTCAACGCTTTCCTGGCCGATCGCGGCGAGCATGGTGCTGATGTCGGTCTCGCGTCGCGAGCCGATGTGCCGGTCAACGAAGGCGGCGGGGGAATGCTGGGTATGCACGAAGGGAACTCCATTTTGCCGGTGGCACGTGTACCACGTTGGTTTGGGTTCCTCCCCGCTCTGTATTGGACCTGAGAGTTTTCGCGCCCCCCGCTTGGCAGGGTTTCGCTTGCACCGTCGGTGAGCCACGGCTGCCCGTGGCTTCTTTCCAGAGTTGCCTAACCGCGGCGGTACAGGTGCCTGAGAGATTCCCGGGGAGGAATTGCTCCTACGGCGCCCACCAACGTACCGGCAGGACTCTCCCGCCGCAGATAATCAGCACGTGCCACACGCTCGTGACACGGTTCACACTCTATCGGGCATCGCAAATGGACACAAGCCGGCCCCGCTTCGGCACGGTTCACTGCGGGCGTTCGCCGCGGAACAGAGGCACCGCCGCCGCGGCGGCCAGCATGGCCGCACCGCCGAAGACCGTGAGCGCGAACGGGAAACCGGCCGCCAGCACCGCCTGGAAGACCAGGCTGCCGGTGCCGAAACCCAGGAACAGCGAAAACGCCAGCAGGCCCACGGCCACCCCGGTGCGCCCGGGCAAGTCGGTCACGATCCCGCCAAAAAGCGGTTGGGTCATGTCGTAGCCCAGGGACAGGACCGCGATGGCGGCGACGACCGCGGGCAGGGGAGCGTCGGTGGCCAGGACAAGCGAGCAGAGGGCGGCGAGCAGGACGCCGGCCGGGATGATGGCGGCCCGGCCAAAGCGGTCCGCGAGGCGGCCGATCACCGGGCCGCACAGGAACCCGGGCACCCCGTAGCCCAGCAGTGCCAGCCCCACCCCCACCGGGCCAAGGCGAAAGCGATGGACGAGGTAGACGCCCAGCCACGTGTAGATGCCCGAGTGCAGGATGGCGTTCAGGAGCACATAGCCGTAGGTTCGCGCGCCGCGCCGGGTGGCCAGCAGCCGCCAGTACGCGGCCGCGACGGCCGCCCATGGGGACACGTCGGCGGCGGGGCGGGCCGCCGGGAGCAGGGCAACGGCCAGGGCGGCCATGGCGAGGATGCCGGCGCCGGACAGCACGAACAAGCCGCCCCAGCCAACGGCCGGCTCGGCGAGGGCGCCCGCCGTGGAACCCACGGCGATGCCGCCGGCCATGCCGCCGAACAGCCAGCCCAGGGCCCGGCCGCGCTCGGCAAAGGCAAACTCGTCCCCGATCAGGGCCAGAGAGATCGGGACCACCCCGCTGGCCGCGATCCCGGTGGCCACCCGCAGCCAGATGAACGCAGCCGCCGACGGGGCCAGGGCGGTGACGGCGGTCAGGGCGGCAAAGACCACCAGCGAGCCCAGGATGACGGGCCGGCGCCCAATCCGGTCCGACAGCGGCCCCCAAAAGAGCGTCATGAGCCCGTACGGGATCAGGTAGGCCGGAACGGCGAGCCCGACCGTTTCCACGCCGGTGCCAAAGGTCCCAGCCAGCTGGGGCAGGATGGGCGCCACCATGAACGCCTGGGCAAAGGTCACGAACGCCGCGGCGGTCACCAGGGCCAGGAAGGCGCGGCGCCTGCGTCCCGCCGCGGGCACTGCGGGGGGAGAGGTGAGGCCGCCCGGGGCACTCACGCCGTGGCCGATTCCGGCGTTTCGGGCGGGTAGGTGACCGTCGTACCGGACACGCGGGCAAAGGAGGTGAGGGTGTGTGGCTTGGCGGACTTTTCGGTCATGATGTCCAGCACCGTGACCCCGCGCACCAGCAGGGCGTCCCCGACCAGGGAACGGTGGCACCGCCACGGGACGGCCTCGGCACACATGATCGCGGTGGTCCTCTCGCGGCCGCCAAGCACCAGGTGTTCCACGGCCCCGGCGAACTCGGGTGTCTGCATGTAATCGGCATATCCCCGGAAGGACGCGTTGCGCCACGCCCCGTTGGGACTGTCCTTGGCGGCGTGGCGCAAGCCGCCCAGGGCGGGCTCGTGCCGGTAGCCCAGCCCGGCCCGCCCCAACCCCGCCGCCAGGGGCTCGGACCAGAACTGCGGATTATGCGCGGACTTGGGCACGGTGCGGACATCGACCAGGTCCGTGACCCCGTGCGCCACCAGCAGCGCGATGAATTCCTCCAGCGGGTGCGTGGAATGGCCAACCGTGAAAATGGTGATCGAGTCCATGTTTTCCACCCTACTCCCGGGGCGTTTGCGCCCGAGCCGCCGGGAGGGTGCCCGGCCCGCACGGGCGGCGCTAGAAGATCGCGTTCATGGAGTTCCAGCCCTGGCCCACGGCGACGCGCGGGAACCAGCTCGAGTTCCCGTTCCGGCCGTAGAACCACAGGGTCCCGCTGCCGTCCCTGGCCAGGACGTCGGGCGTGCGGTCGCCGTTGAGGTCGCCGGGGCTGAGCACGTAGGTCATGCCGTTCCAGCCGGTGCCCACCTTGACGCGGGGCAGCCAGCCGCCGGCGCCGTTGCCGGGGTAGAGCCACAGCGCGCCGGTGCTGGTTTCGCGGGCCAGCACGTCGGCGGTGCCGTCACCGTTGACATCGCCGGGACCTAGGACGGTATTGAAATTGTTCCAGCCGCTTCCGGCCCGGATGCGCGGCAGCCAGCCGCCGCGGCCGTTGCCCGGGTAGAGCCACAGGACCCCGGTGGTGGTTTCGCGGGCCAGCACGTCAACCTTTTGGTCGCCGTTGAAGTCCCCGGGACCGAAGACGGCGTTGAAGATGTTCCAGCCGCTTCCCACCCGGACCCGGGGCAGCCAGCCGCCGCGGCCGTTGCCCGGGTAGAGCCACAAGAACCCGGTGCTGGTTTCGCGGGCCAGTACGTCCGCCCGGCCATCCCCGCTGAAGTCCCCGACCGTGTCAACGGCGTTGAAGGCCGCCCAGCCGCTGCCGATCCTCACGCCGGCGGCGAACCCGGCCCGGCCGTTGCCGGCGTACAGGCGCAGCTCGCCCGTCGCGCCGGTGCGGGAGAGGACGTCGTTGTTCCAGTCCCCGTTGAAGTCCCCGGTCGATCCGGAGAGGGTGGACCCCGGCATGGCCAGTGCCGTGAAGACATAGGGATCGCAGGTGATGTCGTAGTCGCGGGTGTCGTCGTACCACTGCGAGATGTACACGTGGCCGCCGGAGAAGCTGGGCTGGGTGCACCGGTCCAGGGCCTCGTTCGGGTAGTCCAGCCGCCCGGCCGTCGCCCAGACCGGGACGCCGGGCAGCAGCCAGGAGCCGGTAATGCTTTGCCAGCCGGAGGTGAAGGAATACAGTCCGTAGGCAAATCCGGCGTCGCGCAGGCCGCGCATGAGGCCCTCGATCACGAAGCGGTTCTCGCGTTGTTGGGTCGCCGTGGCGGTGGGCCACGGCTGGGCCGGCCGGGGCTCGACGTCGATCCACACCACCGGGGGCCGGAAGCCCACCGCTGCCAGGGAGGCCACCGCGGCCGCCGCTTCCGCGTAGCCCACATTGGAGAGCTGGCCGGCCCGCGTGGTTGCCGCCCACGGGCCCCGGGTCCGATAGCTCGCCAACTGGGCCGAGGTGGGGAAGCCGGCCATCGTGTAGGCCTGGGCCGGCTTTGAATTGGTCTGGGCCCAACTGACCTGCGCGGCCAGGCACGGATTTTCGGTAAAGGCCAGCCCCTTGGTCAGCCCGATGATGACGAACTGCGAGGAGGCCGGGGGCAGCGGGAGCCCGTATCCGCCCTCCGCCGTGGAGCATTGCGGCCAAGAGATGTCGTGGCCGGAGCGGGAGGCGGCCTGCGCCGGGGCGGCAGCGACCAGAAAGGTCAGAACCAGCGCGGCGCAGGCCATGAGGCCAAGCACCACCTGATGCAGCAACCGCGGATTCACTTGTTCGCTGGGATGACCGGGCATCATCGTCGACCCCTCCACACGTGTGTGAATAGGGTCAAGTCAATCACCACGGGTCGGGCGCCGCCAGAGGTCCGGGCGCAAAAGTTTCGAAGCCGGCCTATTCGAACCTTGCTTATTCGAAGCGGCCTATTCGAACCTGGCCGGGTCGCCCATGCCGCGGCGGACCACTTCGGCGTAGCCGCTGGAAAAGTCCACCACGGTGGTGGGCTCCGCGCCCACGTCCCCGGAGTCGATGACGGCGTCGATCACGTGGTCCAGGCGTTCCTTGATCTCCCAGCCCTGCGTCAGGGGCACCTCCTCATCCGGCAGCAGCAGGGTGCTGGAGAGCAGGGGCTCGCCCAGCTCGGTCAGGATGGCCTGGATCAGGTGGCTCTTGGGGATCCGCACGCCCACCGTTTTCTTCTTCGGATGTGCCAGCCGCCGCGGCACCTCATGGGTTGCCGGCAGGATGAAAGTGTAGGGCCCGGGCGTGACGGCCTTGATGCTGCGGAAGATATCATTGTCCACCATCACGAACTGGCCCAGCTGGGCAAAGTCCTTGCACACCAGCGTGAAGTGGTGCTTGCCGTCCAGGTGGCGGATGCGCCGAATCCTCTCCAGCGCGTCCCGATTGCCCAACTGGGCGCCCAGGGCGTAGCAGGAATCCGTGGGGTAGGCGATGAGCCCCCCGGACTGGATGAGCTGGACGATCTGGCTGACCATGCGGGGCTGCGGATCGTCGGGGTGGACGTCAAAAAACTTTGCCATGCCCCGAGCCTACGTCCCGACCCCCCGCGATGCCCGCATTGGCGGGGAATTTTGCGCGTTCCAGGCGGCATATTCGCGCGCATTAACCCGCGCTTCGTGGCGAATACCCAGCAAACTCCAAACAAAGCGAGGCATTCTTAAGAGCCGCCGGTGTCTGCGGCCGCGCGCCGGTCACCCGGCGGGACGCGGGAATGGCACCAGGGTACGGCGTGCACGTAAGAGGGCGCGCACTCATACGGCGCGCGACGGAAATGGCGGACAGTGGGCACGAGACAAGGCGCGGGATCAAGGGAACGAACGCTCGGATGGCCGGTAGCGGCCATCCTGCGGATGCTCGTGGTCTGCGCCCTGTGCGGCGTCCTCGTCGCCGCCCTGTTCACGCCCGCCGTGGCCGTGGCCACCATCGCCGTGACCGGCACCGGCAATGTGTTGGGCGCCTCGCCGGACACCCTGGACCCGCAGCCCCCGGCGCAGTCCACCACCGTCCTGGCCAATGACGGGTCCGTGATCGCCTCCTTCTATTCACAGGACCGGGAGCCGGTCACCTTGGCGCAGATGTCCCCGTTCATCAAGAACGGCATCGTCGCCATTGAGGATGCCCGGTTTTACGAGCATGGCGGGATTGATCCCACCAGCATTTTGCGCGCACTGGCCGCCACCGTGGCCGGCGGGCGCGAGGGCGCCTCAACCATCACCCAGCAGTACGTGAACAACGTCCTGATCGAAAAGCTCGTCTCCGAGGGCAAGACGGAGCAGGCGAAGCTGGGGGCCCAGAAGACGCTGGCGGACAAGCTGCGTGAAATTCGCATGGCCATCGCGCTGGAGAAGACGGAATCCAAGGACGCGATCCTGCAGGGATACCTGAACTTGATCTACTTCGGCAACGGCGCCTACGGCATCCAGGCCGCCGCCAAGCTCTATTTCAATACCACGGCCAAGGACCTCACGTTGCCGCAGGCCGCCGCGCTGGCGGGCGTGGTGAACAGCCCCACGTACTACGACCCGCTCACCCAGCCCGGACATGTGGTGACCCGGCGCAATGCCGTGCTGGCCAACATGCTCAAACAGCACACCATCACGCAAAAGGAATACACCGACGCCGTGGCCGCGAAACTGGTGTTGCATGTGGTCCGTTCCGCCCAGGGCTGCGTCGCGGCCCCCACGGCCCCGTACTTTTGCGACTACGTCCAGCAACTGGTCCTCAACGACCCCGCCTACGGCGCCACGGTCGAGGACCGCACGAAGTTCCTGTACCAGGGCGGGCTGACCATCAAGACCACGCTGGATCCGGCCCTGCAAAAGGTGGCGCAACAACAGGTCCATGCCACCATGTCCGCGACCGATCCGCTCCAGCGCGGGGCCGCCGTCGTCAGCGTCCAACCCGCCACCGGGAAGGTGCTGACCATGGCGCAAAATACCGTCTACAACCCCGCCACCAAGCCGGGCAACTACATGGGAAACTTTGCTTTGCCGGCCAAGGACAAGGCGGGGGCGCCGCTGCACGGGGCAGGCGGCTTCCCGATCGGCTCCACCTTCAAGCCGATCGTCTTCGCCGAATGGTTGCATTCCGGCCATTCGATGATGACGATGATCGACGGGGCCGTGCGCCGGTACCCCGTCGGCTATCCCTGGAAGAACTCCTGCGGGAGCACCACGGGAGTGTATGACCCGGCGGCCGGCACCGTCCTGCTGCCCAATGACGATCCCGACCACTACTACCCGCAGACGGCCATGGAAGGCCTGTACAACTCGATCAACACCATCACCTTCCAGACCGCGACGCAGCTGGATTTCTGCAACATCCAGAAGATGGCGACGGCGGCCGGCATCAGCGACGGCGCCACGAACAAGCCGTACAACGTATCGGAAATCGCCAACCTGATCGGCACCCAAAGCGTGGCGCCGATCAACATGGCCACCATGATGGCCACGTTCGCCAGCGGCGGGGTGCGCTGTGACCCCGTGGCACTGGTCTCCGTGACGGACAGCACCGGCAAGAAATACCCCGTGCCGGGCGCCAACTGCCAGCGGACCATGTCCAAGGACGTGGCCAACGGGGTGAAGTATGCCCTGCAGCAAATGCTCACGAAGGGCTCCGGCTACCTGATCCCGCTCACTGACAAGAGCAGCGCCTTCGCCAAGACCGGGACCACGGACCACAACGTCGACACCTGGACCATCGGGGCAACCTCCGGCATTGCGACGGCGTCGTGGTTCGGCAGCTACCAGGGCAACGACCAGAAGTGGTGGAACCAGGACATTACCATCAACGGACGCTACTGGCCCGTGGTCGACGGCGCCAACCTGGCCGGCACGCAATGGGCGGCCGTCATGAACGCCGCCGCCGCAAAACGCGCGTACGCGCCGGCCCCGCTGGCGCAGCCGCCCGCAGCCATGCTGGCCTCCACCCCGCCGCTGGTGGCCGGGGTCAATGATCCCAAGGCCGGCGACGTCCAACCGCCGCCGGCCCCGGCGAGCCAGGCGCCGGCCGCCCCGCCCGCCGTGGAGGCTCCGGCGACCAAGGCACCCGTGCGGCCCCCGGCGAGCGGGGCACCCCGGGCCCCCGCACCGCCGGTGATCCCGATGCCGCCGATGCCGAAACCACCGGCCGGCCTGCCCGGCGGCAACTAGCGGGTCAGCAGGGCCAGCAGTGCGGTGCCGTCCGGTACCCCCAGCCCAGTGCAGGCGTCAAAGCCGACCGTCGCGTGGTAGCCGCCGTTGCTGCCCTTGGTGACGTCCCGAAAGCCGGGGGTGCGGTGACCGGTCTTGACGTTCTTGTACAGGGCCGGCTGCAACTGGCCGAAGCCGTGGCCGGCGGACTGGGCAAAACGGGCGATCAGCGCCGCCCACAGGGGGGCAACCGCGCTGGTGCCGCCGATGACCATGTCCACCCCGTCGACGCGGACCTGATAGCCGGTTTGCGGATCGGCGACGGCGGCCACGTCCGGCACCGCCCGACCGGCCGGGGCCGCCGGGTGCCCGGAGCCGGACTTGACCTTGACATGCGCCTGCCACGGCGGCAGCGGGAACGCGTCGCTGACCCCGCCGCCCGTGGCCGAGCTGGCGGAGTTGTTCCAGACGGTCTCGGCGGACACCTTGCCGGTGGCCGGATCGGCGCTCAGCCGGGTCCCGCCGCAGGCCAGCGCGTGCGGGCTCGAGGCCGGGAAGTCGGCGTGGTTCCGCCCGTCTGCGGAGCCGTCGGCGCTGCCGTTGTCGCCGGCGGCGGCGGTCGCCGTGGCACCCAGCAGGGCAGCATCCTCGAGCGCCGCGTCAAAGGCCGCCCGCGCCTGCTCCGTCCACTCGTCCTCGTTCAGGCCCCAGCTGATGCTGATGGCGGCGGGGGTGGGCGCGTCGTGGGCGGCCTGGCTGAGTGCGTCCAGGAAACCGGCATCGGTGTTGGGTGCGAAGTAGACCTTGATGGCGGCCCCGGGCGCCAAGGCCCCGGCCACCTCGATGTCCAGCAGCACCTCGCCGTCTGCGCCCTGCGGGTCCTGGCCGGGGACATTGACGCCTCCGTCGACTCCCACCGCGGTAACCGTGGGGCCGGTCATGCCCAGGCCGGCAAAATAGGCGTCGAGGTCGGCCTGGCCGAAGCCCCCGCCCAGCTCGAGGATGGCGATGGTCTGCCCCGACCCGTCCGTGCCGGCGGGGAAGTCGTAGACGAGCCCCAATTCCAAGGGCGTGTAGCTGGAGCTTGTGGCCAGTGCGGGGGCTACGTGAAACTGGGGCCGGGACGCCGGCCTGTCATCGAGGCCCAGAACGGCGGTGATCACCCCGTCCAGTTCCGCGGGCACGCTGAGGCTGCCGGTGCGGTGGCGATGGGTGACCGGCTCCTGGTTGGGGGCCACGCTGGTGACCATTTGCAGCCGGGTGCCGAAAATGGTGCACAGCAGTTCGACTGTTCCGGCCACGCGGAGCCGGCGGGAGGCCGCATCGGTGTCGCTGACCGTTGCGCCGAGTCCGGTCAGGGTCTTGGTGACGAGTTCGACGTCGTTCGGGGACGCCCCGTATTCGGCCAGTTCGGCCTTGGTCATCCGGGCCGCCAGGGCGCCCTCGGGTACGGGCTTGGCGCGGCGCAGGACCACCGTCACCTCGATCTGCTGGTCGTCGAGGTAGGCGTCCGCACCCGGGGCACCGGCTGCCAGGTGGATGGCCTGTGGCGCCGGGCCGCGGCTGCTGCCGGGCAGCGGCACCAATTCAGGACCGGTGGGTGTGGCCGCATGCTTGCCGCGGGGCCGGTCGTTCGCGGGCTGGTCTTCCTTGGGCATTGCGATCCCCATTCCATCAATTTCCGTCAATATAAATCGATATCAATCAATACCACTCACTACCGAATGGTCGGCCGCGCCGTGGGTGCCGCCGTTGTGGTGCCGGAGGGTGCTCTCCGCCGCCCGGCGGAATCACGCCCTCAGGGTGATGGTACGCGCCTGCGGAAACCAAGCAACAGCGTCCGGGCGCAATTCATCTCCCCGGGCGTCAGGGGGCCGCCGCCGCGGCGGCCTGCTCGGCGCGCCGGAACGCCGCCTCCAGGCTGGCGATGGCCTCCCGGTAGTCCGGGCCGGCGGGGGTGTCGGTTGCGGCGGGGCTGCCGTTTGCGGTGGCGACGGCTGCGGCGTCGGTTGGGGTGGGGGCGCGGCGCAGCTCCTCGGCCAGGGCGACGGCCTTGACCAGCGCGGATGTCTCCGGGATCCGGACGTCGTTCATGGCCGGAAAGTCGATGGCGGCCGCAGGGTCCAGCGAATAGCGGCTCCAGCGTGTGAGCACGACGTCGTGCCGTGCGGCCAGGGCCGCGTGCTCGGCGGCCTGCCGGGACCGGGCCGCGTCTGCCGCGCGCACGGCCATGCGGCGTGAGACAAGCCGGTTGGCCCAAAACCATGTGCCCGCAGCGGCCAGCGTGAGGGCGGCGCCGGCCCAGCGGTTCGCGACCGCCGTGAGCAGCACGGCCGGGACCAGGACGCACAGGCCCGCAAAGCCGTACCAAAACCTGGTGTCGGGATCCTGCTCCAGCGCCGGACGGGTCTTCACGAGCCACACCGTGGCGGCCGTTGCCAACACCACCAGTGCCGCCAGACCCGCCAGCAGTACCAGCCCGGCAAGGGTTGCAATGACCATCACGGCACCTCCCGATCACGGTCCGGGACCGCCCGTTCCGGACGCTTGGGAATTCCTCCGGCGTCACACAGGCACCGGTTCCCTTACCCTCCATTGCAGGCCCTTCGCGCGCTTTGGTCAAGCCTTCGGTCAGGCCCTCGCTCAAGGGTTCCCTCAGGCGGGCCGGTTACCTCGGGCGGCTGTGCAGGTGTCGGGACGCTCTTAACATCGCGGGCCCACAGGGGTAGCGTCGCGTCCATGGGCACCGTGATTGAAACGCAGGGACTGGTCAAGAGATACGGCAAGGTGCGCGCCCTGGACGGCCTGGACCTTGCCGTGGAGGCGGGGGAGATCCACGGCTTCCTGGGGCCAAACGGCGCCGGGAAGTCCACCACCTTGCGGGTGTTGCTTGGACTGGCCCGGGCCGACGGCGGAACGGCGACCGTCTTTGGCCGCCATCCCTGGAACGACGCCGTCGAACTCCACCGGCGCATCGCGTACGTGCCCGGCGACGTGAGCCTGTGGCCCAATTTGAGCGGCGGCGAGGCGATCGACCTCATCAGCCGGCTGCGCGGGGGGACCCGGGACAAGGCCGCCTATGCGGCCCGGAAGGCGCGGCTGGCGGACGTCTTTGAATTCGACCCGGCCAAGAAGGGCCGCACGTATTCCAAGGGAAACCGGCAAAAAGTGGCGTTGATCGCCGCGTTTGTCACGCCGGCGGACCTCTACGTCCTGGACGAGCCCACCAGCGGGCTGGATCCGCTCATGGAAGCCGTCTTCAACCGGGAGATCGCCCGGGTGGCAGCGGACGGGGCCACCGTGCTCCTCTCCAGCCACATCCTCTCCGAGGTGGAAGCGCTGTGCCACCGGGTCAGCATCATCCGCGAGGGGAAGACCGTGGATAGCGGAACGCTGGATTCGCTGCGGCACCTCACCCGCAGCGAGGTGGAGTTCGCCGCCGACGGCCTCGGTGCGGAGCAGCTGGCGGGCATCCCGTACAGCCACGATCTCAGGGTGGCCGGCGGCCGCGTCCGATTCACCGTGGACAGCGTCCAGCTCGCGGCCGTGCTGCCGGCCGTCGCCGCGCTCAACGCCCAGGGCCTGACGATCAATCCGCCGTCGCTGGAGGAGCTGTTCCTGCGCCACTACGGGGACGAACTCGCCGCCGACGGCGTGACGGGCGCGCCATGAACACCCTGGGCACCCTGGTGCGCCAGCGGCTGCGGCGGGACCGCTGGCAGCTGGTCCTGTGGATCGCCGGCACCGGGCTGCTTGGGCTCTTCTCCGCCACCGCGATCGCGCAGTCGTTCGGTGACGCCGCCGGACGCGCCAACATCCTGGCCCTGGCCGTGAGCACCC
This sequence comes from Specibacter sp. RAF43, assembly GCF_052114065.1. Classification (NCBI taxonomy): domain Bacteria; kingdom Bacillati; phylum Actinomycetota; class Actinomycetes; order Micrococcales; family Micrococcaceae; genus Specibacter; species Specibacter sp. RAF43. The sequence goes on along the minus strand of NZ_JBFREA010000036.1, from coordinate 4,849 downwards.
CGGCCATCCTCATGGTCCGCGGCCTGCCCCAAGGGGCCGGGCTCGGGCCTTTCACCTTCTTTGAGATCTACACTTTCCTGGCCCTGCTGGCCGGGCTGATGAGCACGTTCCTGGCCGTCCGCCACACCCGCGCCGAGGAGGAGTCGGGCCGGGCCGAGCTGCTGGCCGCCACCCCCGCCGCGCGGAATCTGGCCACGGCCGCCACGGTGGTCCACGGCGTCCTGGCCAACCTCGGCATGGCCGTTGCCGTTGCCCTCGGCTTCCTGGCCGGACGGCTCGACGTCGGCGGATCTGTCTGCGCCGGCGTCGCCGTGGGCGCGGCCGGGCTGTCGTTTTTCGGGGTGGGCCTGCTGGCTGCGGAATTCATGCGGACCTCGCGCGGGGCCAACGGGGTCGCGGCAGGCGCCGTCGTGCTCGGGTACTTTCTGCGCGGCATCGGCGATGCCTCCTCCAGCGCCGGCGCCGACGCCCTGCACCGCGTGGCCGGCTGGCCGAGTTGGATTTCGCCCATCGGCTGGGGGCAGCAGGTGGCCGCCTTTGGGGCCAATGACTACCTGCCGCTGTTGCTCAACGCCGTGTTCGCCGCCGCCTGCGTGCTGGCGGTGTTCGTGCTGCAATCACGCCGGGACACCGGCGCCAGCCTGCTGACCGGCCGGGCGGGCCGACCAGCGGCGCGCGGCTGGCTCAACGGCACGCCCGCCCTGGCCTGGCGGCTGCAATGGCCGAGCATTCTCGGCTGGTGCGTGGGCGGCGCGGCGACCGGCCTCCTGGCCGGATCGCTCTCCTCCCTGGTCGCGCAGATCAACAGCTCCGATGAGGCGGTCCTGAACACCCTGGCGAAAATGGTGCCCGGGACCACGCAGACGCCCACCCAGCTGCTGCTCGCGGTGATGTTCAGCATCGTGGGCGTCATGGCCGCCGCCTGCGCCGTCCAGGCGGTGATCCGGCTGCGCCAGGAGGAGTCCGGCGGCACGGCGGAGCTGCTGTTGGCAGCGCCGGTCAGCCGGGTCAGATGGCTGGCGGACTACCTGTTCCTGGGCGTCGTCGCCGTGGTGCTCGTGCTGCTGTCCGCCGCCGTCTTTGCCATGGTGTCCGCCGTCGGCGCGGGGGAGCCGGCCGGCCCGGCCGGGGACGCGTTTGCCGCCGCGGCGGCCCAGCTGCCGGCCGGGCTGGTCTACCTTGGCGTGGTGGCGCTGCTCTTTGTGCTGCTGCCGGGCGGCGCCACCGCGGCCGGGTGGTCGGTGCTGGGCCTCGGCGTCGTGCTCGGCATCTTTGGCAGCATGGTGGGCCTGCCCGACTGGGCCCAGAAGCTCTCACCCTTCCAACACACGCCCGTCCCGTTCGGGGCCGGCGCCGACTGGAGCGGCGGGATCTGGATGCTGGTGATCGCCGTCGCCGCCGCGGCCGTTGCGGTGCGCCTCATGCGCCGGCGCGAGCTCCACACGACCTAGCCGGCCAGGCGGCCCCAGGCCACGACGGCCGCGAGCAGAAACAGGACGGCATTGATGCCGACACCGCTGAACTCCTTGTGCCGCAGGTGGTAGACGGCGGCCAGGACCATGACGGCGGCCAGTCCGACGGCGGCCAGTGGCGTAAGTATGGGGGCGATTCCCGTGGCGAGCGGAAGGACCAGTCCAATCGCGGCCAACAGTTCAACGGCTCCCACCAGGCGGACCACGCCGGCGGGATAGTGATTCACCCACGACATCTTCTGTGCCAGCGTGGCAATGGGTCGCGTGGACTTCATGACGCCGGCCAGGAGGAACATGCAGGCCAGCAGTATTTGGACAATCCAAAGGAAAACGTTCATGGGGCTCTCGATCACGGGAAGTGGTGAAACGGAGACACGTGTCCGTTTCCTAACGGGGTGGTAACCGCGCAAGCGGGGAATGTATTCCACCATGCCGGACTGTGGACGCGAATCCCGGGCCGCGCACGGCTTTGGCAGGCCTAGAATCGGACCATGGTGGAGACGGAAGCTCACGTGCCGGGCGGCCCTGCAGACCGCGGGTCGGCACCCTCCCTGCGTTCGGATGCGGCGCGGAACCGTGCGAGCATCGTGGCGGCCGCGGCCGCGGTCTTTGCCGAACAGGGCATTGAGGCGCCGTTGACGGATGTGGCCAGGCGCGCCGGCGTAGGGATCGCCACGCTGTACCGCCGGTTCCCCGATCGGGACCGGCTCATTGACGCGGTGTTTGCCGGCAAGATGGGCGATTATGCGGGCGTGGCAGATGACGCTCTGGCCATGGCGGACCCCTGGACGGGCTTTTGCTGGTACGTGCATACGGTGTGCGCCATGCAGTCGGCAGACCACGGCTTCATGAACGTGTTGTCAACGCGTTTCCCCAGCGAGAACGCCGCCGCCCTGGAAGCCCAGCGGGTACGTGCCTTTCGCGGGTTTAACCGGTTGGTGGCGCTGGCCAAAAAAACCGGGAGGCTGCGTGCTGACTTCTCCGACCGCGATCTGCCCATGCTGCTGATGGCGCACGCCGGCATCGTCGAGGCCACCGGCAATACCGTACCGGAACTCTCGGCGCGATTTGTGGCCTATATGATCGAGGCCTTCAGCGCGGGACCCGATTTACGCGCGGCCCTGCCCAACCCGCCCCGTGCGAGTGCCCTCCAGGCGGCCATGGCGCGGTCCGGCAACTGTATTTCGGACGGCGCCCCAACAGCGGGCCCGGACTAGTCCACGCGGGCGTGGGCTGCCTGTCCAACGTCCCTGCCGAGTCCTTGCCCCTGTTATGGCAGGCGGGGACCGACGGCAAGCATGACCGAGACGGCCGTCATCACCATGAGCGAGTAGCGGAACATCATCCGGGCCCAGCCGTAGCTGTCCGCTGCCGTCACGCCGCGCACGGCCAGCACGATCCAGCCGGCCCCCAACAGCCCCATGACGGCCGTGTAGCTGGCCCCGACGTAGCCAAGCAGCTGCGGCAGCAGGGACACAAGCACAAAGGCCACCGTGTAGACCAGGATCTGGATCTTGGTTCGGGGGATGCCCCGCACCACCGAAATGACCGGCACATTCGCCCGGGCATATTCGTCCCGCCGGTAGATGGCAATGGAGTAAAAGGCGGGCAACTGCCACAAGAAGAGCATGAGGAACGCCACCGCCCCACCGGCGTCGAGCACCCCCGCAGCCCCCACATATCCGCCCAGAATAGGGGCGGCCCCGGAAAGGCTGCCCACCAGCGTGCCATGGACGGACATCCGTTTTGAGAGCATCCCGTACAACACCACATAGGCCAGGAAGCCGCCCACCCCGACCGCGACAACCAGCCAATTGGTCCAGGCAACCAGCATGGCCATGCCTGCCACGCCAAGGGCGGCCGCAAAGATGACGGCATGGCGGGCGCCCACGCCCCCGGTGACGGTGGCCCGCTTCTTGGTGCGCGCCATGACCGTGTCAATGTCCCGGTCCAACACATTGTTCAGCGCGCAGGCGGAGGCGATCACAAGGGTCGTGCCGAGGCAGACGACCAGGAACAACACAATGTTGATCCGGCCCGGGCTGGCAAACAGGAATCCCGCGGCGGCCGTCAGGACGTTTCCGTAAAGAACTCGCGGCTTGGTCAGCGAGTAGTAGCGCACCGCGGTGTGGAGCAGCGACGTACCGGTGGCCCGGGCGGCGAGGGCGCCATCCGTTCCATCGATGGGTGGCGTGGGCGACGGGGGACGGCGCGGTGGCATGGGTCGGACTCCAATCAGGGCGTAGGCCAACCCAGCTTATCGGGCGGGGACGGCAACAATTTCTGGTGTGGGGCGCGTTACAGCAATTCCCTGCCGCGTCAGCTCCCCTCCCTCCGCCCCGTCGAACTGACAGCTCCTGCGGGTGTGCCCGTTGCCGGCCCGTGGTGATCGGCCTCGCCGCGACCTCGGGAGGCTGTTGAGCTGGCAGCTCCTGCGGGTGTGCCGGACGTGTCGGTCCCGGCGGGCAGAATTCATGCCAATGTAGAAGATAAATACATGAAGCTATTCCACTATTAGAACAAAGTGGGTAGGGTGGGATCATGGGCACGACGGATCGGCCCGGTAGCAGCGGGGACTCCACCCCCACCGGACCGTCGCATCTGGATCGTCACCCCGGCCGCCGGCCGGAGGACGATGAGCCATGGCTCACCGACGATCAGTTGGCCGCCCTGATCGCCACCGACCCCCTCGCCCACGAGCCCTGGGCCGGCTTCAGCGCCGCGGAACTGGCCTGGCACCTGGCCGCCGGCTCCTTCGCCGAGGAGGACCCCGGCGCCGAGCTCAGCGACGCCGACATCGCCCGCCTCATCGCCACCGCCCCCGTCGACGACTACCCCGCAACCGCCGAGCACCCCGAAACCACCAACCACCCCGAGACCGCCGAGGACTACCCCGACGCCGTCCTTCTTCCGTCCGTCCCCGCTGCGGGCGGGAAGCTGTTTCCGGTGCCGGTGGTCCCCGCGCCGTGGGCGGATCCGGGCCAGGCGGATCCGGCCCTCTCCCGGCCCGGGCCCGGGGTGGCGGCCCGGGTCCGGATGCTCCGGGCCGCGGTCCCGGACCTGCCCACCGCACCCCGGCCAAACAATCCGGCCGGGGTGGTGTGGTCCCCGGTCCCCGGGGCGGACGCCCTGGCCGGCCTGGACCCGGCCGCCCTGGGCGAAAACGACCTGCTGGACTACGTGCACTCGGCAAACCGGCTCGCGGCCTGGGCCCGGGGCCGGGAAGCGACCGCCCTGGCCGTCTTCGCCACCCGCCGCCCGCCCCTGGCCGGGGAAGACCCCGCCACCGACCCCGCCTACCGCTCCCGCTACGCGGACGCGGAAATCATGGCCCTGTACGCGATCGGCCGCGGCCGCGCCCACACCCTCCTGGATCA